>NZ_JAKUVW010000004.1:0-330717 GCF_026782085.1 Streptococcus oralis
ACTGGCCCTCAGGGTGTTCCACAAACAGGAACTCCAAGCTTCCAAGGTGGTGATCCATTGGTTCCGATTGATGAAACAGTAGAGCCAACCTTCGCAGATGGAAGTAAAGAGAAGTCTATTCCAGGTCAAGGAACTTACACGATTGCGCCAGACGGAACTGTAACCTTCACCCCGGACAAACAGTTTGTCGGAAACCCAACTCCAGTCACAGTCAAACGCGTAGATAAGAACGGAACTCCAGTCACTGCGACTTACAGTCCAGAGTTTACGAAAGTAACACCAACTGGTAAAGGTACTTCTTCAGTTAACATTAAGGGACTTGTTCAAACAGGTACCCCAAGCTTCCAAGGTGGTGACCCACTGGTTCCAATCGATGAAACTGTGGCAGCAACATTTGAAGATGGATCAACTGAAAAAGTGATTCCAGGTCAAGGAACTTACACCATTGCGCCAGATGGAACAGTAACATTTACCCCAGACAAGCAGTTTGTCGGTAAACCAGATCCAGTAACAGTCAAACGCGTTGATAAGAACGGTACTCAAGTGACTGCGACCTATCGTCCAACAGTTGTAGATCCATCTACTGGTCATGATACGGCTTCTACAGGAGCAAAAGGCCAACCACAAATGGCAACCCCAACGTTTGAAGGACATATCGATAGTACAGTTCCACCAACATTTGAGGATGGTAGTACGACTATGGTTGTTCCGGGTGAAGGAAGTTATACAATTGATAAAGATGGTAAGATTACCTTTACTCCAGAACCAGACTTTGTTGGTACAGCTAAAGGATTGGTTGTGAAACGTTTGGATATGTATGGAAATGTAGTTACTGCTCATTACACACCAACTGTCCTTGGACAAACACAAGTGATTGATGCGACATCAGAAGGTCTTAAAGGTCAAACTCAGACTGGTAAACTAAACTTTACAGGTGATGTCGATCTGACAGTTCCGCCAACCTTTGAAGATGGAACAACTAAAAAAGTCGTTCCAGGTGAAGGAACTTATGTAATCTCACCAGATGGCACCGTCACCTTTACCCCTGAGGCAGACTTTGTAGGACAAGCCAAAGGTGTGAAAGTGATCCGTAAAGATCGCAATGGAAATATCATTTCAGGATTCTATACTCCAACAGTAGTAGAACTTCCTGTAGTTGAAAATCCAGAACAACAAGGTATTACAGAAGAAAGAACTACTAAAACTCTTCCAAATACGGGTTCTGAGGAGACATCTCACTTGACAGCTGGTCTATTGGCTGCTTTATCAGGTATGGGATTAATTTCTCTAGCTCAAAGAAAAAAATCTGAGGAAGAATAATTAGTGGTGAAAGTCATCTAATAAGTTGTTTTAGATACTTGATTGAAATGATTACATTCATTGCTATCTAAGAAGATGTCAGTCTAACAGAAAAAGAGAACCAATTGGTTCTCTTTTTTTGGTAATTGGTTTGAAAATCGTTTAATTATTCTGCATCAATTATTCACAATTTTACTAAAGTGGTATAATATAGCTATACAGGGAGGCTTGAACTTTGATTTATATAATTGGTTTTATTTGTTTTTTACTTGTAATGTTTCTGTTTAGTCGCTTAATTCAGCAATCAAAGAATCCTTCGGGCTTTCTAGGAAAACGAATGATGAAATTGTGGAATAGAGCCTATCTCCCCATGTTTGTATGGGCAATTCGTCATCTGGATAGGACATTTTACCCTGCAATCTTAGATGTAGGAGTTGGGAATGGCCGTTCAACCATCCTACTGAAAGAAACTTTTCCGCAAAGTACCATAACTGGAATCGATATTTCAGATACTGCAATAGCTCAAGCCAAACAGATAGAGATGACTAATCTAAATTTTGAACGAAGAGACGTTAGGGAGACAGGCTTTTCTGATGAAAGTGTTGATTTAATCACAGCCTTTCAAACTCATTTTCATTGGCGAGACCTAGAGGCTTCTTTTATGGAACTTCGAAGAATACTCAAATCAGACGGGATGCTCTTACTGGCTTGTGAATATAATAAGTTGTCTTACTTTTTACCAGAGGTCCAAAGCGAAGAAGCATTTAGACGATTCTTGTTGTTAATAGGGCTTGAGCTTATAACTAGTCAAAGAAAGGGATCGTGGATCCTTTATAAAATTGTTAAACATTAATGGAGGTACAATCATGAAACAATTATTTTTATGTTCATACTTTGCTGGAGTCAAAAAGCTTTTTAGCGATTATGCAAAGGAAAAGAATCTAGAAAACAAGGTTTTATTTATTCCTACCGCTGGGAACAAAGAGGATTATACTGCCTATATCGATGAGGCTCAGCAAACATTCAAAGATTTAGGATTTGAGATAGAGGTTCTAGATATTGCTTCTTGTGATCGAGAAACTGCACAGGCAAAGATTTTCCAAAGCAAAATTCTTTATATCTCTGGCGGGAATACATTTTATTTATTACAAGAATTAAAGAAAAAACAACTCCTATCTCTTATCAAAGAACAAATAAGAGATGGGCTGATCTATGTGGGGGAATCAGCAGGGGCTATCATTACTGCCAAGGATATTGACTACAATAAGCTCATGGATGACAAGACGGTAGCGAAAGAGTTATCGGATACAACGGGATTGAATGAAGTGGAGTTTTACATCCTTCCACATTATGGTGAGGAGCCTTTTACTGATAGTAGCAAGAAGACCTTTGAAACCTATAAAAAGCAGCTCGACTTAATGCGAATGAACAATTTACAAGCTGTTATTGTAAATGATAAAGAAATAAAAGTTGTTTCTGAACAGGATTAAAATAATTTTTTTCGCTATTATGACATCTATTCTAATACGTTGTCCCTTTTAAAAAGAAAAGGGAAGATAATATAAGTTTATGTCAGTTTTCCCTTGACAAATATTCATTTTGCGTGTAAAATGGAATAGATCTTGAACTTGAAGGGAGTGAAAAAAATGTCTAAAACAGTAGTACGTAAGAATGAATCTCTTGACGATGCACTTCGTCGTTTCAAACGTGCGGTTACTAAAGCTGGTACTCTTCAAGAAACACGCAAACGTGAATTCTATGAAAAACCTTCTGTAAAACGTAAACGTAAATCAGAAGCAGCTCGTAAACGTAAAAAATTCTAATTTGAAATGAAAGGCTAGACTTGTCTAGTCTTTTTTTGCATAGTATTTAGAGGAACAAATTCTTATGAAAGAGTATATAAAAGAATATCAAAAGATGCGTGAAAATCACTTGGAAGATTGGGGTTATTGTGCTGATCCGATAGATTGGAAGGAATTTGAAGAGTCAAACCAAAGAATTTTTGAAAAGTATTTAACCGATTCAAAAGTATTGTCTGACAAGGTTTTAAGGGTTAAATTGTACAGTAGCTTATTGCTAGATGATATTAAATATTTTGCTTATTATGCTGCGTTTTTAGGTGGGGATTATACACAGTTAAACAATGCGCTATGGCAAACAGGAAGAACCGAGCTGCTGAGAGGCGGTTTGTTGGCAAGTGGAACCATTTATACAGATGGAATTTTGAAAGGCTTGTTTACCTCTTTTGCTTGTAACGATTTTTCAGTCATTCCATCATTCATCCCCAAAGATTTACCCTTGTTGAAAGGAACCTATTATCCAGAAAATGTGATGAATCTTTTATACGCTCTTTATTATCAAGATGAAGAAAGATTATCCGAGTCTCTCTTGCGTGCACAACAGTTTTTAGAGAAGAAAAAACGAACTGGTATGGAAGAATTTTCTGTTCGGTATTTTATAAGTTTGGCAAGAAAAGATGCAGTTGCATTAAGCGAGTCCTTACAAAACTTATGCCAAGCTTATCAGAGACGAGGTTACCCTTATGAAAAGATTGATAAGTGCTTTGCGGATGAGATTCATGGTCTATATCGATTGATACGATTTTTTGACTATTCTTTGTTTGAAGAAGTCAGCATGCCATCTCATAAGACTTTTTTGAAGGAGTTTGAAGAATGGCAAGTCCAAAATCAGTTTCCAAAAGGTCAACAGTTCTATACCTATCCTCGAGATATGGCTGATGCAAATAGAATACTAACAAAAGGTCTTCCAAGGATTTACTTAGAAAAATCTGGAAGGGACTTGGTGATAGACGTTGACCGATTTGCAGTAGATTTGTCTCGGTTGATTTAAAAGAGTACGAAAAGACTTCCTAGTCAAATCTTTTTCCAAGCAACATCAAATAAATACTGTAAATCCTGCAAAAAAAGGAAACTTCCACCTACAATCTGATATAATAGTAGGGAGAACTCGATTGAAGGAGGAAACTATGTCGGTTTTAGTAAGAGATGTCATTGAAAAACTCAGACTAGATATTGTCTATGGTGAAGGCGAATTACTTGAAAAAGAAATCAATACTGCGGACATTATGAGACCTGGTCTTGAAATGACGGGCTATTTTGATTACTATACACCAGAACGGATTCAGCTGTTAGGGATGAAGGAGTGGTCCTATTTAGTTGCCATGCCTGCCCAGAACCGTTATCAAGTTTTGAAGAAAATGTTTCTACCTGAAACACCTGCGGTTATCGTGGCTCGTGGTCTGGTAGTGCCAGAGGAAATGTTGAGGGCTGCTAGGGAATGCAAGATTGCGATTTTAACCAGTCGAACTGCAACCAGTCGTTTATCTGGAGAACTTTCTAGCTACCTTGATTCCCGTTTGGCTAAACGTACTAGCGTGCATGGTGTCTTGATGGATATCTATGGCATGGGTGTCTTGATCCAAGGGGATAGTGGTATCGGTAAGAGCGAGACAGGTCTTGAGCTTGTGAAACGTGGACACCGTCTAGTAGCAGACGATCGTGTAGATATTTATTCTAAGGATGAGATGACTCTTTGGGGCGAACCTGCTGAAATCTTGAAGCATTTACTTGAGATTCGTGGAGTTGGGATTATCGATATCATGAGTCTCTATGGTGCAAGTGCTGTAAAAGATTCTTCACAAGTTCAGCTAGCAGTTTATTTGGAAAATTATGATACGCATAAGACCTTTGACCGTCTAGGAAACAATGCCGAAGAACTCGAAGTTTCTGGTGTAACGATTCCGCGTATCCGCATCCCAGTAAAAACAGGACGCAATATCTCCGTTGTTATTGAGGCAGCTGCCATGAACTATCGTGCTAAAGAAATGGGCTTTGATGCGACGCGTTTATTTGAAGAACGCTTGACAAATCTAATCGCTCAAAATGAGGTGAAACATGATTAATCCAGTCGCATTTGAAATTGGCCCCTTTGCTATTCGTTGGTATGCTTTGTGTATTGTAGCTGGTTTGGTTTTAGCAGTTTATCTTGCCATGAAAGAAGCTCCTAAAAAGAAAATCCTGTCAGATGATATTTTGGATTTTATCCTGATTGCTTTTCCGGTAGCTATTTTAGGTGCTAGACTATACTACGTACTCTTTCGTTTAGATTATTATCTGCAAAATCCAGGTGAAATCATTGCCATCTGGAATGGTGGTTTGGCCATTTATGGAGGTTTGATAGCGGGCGCTATTGTCCTTTATATCTTTGCAGATAGAAAGCTGATTAATACTTGGGATTTCTTAGATATTGCAGCACCGAGCGTCATGGTTGCCCAGAGTTTAGGGCGCTGGGGGAACTTCTTTAACCAAGAAGCCTACGGTGCAGCAGTAGATAGTCTGGATTATTTGCCAGGCTTCATTCGTGACCAGATGTACATTGATGGTAGCTACCGTCAGCCGACCTTCTTATATGAGTCGGTTTGGAATCTAATTGGATTTGCTTTAATCTTGATTTTTAGACGAAAATTCAAGGAAATCAGACGTGGTCATATTACTGCTTTCTACTTGATTTGGTATGGCTTTGGTCGTATGATCATCGAAGGGATGCGGACGGATAGTCTCATGTTCTTTGGTCTGCGAGTTTCCCAATGGTTATCAGTTATCCTTATCGGACTCGGTATTTTTATCATACTTTATCAAAATCGAAAGAAAGCCCCTTTCTATTATACAGAGGAGGAAAAATAAATGTTAGAAGTTGCATATATACTTGTTGCGATTGCTTTGATTGTCTGTTTAGTCTATTTGACAATCACGATTCAAAAAGCAGGTCGAATGATTGATGAGACGGAGAAAACCATCAAAACCTTGTCTTCAGATGTAGATGTTACCTTACATCATACCAATGAATTGTTGGTAAAAGTTAATGTCTTGGTTGACGATATCAATATCAAAGTTGCGACGATTGATCCACTCTTTACGGCGGTGGCTGACTTATCTGAGTCAGTATCTGACCTCAACCAACATGCACGTGTTTTAGGCAAAAAAGCTTCATCTGCTGGTTCAAAGACCATTAAAACAGGTGCAGGCTTGTCAGCTCTTCGTGTTGCAAGTAAATTTTTCAAAAAATAAAAAAGGAGAAATCTCATGGGAAAACTATCCTCTATCCTTTTAGGAACTGTATCAGGTGCAGCTTTGGCCTTGTTCTTAACCAGTGACAAGGGCAAGCAAGTTTGCAGTCAAGCTCAAGATTTTCTAGATGATTTGAGAGAAGATCCAGAATATGCCAAAGAGCAAGTCTGTGAGAAATTGACAGAAGTGAAAGAACAAGCAACGGACTTTGTGCTGAGAACAAAGGAACAAGTAGAATCTGGTGAAATTACTTTTGAAAGTGTCCTTGATCAAGCCAAAACATGTGCACGACAAGCGACGGAAGTATCAAAAGAAACCTTTAACAATCTCAAGGAGCAATGGCAAGAACAGTCAGCAACTCCCGATGTTGCTGAAGACCAAGAAGAAATCATCATTGATATTACTGAAGTATAAGGTATCACCATCTCTGGTTCTGGAGATGGTGATTTTTATCTGGAAAGCAGTCTTTGTGGTATAATAAATACTATGCAGAAAAAACCAACGTCAGCCTATGTGCATATCCCCTTTTGCACACAGATTTGTTATTATTGTGACTTTTCAAAGGTGTTTATTAAGAATCAACCAGTAGATAGTTATTTGGAGCATCTGCTAGAAGAGTTTCGTTCTTATGATATCCAAAAGTTGCGAACTCTCTATATTGGAGGTGGGACACCAACAGCTTTGTCAGCTCCGCAACTAGAAGTGCTCTTGAATGGCTTGACCAAAAACTTGGACTTGTCAGTCTTAGAAGAGTTGACCATTGAGGCCAATCCAGGAGATCTAGACGTGGATAAGATTGCGGTTTTGAAACAGTCGCCAGTCAATCGTGTTTCACTCGGTGTGCAGACCTTTGATGACAAAATGCTGAAAAAGATTGGGCGCAGTCATTTGGAGAAGGATATTTATGAAAATATCGACCGTCTTAAATTGGCTGGTTTTGACAATATCTCCATCGACTTGATCTACGCTCTTCCCGGTCAGACCATGGATCAGGTCAAGGAAAATGTGGCTAAGGCCATTTCGCTTGATATTCCTCATATGAGCCTTTATAGCTTGATTTTGGAGAATCATACGGTCTTTATGAACCGTATGCGTCGTGGGAAACTGCCCCTGCCCAAGGAGGAACTGGAAGCGGAGATGTTTGAGTACATCATCGCAGAGCTTGAGCGAGCTGGTTTTGAGCATTATGAGATTTCGAATTTCTCTAAGCCTGGATTTGAAAGTCGCCACAATCTCATGTACTGGGATAATGCCGAGTATTATGGTATCGGTGCGGGTGCTTCAGGTTATGTCAATGGGGTACGTTATAAAAACCACGGTCCTATCCGCCACTATCTCAATGCGGTAGAGGCAGGAAATGCTCGGATTACAGAAGAACACCTGAGTCAAAGGGAGCAGATGGAAGAAGAAATGTTCCTAGGCCTCCGCAAGAAATCTGGGGTTTCCATGGCGCGATTTGAGGAAAAATTCGAACGGTCTTTTGATGGACTTTATGGCGAAATCATCAGAGACTTGGTTCAACAAGGTCTTATGCAGATCGATGGTGATCGTGTCCGAATGACAAAGAGAGGTCTCTTTTTAGGAGACACTGTAGCAGAACGATTTATTTTGGAGTAGAACAATGGGCTTAACTTATCAAATGAAAATGAAAATTCCTTTTGATATGGCGGACATGAACGGTCATATCAAACTTCCAGATGTGATTTTGCTGTCCCTGCAAGTATCAGGTATGCAGTCGATTGAACTGGGAGTTAGCGACAAGGACGTATTGGAGCGTTACAATCTGGTCTGGATTATTACAGACTATGCGATTGATGTGGTTCGCTTGCCTCGCTTTGCTGAAGAGATTACGATTGAAACAGAAGCGTTGACTTACAATCGTCTTTTTTGCTACCGGCGTTTCACTATCTATGATGAAGCAGGTCAAGAAATCATTCGCATGGTAGCAACCTTTGTTCTCATGGACAGAGATAGTCGGAAAGTCCATGCTGTCGAACCGGAGATTGTTGCGCCTTACCAGTCTGAGTTTGATAAAAAACTCATCCGTGGGCCAAAGTATGTAAATCTAGAAGATCCAATCAGTAAAGACTACCATGTTCGTTTTTACGATTTGGATATGAATGGTCATGTCAATAATAGTAAATACCTAGACTGGATTTTTGAGGTCATGGGTGCCGATTTTCTAACCAAGTACATTCCAAAGAAAATCAATCTCAAGTATGTCAAAGAAGTGCGGCCAGGTGGCATGATTGCTTCAGCGTATGAACTCAAGGGACTAGAAAGCAAGCATGAGATTATCAGTGATAGCGAGATCAATGCCCAAGCTATGATTACTTGGCAAGAAATAAAAAAGGACTAAAGAGAGATGACATATAAAGGTTATTTAATTGATTTAGACGGGACCATTTACAAAGGGAAAGACCGGATTCCCGCGGGAGAGGCTTTTGTGCATGAATTGCAGAAGCGAGAAATTCCCTATCTCTTTGTAACCAACAATACAACCCGAACTCCAGAGAGTGTTCAAGAGATGTTGGTTCAAAATTTTAATATTGATACGCCTCTATCAACTGTCTACACGGCAACTTTGGCAACCATCGACTATATGAATGACTTGGGACTGGAAAAGACAGTCTATGTCATCGGAGAAGCAGGACTCAAGGATGCCATTCAGGCAGCTGGTTATGTCGAAGACAAGGAAAATCCTGCCTATGTGGTAGTTGGACTGGACTGGCAAGTCGACTATGAAAAATTTGCCACAGCAACTCTAGCTATCCAAAAGGGTGCTCACTTTATCGGAACCAACCCTGACCTCAATATCCCGACGGAACGTGGTCTTTTGCCAGGTGCTGGTTCACTAATTACACTTCTTGAAGTAGCAACACGAGTAAAACCAGTTTATATTGGGAAACCAAATGCTATCATCATGGACAAGGCGGTTGAGCACTTAGGTTTGAAAAGAGAAGAATTGCTCATGGTTGGAGACAATTACCTGACAGATATCCGAGCAGGGATTGACAATGGCATTCCAACTCTCTTGGTGACGACAGGTTTTACCAAGGCAGAAGAAGTAGCGGACCTGCCAATCGCACCAACTCATGTGGTGTCTAGCCTTGCGGAGTGGAATTTTGATGAGAACTAAACTGACTTTTTGGGGAAGTATGCTTTTTCTCCTTTCCATTTCTATTCTCTTAACCATTTATCTGGCATGGATTTTCTATCCTATGGAGATTCAGTGGCTGAACTTAGCGGATCGAGTCTATCTAAAGCCCGAAACCATTCAGTACAATTTTCATATCTTGATGAATTACCTGACCAATCCCTTTAGTCAGGTCTTAGAGATGCCAGATTTCCGTTCGTCAGCGGCTGGTTTACACCACTTTGCGGTGGTGAAGAATCTCTTCCACTTGGTTCAGCTGGTCACTTTGGTGACACTTCCAAGTTTCTATTTCTTTGTTAAAAAGATTGTCAAAAAAGGCTTTTTAGCACTATATCGTAAAAGTATCTTGACTTTAGTACTATTGCCTCTGATCATTGGGCTTGTAGGAGTGTTGATTGGTTTTGAGCAATTCTTTACTCTTTTCCATCAGATTCTCTTTGTGGGAGACGATACCTGGCTTTTTGATCCAGCAAAGGATCGAGTTATTCTGATTTTACCAGAGACTTTCTTCCTCCATGCCTTTTTACTTTTCTTTGCCTTGTATGAAGGAATGTTTGGTTTCCTTCTTGCTAAAGCTTCAAGGAAAAAGTAGATAAAATTCTGTATTTTTAATAAAAAACGAGAGAAGTTACTCCACTCCCTATATATTGTTAGGTTATCCTAAAGATAAATTTGTAAAACAGGTGATTTTTACAGAAAACAGTCTATTTTCTATGAAAAAATAGGCTTTTTTTCTAAAAATACCTAGTCAAGCGCTTTATTTTTTTGTATAATAGAAATAGCAAGTATAGATTAAAGAAGAGAAAAGCATGATTACACTATTTTTATCACCGAGTTGTACATCATGTCGTAAGGCAAAGGCTTGGTTAGAGACGCATAAAGTGCCCTTTCAAGAGCATAATATTATGACTAGTCCTTTAACAAGAAAAGAATTACAACATATTCTTTCCTTGACCGAAAATGGTACTGATGACATCATTTCAACTCGTTCAAAAATCTTCCAAAAATTAGATATTGATGTAGAGAGTATCTCGGTATCGGAGTTGCTTCAGTTGATTGAGCAATATCCTAGTCTTTTGCGTCGCCCAATTATTATAGATACCAAACGCATGCAGATCGGTTTTAATGAAGATGAGATTCGTGCTTTTCTCCCTCGTAGTTACCGTAAACAAGAATTGAAAGAAGCAACATTGAGAGCTGGTATAGGATAGATGAACAAACAGTATAGTTACCCACTAGATTTGTCGTGGAGCACTGAAGAACTTGCTTCAGTGCTTTCTTTTTTTAATGATGTTGAAGCCGCCTATGAAGATAAGGTAGAAGCTAAAAAACTGCTAGAGTCTTACAAGGAATTTAAGTCAGTCGTTCCGAGCAAAAGTGAAGAAAAGCGCTTAGGTCGCGAATTTGAGACGGCTAGCGGTTATTCCTTCTATCATGCAGTTCAATTAGCAAAAGAAAAAAGAGAAGGGAAGATTTCTCTTGGAAACTAAATTTGAATTTGCCAAACAGATTGTGCAGGAAGCTGCTGCCTATATTTTGGCTCACATGAAAGAAGATTTACAGGTTGAGCGCAAGTCTTCCCCTACTGACTTGGTGACACGTTTGGACAAGGAGGTTCAGCAACTCTTGGTTGATCGGATCAAGTCCTCCTATCCTGAGGACTTGATTTGCGCGGAAGAGGGTTGTTTACGTGCTGCAGTCGGTCAAGGTTGTGTTTGGGTGATTGATCCCATTGACGGTACCAATAACTTTGTTGCCCAGCAGGAAGATTTTGCCGTTATGTTGGCTTATTTTGAGAATGGTGTGGGCAAATTTGGCATCATCTATGATGTCATGAAAGGTGATTGTTACCATGGTGGTGGTGCCTTTCCTCCTTGTCGTAATAATGAGCCCTTACCGACTTTTAAAAAGAAACCTCTTCAAGAATTTTTAGTTGCCGGTAACTCAGGTATGTTTGAAAGCAATGAGTGGGGGTTGGGTGATTTGGGTCGAGCAGCGTTGGGAGTCCGTGTCTACGGCAGTGCGGCCATTAGTTTTGCCAAAGTTTTATCAGGTCGACTTCTGACCTACATTACCTACCTGCAGCCATGGGATTACGCTGCGGCCAGTATCTTAGGGGAAAGTCTGGGTTATCGTCTTCTTACGGTATCGGGTGAGCCCGCTGATTTTAAAACGCGTCAGCCTGTCATGATGGTGCCAATCGAGATGCAAGAAGAGATTCAGTCTTATATCTACGAAAGGAAAGAAAACTAAATGCAATTTCCAGAAGGATTTGTTGAAAAATATGAAGCGATACTAGAAGACGAGGCAAGAGACTTTCTTGCCTCTTTTAAACAAGAAGCAGTTTCGGCTTTTCGGGTCAATCCCTTAAAAGAAAGTCAGTTATCGTTTGCAGATGCTATTCCAAATACACCTTGGGGGTATTATGGTAAGGTTTCTGGAAAGTCACCAGAGCACGTGACAGGTTTCGTTTATTCGCAAGAGCCTGCAGCCCAAATGGTGGCCCAGGTGGCTCAACCAAGTCCTGGTATGAAGGTCTTGGACTTGGCTGCAGCACCAGGTGGAAAATCCACTCAACTAGCAGCTTATCTGGCTAATCAGGGAGTCCTTGTTTCCAATGAAATTTCAAGTAAGCGTGCTAAGATTTTAGTGGAAAATATGGAGCGATTTGGAGCGACAAACGTTGTTGTGACTAATGAATCTGCTGACCGCTTGGCCAAGGTTTTTAAAGGTTACTTTGATGTGATTGTCCTTGATGCACCTTGCTCGGGTGAAGGGATGTTTCGTAAGCAGCCAGATGCCATGTATTATTGGAGTACTGATTATCCTAGTCAATGCGCTAGTCTCCAAAGAGAAATTTTAGAAGATGCAGTGACCATGCTTGCTGAAGGTGGCCGTTTAGTTTATTCGACCTGTACTTGGGCACCAGAGGAAAATGAAGAAATCGTCCACTGGTTACTTGATACTTATGCATTTGAATTGCTTCCAGTTGAGCATGTGAACGGTATGGTAGCAGGAATGGATCTTCCTGAAACAGCACGGATGTATCCTCATCATTTCAAGGGAGAAGGTCAGTTTGTTGCCCACTTGCAGTTTAAGGGACAAAATCCCGCACCTAAATTCACAGCTAGCAAAAGCAATCTCAGTCGGGAACAGCTGGCCTTGTGGCAAGAATTTGCCCAAAAACACTTGAGAGTCAATCTAACTGGTATCTTGCAGACCTTTGGAGATCAACTCTATCTCCTGCCAGAGATGCTACCGGATCTAGGGAAACTCAAAATTGCTAGAAATGGGCTCCATCTGGGTACTTTTAAGAAGAAACGCTTCGAACCAAGCTTTGCTCTCGGTTTAGCCTTGAAACCAAGTCAAGTACTTCAAAGTGTCGAAATCAATGATGAGGATTTTGTAAAATATGTGGCTGGTGAGACCGTTCAATTGTCTGAAGCTCGACCAAATGGCTGGTACCAAGTTGTGGTTCAAGGAAACGGATTAGGCTTTGCCAAGGTAACGGGAAATGTTTTGAAAAATTATTATCCAAAAGGACTCAGATTCAGGTGAAAAAGCTAGTCAAAGAGCCTATTCTATGTTATAGTGGAAGTATGAGTTTTTTCTGATAGTCTTTCATTATTACTTATATTATACGATGGAATTGTCCGCTCCTAAGAATGACTAGATAAAATAAAGCGGGATAATCATTGATGATAATTGGATGATCAGGACAAACGGAAGAAATCAGAACATTTATCATTATGTTCAAGGAGAATAACAGTGAAAAAAAGAAAAAAGCTCGTCATGTCTCTTGCAGCTCTTTTGATGGCAGGTTCTCTTGCAGGATGCGCTAGCTGGATTGATCGTGGAGAATCCATGACAGCCGTTGGTTCAACTGCTCTTCAGCCTCTTGTCGAAGCGGCAGCAGATGAATTTGGTTCTAGAAACATCGGAAAAACAGTCAATGTTCAAGGTGGAGGATCGGGTACAGGACTATCCCAAGTCCAGTCTGGAGCAGTTGACATCGGGAACTCTGACGTCTTTGCAGAGGAAAAAGAAGGAATCGATGCTTCAGCACTAGTAGACCACAAGGTTGCAGTGGCTGGTCTTGCAGTGATTGTAAACAAGGAAGTGGATGTTGAAAATCTCACAACCGAGCAACTTCGCAAAATCTTTACAGGTGAAGTGACCAACTGGAAAGAAGTTGGGGGCAAAGACCTGGCCATTTCAATCATCAACCGAGCAGCAAGTTCTGGTTCACGAGCGACGTTTGATACGGTGGTTATGAATGGCCAAGCAGCAATGCAGAGCCAAGAGCAGGATTCTAACGGGATGGTCAAGTCCATTGTATCCCAAACACCTGGAGCCATTTCTTACCTGGCTTTTGCCTATGTAGATGACTCCGTGAAAAGCATGAAACTGAATGGGTATGAGCCTACGTCTGAAAATGTAACGACCAACAACTGGCCTTTGTGGTCTTATGAACATATGTACACACTTGGTCAGCCAAATGAGTTAGCTGCTGAATTCCTGAATTTCGTTCTCTCAGATGAAGCCCAAAATGGGATTGTTAAGGGCATGGGCTATATCTCCATCAATGAAATGAAAGTCCAAAAGGATGCTTCAGGTATCGTTACAGCAGTAGAAGGAGGTCAATAATGAATCAAGAAGAATTATCTAAAAAATTACTCTCTCCTTCAAAGAACTCTCGGCTTGAGAAGTTTGGTAAAGGATTGACCTTCACTTGCCTTTCTTTGATTGTTATCATTGTGGCAATGATTTTGATTTTTGTAGCCCAAAAAGGCTTATCGACCTTCTTTGTCAATGGGGTCAACATCTTTGATTTCCTTTTTGGACAAACTTGGAATCCTTCTGGGAAACAATTTGGTGCCCTTCCGATGATTTTGGGTTCCTTTATTGTGACGATTTTATCAGCTCTCATCGCAACACCCTTTGCTATTGGTGCGGCAGTCTTTATGACCGAAGTCTCACCAAAGGGTGCAAAAATCTTGCAACCAGCCATTGAACTCCTCGTTGGTATTCCTTCAGTCGTCTATGGATTTATCGGTTTACAAGTTGTGGTGCCTTTTGTCCGTGGCGTCTTTGGTGGAACTGGTTTTGGGATCTTGTCAGGGATTTTCGTTCTCTTTGTCATGATCCTACCAACTGTAACCTTTATGACAACAGACAGCTTGCGTGCTGTTCCTCGTCATTACCGTGAAGCTAGTTTAGCTATGGGAGCCACTCGTTGGCAAACCATCTGGCGTGTGACCTTGAAAGCAGCACGTTCAGGTATTTTCACTGCAGTGGTCTTTGGGATGGCGCGTGCCTTCGGTGAAGCCCTTGCTATTCAGATGGTTGTCGGAAACTCAGCAGTTATCCCAACCTCGTTAACAACACCAGCTGCGACCTTGACATCTGTATTGACTATGGGTATAGGAAATACCGTCATGGGAACGGTTGATAATAACGTTCTCTGGTCACTGGCCTTGGTATTGCTCTTGATGAGTTTGGCCTTTAACAGTGTGATTAAATTGATTACGAAAGAAAGAGGAAAGAAAAACTATGCACGCTAAGAAATTAGATAAACTTGCAACAGCTGTCCTCTATACCATCGCGGGTATCATCGTTGCCATCTTGGCATCCTTGATTCTCTATATCTTGGTGAGAGGGTTACCGCATATCTCTTGGTCTTTCTTGACTGGGAAATCCTCCTCTTATCAAGCAGGTGGGGGTATCGGGATTCAGCTCTACAATTCCTTCTTCCTTTTGGTCATTACCTTGATCATTTCTGTTCCGCTATCTATGGGTGCTGGTGTTTTCCTCGCTGAGTATGCCAAAAAAGGACCTGTGACTAATTTTATTCGTACCTGTATTGAGATTTTGTCTTCTCTACCATCAGTCGTTGTGGGTCTCTTTGGTTACTTGATCTTTGTAGTCCAGTTTGAGTATGGATTTTCAATCATTTCAGGTGCCTTGGCCTTGACAGTCTTTAACCTTCCTCAGATGACTCGAAATGTTGAGGACAGTTTAAAACACGTTCACCATACACAACGTGAGGCTGGTCTGGCCCTTGGAATTTCTCGTTGGGAGACTGTGGTCCATGTCGTCATTCCAGAAGCCCTTCCAGGTATCGTAACGGGTGTTGTCTTGGCATCTGGCCGTATCTTTGGTGAGGCCGCCGCTCTTATCTATACGGCAGGACAATCCGCTCCAGCCCTTGACTGGTCTAACTGGAATGTCCTCAGTGTTACCAGCCCTATCTCAATCTTCCGACAAGCAGAAACCCTAGCTGTCCACATCTGGAAGGTCAACAGTGAAGGAACCATTCCTGATGCTACCATTGTATCTGCTGGTTCTGCCGCCGTGCTCCTCATCTTTATCTTGATTTTTAACTTTGGAGCTCGCAAACTCGGAAGCTATTTACACAAGAAATTAACCGCTGCCTAAAGGAGAAGCCATGTCAAAATATAACTGGGATGAAAAGCATATCATCACTTTCCCTGAAGAAAAAGTGGCCCTCTCTACTAAGGATTTACATGTTTACTATGGTAAAAATGAATCCATCAAGGGCATCGATATGCAATTTGAAAAAAATAAAATTACAGCCTTGATTGGTCCTTCTGGATCTGGGAAATCTACCTATCTTCGCAGTCTCAATCGGATGAATGATACCATTGATATTGCCAAGGTCACAGGTCAAATCCTCTACCGAGGGATTGACGTCAACCGTCCAGAAATCAATGTCTATGAGATGCGCAAGCATATCGGAATGGTCTTCCAACGTCCAAATCCATTTGCTAAGTCTATCTATCGCAACATCACTTTTGCTCATGAACGTGCAGGTGTTAAGGACAAGAAAGTACTTGATGAAATTGTAGAAACCTCTCTAAGACAGGCTGCCCTTTGGGATCAGGTCAAAGATGACCTTCACAAATCAGCCTTGATGCTTTCTGGAGGTCAGCAGCAACGTCTCTGTATCGCTCGTGCCATCTCTGTCAAGCCAGATATCCTCTTGATGGATGAACCTGCTTCAGCCTTGGATCCGATTGCGACAGCCCAGCTGGAAGAAACCATGTTGGAATTGAAGAAGGACTTTACCATCATCATCGTTACCCACAGTATGCAACAGGCTGCGCGTGCAAGTGACTACACAGGATTTTTCTACTTGGGTGATTTGATTGAGTACGATAAGACATCCAATATTTTCCAAAATGCTAAGTTACAGTCAACCAATGACTATGTAACGGGACACTTTGGTTAGAAAGGAAACGGTATGTCAGAAGCGATTTTACAGGTGTCAGACCTGTCCGTTTATTACAATAAAAAGAAGGCCTTGAATAGTGTTTCCCTTTCTTTCCAACCTAAGGAAATAACGGCCTTGATTGGTCCTTCTGGATCAGGAAAGTCCACCCTGCTCAAAGCCATCAACCGCATGGGCGATCTAAATCCTGAGGTGACAACAACTGGATCAGTGGTCTATAATGGTCACAATATCTACAGCCCCCGTACCGATACGGTTGAATTGCGTAAGGAAATTGGTATGGTCTTTCAACAGCCCAATCCCTTCCCTATGTCTATCTACGAAAATGTTGTCTATGGCCTACGTATCAATGGGGTTAAGGATAAACATGTTTTGGATGAAGCAGTAGAAAAGGCCTTGCAACGTGCTTCTATTTGGGATGAAGTAAAGGATCGTTTGCATGATTCGGCCATTGGTCTCTCAGGTGGACAACAACAACGTGTTTGTGTTGCTCGTGTCTTAGCAACCAGTCCGAAAATTATCCTCTTAGATGAACCAACTTCAGCTTTGGATCCTATTTCTGCAGGTAAGATTGAGGAAACCTTGTATGGTCTGAAGGATAAATACACCATGCTCTTGGTAACGCGTTCGATGCAACAAGCCTCACGTATCTCTGATAAAACAGGATTTTTCCTAGATGGGGATTTGATCGAGTTTAATGATACGAAGAAGATGTTCCTAGACCCACAAAACAAGGAAACAGAAGATTATATTACAGGAAAATTTGGATAAGGAGTTGAATGATGTTACGATCTCAATTTGAAGAAGATTTGGAGAAATTGCATAACCAGTTCTATGCCATGGGACAAGAAGTGCTCTCGCAGATCAATCGTACAGTGCGTGCCTTTGTTACGCATGACCGTGATTTGGCAAAAGAAGTCATCGAAGACGATGCAGAAGTAAATGAATACGAAGTGAAGTTGGAAAAGAAATCATTTGAAATGATTGCCCTCCAACAACCTGTTTCGCAAGACCTTCGTACCGTCTTGACCGTTCTCAAGGCAGTGTCAGACGTGGAACGCATGGGAGATCATGCAGTGTCTATCGCTGAGGCGACCATTCGTATGAAGGGGGAGCAACGTATCCCTTCTGTTGAAGAAGAAATCAAAAAGATGGGACGCGACGTGAAAAACTTCGTTGAAGCAGCTCTAGATCTCTATCTCAACGGTTCTGTGGATCAAGCCTACGAAGTAGCGGCGATGGATGAAAAAATCAACCATTACTTTGATAGCATCCGTGATTTGGCTACAGAAGAAATCAAGAAAAATCCTGAAGCTATTGTTACAGGCCGTGATTACTTCCAGGTCATTTCTTTCTTGGAACGTATCGGAGACTACGCAAAAAATATCTGTGAATGGGTTGTTTACTTTGAAACAGGTAAGATTGTCGAACTATAAGAAACGGTTTAAATATACAGGAATAAGGCTGATTAGAATAAATCAGTCTTCTTTTTTTATGAAAAGAATTGTTTTACAATCAAAATCTCTAAAAGGGTTGACAACTATTTTTAAAAGAGTTATAATTATTCAGAATTAACAGAAAGGTCGTTTATTTATGAAGTTTAAGAAATGGGTATTAGTTGTGTGCAGCATGCTTGCCAGTGTGGTTTTAGTAGCTTGCCAGTCAGGAACGGGTAGTTCTCAGTCTGCTGTGGACGCTATTAAACAAAAAGGAAAGCTAGTCGTTGCGACCAGCCCAGACTATGCACCGTTTGAATTCCAAGCCTTGGTAGATGGTAAAAACCAGGTAGTTGGAGCAGATATTGATATGGCTCAAGCGATTGCGGATGAGCTTGGGGTTAAACTTGAAATCTCAAGTATGAGTTTTGACAATGTCTTGACCAGCCTTCAAACTGGAAAGGCTGACTTAGCCATAGCAGGAATTAGTGCTACAGATGAGAGAAAGGAAGTCTTTGACTTTTCAATCCCTTACTATGAAAATAAAATGAGCTTCTTGGTTAGAAAAGCCGATTTAGACAAATATAAGGATCTTTCAAGCCTCGCAAGTGCCAATATCGCAGCTCAAAAGGGAACTGTTCCAGAAACCATGGTCAAGGAACAATTACCAAATGCCCAGTTGACATCCTTGACCAATATGGGGGAAGCAGTCAATGAGTTGCAGGCTGGAAAAGTGGATGCTGTTCATATGGATGAACCAGTTGCTCTTAGCTACGCAGGCAAAAACTCAGATCTTGTCGTTGCATCTGTTAACTTGACGATGAAAGATGGCGAAGCCAATGCCGTTGCTATCAAGAAGGATCAGTCAGACTTGAAAGCAGTAGTAGATAAGGTTATCCAAAAACTAAAAGATGACGGAACCTATCAAACTTATCTTGAAAAGGCAGCGAAACTAACAGAAGTTGAACAATAAGAAAAAGCAGAGTTGGACTTTAATCCAACTCTGTTTTTATGTATTCTAATAGCTCTTCTAGATTTTCAAGAGTGACTTTGGCAAACTGATAAGGGCAGGCATCCAAATAAGCCTTCTCAAAAAAGTCTAGTTTGAGTGAGCTATGCTTTAAACTGGCGATTTTAGGATAGCGTCTCAAATCAAGGAGAAGGCCATCGTGTAAAGGATAGTGGGGCAAGGGACAGGTGTTTTCTTCAAGCACTTTCTTTATCTGAGTCTGATAGTTCTCTTGAAGGCTCAATCGAGCCAGTCGATTTTTTTCAAATAACTGGCTATCGATGTAAAGAGAAAGAGCCTTTTGCATGATGAGATTGCTGTCATAGTCCAGGATATTTTTGTAGGAAACAAAGGCCTCTTTTAGGGCATTTGGGAGAATGAGAGCAGTAATACGAAGGGCTGGAAAGAGACTGGTTGAGAAGGACTTGATATAAATGACCCTATCCTCAGTATCCAGATAGTGGAAGGTTTGTCCCTTTTTAGAATCTAAGTCACCTAGATAATCATCCTCGACGATATATACACCATACTGATTTGCTAGATCCAGAATAGCTCTCTTTTCCTGATCAGAATAGGAATGACCTAGGGGATAGTGGAAGCGAGGAATAGTGTAGAAAAACTTGATTTTCCCAGATTTGAATTGTTCTTCCAGTTCTTCAAGGTCAATGCCATCAATTCGGCGTTCAATGGTCTGGTAGGCTAATCCTTGAGCGACCAAGAGACGATTCATCCGGTGGTAAGTCGGCTGTTCGACCAAAATCTCCTCTCCCTCGCTTGGAAAGTTAATCTGAGAAAGGATAAAGAGAGCTTGCTGGGTACCAGATGTTAGAACCAGTTGATCGGGTTTACAGTAGAGGGCTTGGTCAAAGAGAAGTTGATGGACAGATTGTCTGAGTTCCTCAAGGCCTTCTTGGTTGTCATAGTAGTTGAAGAGGTAGTTTTCTCGGCCTATCAGGGTTTCATTGACACAGAGTCGGAAGTCGTCATAGGTACTGGCATGTTCGTCAGTGACTTCGATTTCCAAGTCTTGGTGCCGTCCTTGTTCTAGAACATAGTAGCCACTTTGGGGTTTGGCATAGAGGTATTGTTCATGGCGTAATTCCAGTAGGGCTCGTTGGATAGTGTCCTTGCTACAGTGGAAGTCTTGGCTCAGTTGACGGATGGAGGGAAGCCGGCTACCTGTTGGAAATTTTCCTGATTCGATCCCCTTTTTTAGAAAGGAAACGACTACTTGGTATTTACTTTCTTTCTTCATTCCAGACCTCCGTTGATTTTGTTACATTGTACCTTTTTTTTGCCTCCTTTGCAATGGGAAAAGCATTTCTCCCTTTCACAACTAGGAGCAAATGTGGTATACTTAGAAAGTATGATGATTCATTGTAAAGAAGATAAGAAAGAGAATGGATAGAAAAGTGCAGGAACCAGTAAAATTATTTCAATACAATACTTTAGGTGCCCTAATGGCAGGTCTCTATGGTGGAACCATGACAGTGGGAGAATTGCTGGAACATGGTGACCTTGGTTTGGGGACTTTGGATTCGATTGACGGGGAATTGATCGTCCTTGATGGCAAGGCTTATCAAGCCAAGGGGTCTGGTCAAACGCCTGAAATCGTTGAAGTGGCAGCGGATGCCCTTATTCCCTATGCAGCAGTGGTTCCTCATCAGGCAGAAGTGATTTTTCGACAGCGCTTTGAGATGACGGACAAGGAATTGGAAAAGCGAATTGAGTCCTACTATGATGGGGAAAATCTTTTTCGTTCCATCAAAATTCATGGCGAATTTTCACAAATGCACGTACGGATGATTCCTAAATCCACTCCTGATACCAAGTTTGCTGATGTCGCGACTCACCAACCTGAATATAGCCGTGAAAATGTATCGGGAACCATTGTTGGGTTTTGGACACCGGAAATTTTCCATGGAGTGAGTGTTGCAGGCTACCATTTGCATTTTATCTCAGATGATTTGACTTTTGGTGGACACGTGATGGACTTTGTTATCAAAGAAGGAATGATCGAGGTTGGGGCAGTCGACCAGTTGGATCAACGTTTTCCAGTCCAAGATCGCCAGTATTTATTTGCTAAATTTAATGTTGACGAGATGAAGAAAGATATTGATAAGTCAGAATAGGAGAAAAAGATGACAGTACATATTATCCTCACCATGATCGCTTTAGTTCTCATTCTAGTAAGCGGAACTTGGTATGCCAAAAAACGGTTTAAAATCTCTCTTGCAGTGATGGGCTTGGGGGCAATCGCATTTTTTGTTTCTTCTCAAGTGTTAGAAAAGATGGTTCACCTTCTGGTACTCCATCCGCAAAAGGATGGAACCATTCCGCTCATGCAGGAGCAGCCTTTCTTATACGTCCTTTATGGAATCGCCATGGCGGCCCTCTTTGAGGAAACGGCTCGTCTTGTCTTTTTTAAATGGTTGGAGAAAAAGAGAAGGCTAGAAGATCGAGATGCTTTGGCTTATGGTTTGGGACATGGGGGCTTGGAGATGCTCTATCTCGGAATGGGAAGCTTGATCAGTTTGTTGATTCTCTTTTCACTCATTCAGTCTTCAAATACTGATGTAGCCAATCTCCTTCCAAAGTCTACACTCGAAACGGTTCAGTCTCTATCGGTTTGGCAGGTTTATTTACTAGGAGTTGAGCGTGTGCTTGCCTTGGTTCTGCAAATTGGTCTCTCTATCTGGGTCTATCAAAGTGTTCGTCAAAAGAAATGGATCTACCTCCTTGCTGCCTATGGTTTGCATGCCTTGTTTGACTTGGCTCCAGCTTTATCTCAGGTAGGATGGATTGCAAATCCACTTGTAGTGGAGGGCATTCTTCTTGTAGAAGTACTGGCCTTTGTCTGGCTAACAAAATCTACATTTTTGAAAAAATCATCATAAAAAGAGGTTCACCTCTTTTTTTATGTAATGATAAAACAAGCTCTTTTTATGGTCGTCAAATGTCTCTAAAAATGGTATAATGGAATGAATTTTGAAAAAGGAAGAGTGACATGTCAGTAAAAGAAAAAATGCTTGAAATCCTAGAAGGAATCGATATTCGTTTTAAGGAACCTTTGAAGACCTATACCTATACCAAGGTTGGAGGTCGAGCAGATTACCTAGTTTTACCGCGCAATCGCTATGAGATGGCGCGTGTTGTTCAATTTGCCAATCAAGAGAATATTCCTTGGATGGTGCTAGGAAATGCCAGCAATATCATTGTTCGTGAAGGTGGAATCCGTGGTTTTGTCATCTTGTGCGATAAGCTCAATAACGTTTCGGTTGATGGCTATACCATCGAAGCAGAAGCAGGAGCCAACTTGATCGAAACGACACGTATTGCTCTCCGTCATAGTTTGACTGGTTTTGAGTTTGCTTGTGGGATTCCTGGAAGCATCGGTGGAGCTGTCTTTATGAATGCGGGTGCCTATGGAGGAGAGATTGCTCATATCTTGCAGTCTTGTCAAATTTTGACCAAGGAAGGGGAAATCGAGACCTTATCTGCCAAGAACTTGGCTTTTGGTTACCGCCATTCAGCTATTCAGGATTCTGGGGCTGTTGTTTTGTCAGCTAAATTTGCCCTAGCTCCAGGGAATCATCAGGTTATCAAGCAAGAAATGGACCGCTTGACGCACCTACGTGAACTCAAACAACCTCTAGAATACCCATCATGTGGGTCAGTCTTTAAGCGTCCAGTTGGGCATTTTGCAGGACAGCTGATTTCAGAAGCTGGCCTGAAGGGCTATCGAATCGGTGGTGTGGAAGTATCTGAAAAGCATGCCGGTTTTATGATCAATGTTGCTGACGGAACGGCCAAAGACTATGAAGACTTGATCCAATCTGTTATTGAAAAAGTCAAGGAACACTCAGGTGTCACTCTTGAAAGAGAAGTCCGAATCTTGGGTGAGAAAGAATAAGGTTGGGGTAGAAAAGTTGCTGCTATAACCATTTAAAGGGGGTGAAAGCTTATCGTTAGTGAAGATGTATGTAGGCAGTTTAATCTCCTACACGAGGTGGTAGCGGCCTGACAGAGCCCTGATCTGTTAATTTATGAAAAAGAAGGAATTTATGACAATTGAAAAAACCAATTATTGAATTCAAAAACGTCTCTAAAGTTTTTGAAGACAGCAACACCAAGGTTCTCAAAGACATCAATTTTGAGTTGGAAGAAGGGAAATTTTACACTCTTTTGGGTGCATCTGGTTCAGGAAAATCAACCATTCTAAACATCATTGCAGGTTTACTGGATGCGACGACAGGGGATATTTTACTGGATGGGGTGCGGATCAATGACATCCCAACTAATAAACGAGATGTCCATACCGTCTTCCAATCCTATGCCTTGTTTCCACATATGAATGTGTTTGAAAATGTTGCCTTTCCACTCCGCTTGCGTAAAGTCGACAAGAAAGAAATCGAACAACGTGTTGCGGAAGTTCTCAAGATGGTTCAGTTGGAAGGTTATGAGAAACGTTCTATCCGTAAACTTTCTGGAGGACAACGTCAGCGTGTGGCCATTGCCCGTGCCATTATCAACCAGCCCCGTGTGGTCTTGCTGGACGAGCCTTTGTCAGCGCTGGACTTGAAATTGCGAACAGACATGCAGTATGAACTGCGTGAATTGCAACAACGATTGGGAATTACCTTTGTCTTTGTCACTCATGATCAGGAAGAAGCCCTGGCTATGAGTGACTGGATTTTCGTTATGAACGATGGCGAGATTGTTCAGTCTGGAACGCCGGTGGACATCTACGATGAGCCGATCAACCACTTTGTTGCCACCTTTATCGGTGAGTCCAACATCTTGCCAGGAACCATGATTGAGGACTACTTGGTCGAGTTTAATGGCAAACGCTTTGAAGCGGTCGATGGGGGGATGAAGCCAAATGAGCCTGTTGAGGTTGTCATTCGTCCAGAGGACTTGCGCATCACTCTTCCTGAAGAAGGCAAGCTCCAAGTCAAGGTTGATACCCAGCTTTTCCGTGGAGTTCACTATGAGATTATTGCCTATGATGAGCTCGGAAATGAATGGATGATCCACTCGACCCGTAAGGCCATCGTTGGAGAGGAAATCGGTCTGGACTTTGAACCAGAAGACATCCACATCATGCGTCTCAACGAAACCGAAGAAGAGTTCGATGCTCGAATCGAGGAGTACGTAGAAATCGAAGAGCAAGAAGCAGGTCTGATTAACGCGATCGAGGAGGAAAGAGATGAAGAAAACAACCTCTAAACTCTTTGTAGTGCCCTATATGCTCTGGATTGCCCTCTTTGTTCTCGCACCCTTGGTCTTGATTTTTGGACAATCCTTTTTCAACATCGAAGGGCAGTTTAGTTTAGAAAACTATAAATCTTACTTTGCGTCACAAAACTTGACCTATCTCAAAATGAGCTTCAACTCTGTGCTTTATGCAGGGATTGTGACCATGGTAACGCTACTCATCAGTTATCCAACAGCCCTCTTTTTGACCCGTCTCAAGCACCGTCAACTCTGGCTCATGCTGATTATCCTGCCGACTTGGATTAACCTGCTCCTTAAGGCCTATGCCTTTATCGGGATTTTTGGTCAAAATGGCTCTATTAATCAATTTTTGGAATTTATCGGAATCGGTTCGCAACAGTTGCTCTTTACCGATTTCTCCTTTATCTTTGTCGCAAGCTACATCGAGCTTCCATTTATGATTTTGCCCATCTTCAATGTCTTGGATGATATGGATAACAATCTTATCAATGCCAGTTATGACCTCGGTGCGACCAAGTGGGAAACTTTCCGCCACGTTATCTTCCCTCTATCAATGAATGGAGTGAGAAGTGGGGTTCAGTCGGTCTTTATCCCCAGCTTGAGTCTCTTCATGCTGACACGTTTGATTGGTGGGAACCGCGTTATCACACTGGGAACGGCTATTGAGCAGAACTTCCTTACAAATGACAACTATGGAATGGGTTCTACCATCGGTGTGATCCTCATCCTGACCATGTTTCTCACCATGTGGGTGACCAAGGAAAGGAGAGAACGATGAAAAAATTTGCTAATCTCTACCTAGCCTTTGTCTTCATCATCCTATATTTGCCAATCTTTTACTTGATTGGCTATGCCTTTAATGCTGGCGATGATATGAACAGCTTTACTGGTTTTAGCTTGAGCCATTTTAAAACCATGTTTGGTGATGGCCGTCTCATGTTGATCCTCACCCAAACCTTTTTCTTGGCCTTTCTATCAGCCTTGATAGCGACCATTATCGGGACTTTCGGTGCCATTTACATCTACCAGTCTCGTAAGAAATACCAAGAAGCCTTTTTATCACTCAATAATATCCTCATGGTTGCGCCTGACGTTATGATTGGTGCTAGCTTCTTGATTCTCTTTACCCAGCTTAAGTTTTCACTTGGCTTTTTGACAGTTCTATCTAGTCACGTGGCCTTCTCCATCCCAATCGTGGTCTTGATGGTCTTGCCTCGTCTCAAGGAGATGAATGATGATATGATTCACGCGGCTTATGACCTTGGTGCTAGTCAGTTCCAAATGTTCAAGGAAATTATGCTCCCTTATCTGACGCCGTCTATCATTGCAGGTTATTTCATGGCCTTCACCTATTCGCTGGATGATTTTGCCGTGACCTTCTTTGTGACGGGAAATGGCTTTTCAACCCTGTCAGTCGAGATTTACTCTCGAGCTCGCAAGGGAATTTCGCTGGAAATCAATGCCCTGTCTGCCCTTGTCTTTCTCTTTAGTATTATCCTAGTGGTTGGATATTACTTTATTTCACGTGAGAAGGAGGAGCAAGCATGAAAAAACTCTATTCATTTTTAGCAGGAATTGCAGCAATTATCCTTGTCTTGTGGGGGATTGCGACTCATCTAGACAGTAAAATCAACAGTCGAGATAGTCAGAAATTGGTTATTTACAACTGGGGGGACTATATCGATCCCGAACTCTTGGAGAAATTCACAGAAGAAACAGGAATCCAAGTACAGTACGAGACCTTTGACTCCAACGAGGCCATGTATACCAAGATCAAGCAGGGTGGAACGACCTACGACATTGCCATCCCAAGTGAATACATGATCAACAAGATGAAGGACGAAGACCTCTTGGTTCCGCTTGATTATTCAAAAATTGAAGGAATCGAAAATATCGGACCTGAGTTCCTCAACCAGTCATTTGACCCGGGCAATAAATTCTCCATCCCATACTTCTGGGGGACCTTGGGAATTGTTTACAATGAAACCATGATAGATGAGGCGCCTGAGCATTGGGATGACCTCTGGAAACCAGAATACAAGGATTCTATCATGCTCTTTGATGGGGCGCGTGAGGTGCTGGGACTCGGGCTTAACTCACTCGGTTACAGTCTCAACTCAAAGGATCCTCAGCAGTTGGAAGAAACGGTAGACAAACTCTACAAACTGACTCCAAATATCAAGGCCATTGTGGCGGATGAGATGAAGGGTTACATGATCCAGAACAATGCTGCCATCGGTGTGACCTTTTCTGGGGAAGCCAGCCAGATGTTGGAGAAAAATCCTAATCTCAAGTATGTCGTTCCGACTGAGGCCAGCAATCTCTGGTTTGATAACATGGTTATTCCAAAAACTGTGAAAAACCAAGATGCGGCCTATGCCTTTATCAACTTTATGTTGAAACCCGAAAATGCTCTCAAAAATGCGGAGTATGTGGGCTACTCAACACCAAACCTACCAGCAAAGGAAATGCTCCCAGAGGAGACAAAAAAAGACAAATCCTTCTATCCAGACGCTGACACCATGAAACACCTGGAAGTTTATGAGAAATTTGATCATAAATGGACAGGAAAATATAGTGACCTCTTCCTACAGTTTAAAATGTATCGGAAGTAGGAGTTAGCAGTTATGAAACGAATCAGTAAAGCTGGTTCGTTTTTTGTATTAAAAAAATTAAATTTTGGGCTTGATAAAAAGAATTTTAATAATAAAATAGTATCCTTTATACATTTAGGAGGAATAAAAAAGGTATGTGATTAATTTGGTATTCAGAAATGAAAACTCTTTCAGAATATGGTATACTAATATTAGTTTCCAATAGGTTATATCTAGTGCTTGTTATGAGTTTACATACAAGATATGGGGTATATCTCCCTATCTCCCTCGCGAGTGGACGGAAACATCGGATGAAAAAGAGTGACATTTCCTTTTAATTTACGGTAAGTATAGATACCTACCTCTCGAGGGGGACGGAAATACATGTTTTTCGGGCTTCACATCAGGAACTGAGACAGTATATCTCCCTATCTACCTCGCGAGGGGCCGGAAATAATTCAGGTTTCGCATAAATACTCACATCTAAACCATAAAGAACATCCTACGCACCTCGCGAGAGGCCGGAAACGCCATGTAACCATCTTCGTCGAACCAGTACCGCTTACGTATAGGTGCCTATCCACCTCGAGAGGGGCCGGAAACGGAACTCCGTCGAGGCTTTCTGGGTTATCTTTGTTCTGTATAGCTACCTATCTACCTCGCGAGGGGCCGGCAACTCCAAAAGCTCAGGATTTTCGTAGATGTTTCCTATAACTTTATAGATACCTATCAACCTCGGGAGGGGCCGGAAACGCTTCTTGTTTCACATAGTCAGCTTCAATTTCTTTTTGGTATAGCTACCTATCTACCTTGAGAGGGACGGAAACTAGAAAATGTATTTTCCAACATTAGCGAAGTTACCTTGAAGATAAACACCTGTCTACCTCGCGAGGGGCCGGAAACGGATAAGACATGGCTTTTTCAAAAGTTTCACCTTTGTATAGCTACCTATCAACCTCGAGAGGGGCCGGAAACGGATAAGGGCCATCTGACTCCTCCCACCACCAGCCGGGTATAGCTACCTATCTACCTCGCGAGGGGCCGGAAACTTAGACTCGTCCGTGAGTGATTCTAAGCGGTTCATTTTGGTATGGATACCTATCAACCTCGAGAGGGGCCGGAAACCCAAAGTCCATAAACTCCGATACAGATGCTGTATCTATGTATAGCTACCTATCTACCTAGAGAGGGGACAGAAACTTGACAACACTTGTAGCTGCAACAAAGTCATCCATAGTGTATAGCTACCTATCTACCCCGAGAGGGGCCGGAAACTGTTTTGATTCTATATGCATTGAGTAATTTCCGGTTTTACCGTATAGCTACCTATCTACCTCGCGAGGGGCCGGAAACAGAAATGAATAAATCTTTTTCATTTTTTTATACCAAGCCAGTATAGCTCCCTATCTACCTCGAGAGGGGCCGGAAGCTAATACCATTTACCGTCGATATGTTTAAGCCAACGTGTATGGCCACCTATCAACCTCGCGAGGGGCCGGAAACATAAACCGCACTTATTTTTTCGTTAATTTCCATTTTGTATAGATACCTATCTACCTCGAGAGGGGCCGGAAACGATTGAAAATCGCCAGAAATATTAAAGAAAATTTCGTATAGCTACCTATCTACCTCGCGAGGGGACAGTTTCATAAGGGAAAAGAATTCCAAAAGTAAAAGAAAAAGCGCTCATGAGAAACCAAAAGCGCAATTGTATCAATAAAGGAGGCATATGAAACGCATCGAACTATTATTTAAGCGGATTGACCAATCACCGAGCGACCTATCTACAAAATTCCAAGGTTTTCTTATGGAAAACTTGGAACCAGACTATGTGACTTGGCTACATGAGCAGGAGACCAACCCCTACTCACTAAAAATCATCCATCAAAAGGACAAGACCCTATGGTCCCTTCATCTCCTGACGGATGAGGCTGTCAAGCAGATTTTGCCAGTTCTATTGGAGCTCAAGAAAGTAGAACTTCATGATTTACCAACTCTCATGGTAGAGTCTCTGTCCATGCAAGATCTCAGTTCGGAGCAACTCTTTGAGTTTTTTAATGAAAACCAAGATCGGTCACTCTACACTATACATTTTCAAACTCCAACAGGATTTCGCTCTCAGGGAGAGTACGTGCTCTTTCCGACCATGCGTCTCATCTTTCAGAGTTTGATGATGAAGTATGCACGTCTGGTCGAGAATCGTCAGGACATTGAAGAGGAAACCCTGGACTACTTGGTCAAGCATAGTAGGGTTACCAGCTATCGATTGGAATCCAGCTATTTTAAAGTCCATGGCAAAAAAATACCTGGTTTCAGGGGGAAATTGACCTTTAAGATTACAGGTCCAAATACCTTGAAAGCTTATGCTAATATGCTTCTAAAATTTGGGGAGTACTCAGGTCTCGGTATGAAAACTAGCTTAGGGATGGGAGGTTTAGAACTTGAAGAAAGAAAAGATTGATTTAGTTTATGGATCGCTTTTGCACGCTATCGGCAAGGTGATTCAAGGTTCCAGGTGTGATGAGAAAGACCTGGGTACCATTGGGTCCGAATGGTTTAGACGCTTTTCGGATAATGAAAAGATAGCCCAGCAGATAGCCAAGGCGACTTCTAGTGATTTGCCGAAGGACTTAGCTCCTGATAGTTTGGTCTATATCACGTCAGCTGCTGCAAAGATTGCTTCAGGTCTAAAAGGAGCAGCAGACACTCATGGAGGTAAAGAAGATTTCCTAAGCAAACAATCGGATATCTTCAATGTATTTTCAGATAGCCCTAGTAAGCGTTATCTTGATGTGCGTCCATTAGAGCTTGACGGGGAACCAAACTATGCTAAGGAATCGAGTGAGCCTTCTGACCAGTCAGATTATGACTTGATAGTAGAGACCTTAGAAAAAGAGTTTGAGAGATTGGACTTTAGCCAATCTGAGATAGATACCCTTTTGAATCTCCTTGAGTCTACTCTTTCCTATGTGCCTGTTTCGACAAGAACCAAGGAATTATCGGATATTTCTCTAGCAACCTACAGTCGTCTTACAGCTGGCTTTGCCCTAGCTATAGAGGACTATTTAGCAGACAAGAATTGCCGTGACTATGAGAAGGTACTGGGGCAAGATTTAGAAGCTTTTTATAGCGAGAAGGCCTTTTTATTAGCAAGTTTTGACTTGTCAGGGATTCAAGACTTTATCTACAATATCGCAACGGCTGGAGCAGCCAAGCAACTAAAAGCACGTTCCTTGTATCTAGATTTTATGGGGGAACATATCGCTGACAACTTACTGGAGAAGTTAGAGCTTACGAGGGCTAATCTTCTCTACGTTGGTGGAGGGCACGCCTACTTTATCCTTCCAAACACCGAAAAAACTAGAGAGAGCTTGGCTCACTTTGAAGCAGAATTCAATGAGTTTTTGGTCAAGCATTTCCAGACAGGTCTATACGTAGCATTTGGTTGGAGTCCATTTTCTGCCAATGATATGACAACGACACTGGTCGACTATCGTAAAGTCTACCAAACAACCAGTCGTATGATTTCCCAAAAGAAAATTTCTCGTTACGATGCCAAAACTCTGCTTGAACTCAACCAAGGAGGAAAAAGCTCCCAGAAAGAATGTGCAATTTGTCACTCAGTCGAAAAGCTTACCAAGTATAAAGATCAAGAGGTCTGCCATATCTGTGCAGGGATGTATCGCTTTGCCAAGGAAATACAAGAAAACTACTATATTGTGACAAAAGAAAAAGGCCTGCCGATAGGTCCGGGAGCCTATATTAGTGGTATTTCAAAAGCCGACCTTGCCAATGAAGAGTGGGATCGTATTTATGTAAAGAATAGCTATAGTACAGATATCCTAAAAGCAACCCATGTCTTTGTCGGAGATTACAAGTATGATGAGATTTACGAGTACGCCAAATTATCTCAGGATAGTGAAACTGGACAAGGGATTAAGCGATTAGCAGTTGTTCGACTAGATGTGGATGATCTTGGAGCAGCCTTTATGGCTGGATTCTCCTATCAAGATGGTGGCAAATATAATACTCTGGCACGCTCGGCAACCTTCTCTAGAAGTATGAGTCTCTTCTTTAAGGTCTATATCAACCAGTTTGCGAAGGAGAAAAAACTATCGATCATTTATGCCGGTGGAGATGATGTATTTGCTATCGGTTCTTGGCAGGATATTATTGAGTTTACTATTTGTCTCCGACAAAACTTTATCAAGTGGACAAATGGCAAATTAACCCTATCAGCAGGAATCGGCCTCTTTCCAGATAAAACTCCAGTTAGCCTCATGGCTGAAGAAACTGGTAAGCTAGAAGGAGCAGCAAAGGATAACGACAAGGATAGTATTTCCCTTTTTAAAGCAGGTAATACCTTGAAGTTGGACCAATCTTTTGGCAATGTTGATTCTGAAAGAAATTATACATTGAAGTTCGACCAATTTATTGACAATGTCTATAATGGGAAACTGAAGAGCATTCGTTACTACTTTAATATTCAAGATGAGCGAGGAAAGAGTTTTGTATATAGACTTATTGAGCTCCTTCGCAACTACGATCGTATGAATATTGCTCGATTAGCCTATTATTTGACGCGCTTAGAAGATCAAACTTCTAAGGATAAAAAAGAAGAGTTTAAAGAGTTTAAAGATTTATTCTTTTCTTGGTATACAGGTAGCGATAATGAACGTAAGGAAGCAGAGATAGCTTTACTTCTATATATTTATGAGATTAGAAAGGATTCATAGATGGCAATTTTAACAGATGATAATTACGTAGATAAGGCAGAAAAAACCATTAAAAATTTAGTAACTGATAAGCGTAATTTTAAAAATAAAAATTCAGATGTTCTATCCATGAGTAAACTACGAAACTTATTGAGTTTAACGAGTACCCTCTTTGATGAAAGTAAGGTCCGTGAGTACGAAGAATTAAAGGATAAGATTGCCTATTTGAGGGTCCAATTCGTCTATCAATCAGGCCGTGAAGAGGCGGTACTGGACTTAGTTCAAAAAGGTGAGATTTTACCAATTTTAAAAGAAATTAATAGTAGGGAAAGTCTCCAACGTTTTTGTCGCTATATGGAAGCGCTAGTAGCTTATTTTAAATTTTATGGAGGAAAAGATTAATGGCATTTGCAAAAATTAAAGTAACAGCACAAATCCGTCTAGAGACAGGACTTCATATTGGGACAAGCAATGCTTTTGCGGCGATTGGTGCTACGGACTCACCTGTGATTAAAGATCCAATTACAAACTTACCCATTATTCCAGGATCTAGTATCAAAGGGAAAATGCGTACCCTTTTGGCAAGAGTATATAATACTAAATTAGCAGAAAAACCAGGAGAAGATGGGGAAATTATTAGTCGTCTCTTTGGGAATAGTTCAGACAAAAACTATAAAGTAGGAAGACTCATCTTTAGAGATGCCTTTCTAACTAACAAAAAGGATTTAGATTCACGAGCTGTCAAAGGTTATACTGAAGTTAAGTTTGAAAATACTATTGATCGTATCACTGCTGAAGCAAATCCAAGGCAAATTGAACGTGCTATCCGAGACAGTATCTTTGGATTTGAGCTGATCTATGAGGTGACAGACAAGAGTCAAGCTCAAGTAGAAGAAGACTTCAAAGTGATTCTTGATGGATTAAAACTGTTGGAACTTGATTATTTAGGTGGTTCAGGTTCTCGTGGATATGGTAAAGTTGTTTTTGAGGATCTTAAAGCAAATACAGTTTTCGGAAACTATGATGTTAGTAGATTGAATGAACTTTTAACTACGGAGGTCTAGTATGACCTATAAGATGTATATTATGAACTTTCAGTCTGCTCACTTTGGAGCAGGTACTCTGGATAGTTCTAAAATGACTTTTGCAGCTGACCGATTATTTTCTGCCTTGGCTATTGAGGCAAAAAAAATGGGGAAAATGGAGGAATTCGTGTCAATAGCGGGTCAAGATCATTTTGTTTTGACTGATGCCTTTCCTTATCAGTCAGGTCCATTATTACCTAAGCCGATAGGATTTCCAAAGTTTGATCAGCCTGACTTAACAACGGATGTCAAAGAAGTAAGACGTCAAGCGAAAATGGCGAAGAAACTTCAGTTTATACCCTTGGATAAATTTGATTCTTATGTAAAAGGAACGCTTTTTGAAGACGAAGAACATGCAGTAACAAACATTATCACTAAAAACCAACCTCATGTAGATGGGAATCTTTTTCAAGTGTCTACCGTTAGATTTAGAGATGATTCTTCTCTTTACGTGATTGCAAACGAATCTGACCTCTTGAATGAACTCATGACAAGCTTGCAGTATACAGGAATTGGTGGGAAACGTTCTAGTGGTTATGGACAATTTGATTTGACTATTTTAGATTTACCAGATAGCTTAAAAAATCGTCTCACCAAGACCCATCAAGAACCTGTCATGACATTGACGACTTCTCTACCAGTCGAAAAGGAACTTGAATATGCTATGGAAACTGGTTCCTATTTAATAAGTAAATCAAGTGGTTTTGCTTTTAGTACAGAAACTAATGAAAATTACCGTAAGCAGGATTTATATAAGTTTGCTTCTGGATCTACTTTCTCTGAAACCTTTACAGGACATATTGTAGATGTAAGACCTCTTGATTTCCCACATGAAGTATTAAACTATGCTAAACCACTATTTTTCAAGATGGAGGAAGAAAGATGAAAACAGAATATAGAACCTTTCAATTTACCCTCCTAGCCATGGCTCCTATCCATATTGGGAATGGTGAAAAATATACTTCTCGAGAATTTATCTATGAAAATGGGTACTTTTATTTCCCTGATATGGGTAAGTTTTATAATCGAATGGTGGAGAAAGGATACGATCATAAATTTGAGCGTTTTTTACAAGAGACAAAGCCAAACGCTAGAAATAATCGCTTGATTTCCTTTTTAGAGGATAACCGCATTTCTGACCGTAATTTTGGTGGCTATAGAATTATAGAAACTAAGTTAGAAACAAATAATAACTATTTAAGAGGAGGCGCATTAAATCAAGTATCAAAGTTTATAAGAGATCCTTTTGGTAATCCCTATATTCCTGGAAGTTCATTAAAGGGAGCTATTCGGACTATTTTGATGAATACCAATCCCGACTGGAATAATAAAAATGTTTTGCAATGTAAAAAGGAAAACAAATCTTTGATTCCTTGGGGAGCAAAAAAAGGGCAGGACTATGATGACTTGTTTAATGCTATTCGTGTTAGTGATAGCAAACCATTTAGTAATAAAAGTCTTATTTTAGTTCAAAAATGGGATCATAAAGCCAAGCCCCCTCTTGCCAAGCCTCTCCCTTTATATAGGGAAGCAATCGCGCCCTCAACTAAAATCAATTTCACCATTACTACAACTACTAAGGAAGCTGGAATCCTAATAGAGGAATTAGGAAAGAGAGCGCAAGCCTTTTACAAAGAATATAAAAACTTTTTCTTATCAGATTTTCCTGAAAATAAAATTCAGCCAAATATTCAATATCCTATCTACTTGGGTGCTGGTAGTGGAGCTTGGACAAAAACAATTTTTAAACAAGCAAATGGAATTTTACAAGAACGTTATGAGAATAGCAGAACCACTAGGATGGTTGAAAAGGGAGTCTTGAAATTAACAAAAGCACCAATGAAAAGTGTTAAAACAACACAAGCAACTCGTAAACTGATAATGAATAATGAATCCTTCTATGAAATGGGCAAGGCGAACTTTATGATTAAGGAGATTACAAATGACAATTTTAATTTCAGCAGTAGGTAATACGGATCCTATCAGTAAGAACAGAGACTCAGCCTTAATGCACATAGCTCGAAAATATAAACCAGAAAGAATCGTCTTACTCTACAGTGAGGAAATGTTAGTTAAAAAAACTCTTATTGAGAGAGCCCTTCTTTCATTTAAAGACTATAAACCTGATGTGAAAATTCATGAGCAAATATTAAGGAATGATGAGGTTTATTTGTATGATAAAATGTATGAGGTCATAGGAAAAATTATAAAAGAGTATTCTAAATTAGGAGAGGAATTAATTTTAAATCTATCTTCCGGCACTCCTCAGATAAAATCAGCTCTATTCGCTATAAACCGAATTGATGACTATAATACGCAGGCAATTCAAGTTACCACTCCTAGTAATTCATCTAACAATCCCCAAAAAATACTCTCTAAGGAAGAGGAAGATAATCTGTTTAAAAATAATGAAGATAATCAGGATAATTATGAAAACAGATGTATCATGGATATAGCGGAGAAGTTCAATCATTCTTTAGTTAAACGTCATTTAAGAAGTTTGATAGAGTCATATGATTATTTAGCTGTTGAAAAGATTGTTATCCGGAGAGATTCGAAGGGGCTGCTTTCAAATAAGCAGTTAGCTCGTTTAAGAATCATTCTAACCGATTTAGTAAATGTTTTTAAAAAACAAGAAGTTCTTTCAGAAATTCAGAAATATCCACTTTCAGAGGTTGAGAAAAAAGCCCTTAATTATTTTTTGATGATTGAGATTTTAAACAAACGAGGTCAAGTAGCAGATGTTTTGATTAAGTCAAAATCATTAGTTGAATTTATATTAGAAGATAGAATAAAAAGGAATCATCCAAATCTAATAATATATAAAAATAAGTTACCTAAGCTAAACAAAGAACATCAAGATTTTAAAAAAGTTATCTGTTATTTAGATAGTGATTATAAAAAATCACAAAATGAAAATGAGGAAAAAAAAGAAGAGTTTTCTCCCACAACAACTCTAAACTTAATTATATACACTAAAATTTTAGAGTATTACAAATATAGTCCTGAATTAATTAGGTCACTTAGAGTTATCATTTCTTTAAACAATGAGAGAAATAAGGTTGCACATGGCTTGTCAGAGATTGATAGTAAACTAGTCAATTCAAAGAAATTGCAACAGACAATAGATACCTTGCGCTTTATTTTACAAGATACATTTGAGATTGATGATAGATATTTCTCTTGTTATCAAACACTCAATAATGAAATGCTTGACTTACTTCGTCAATAATATACTTTATCAATAAATCAATTTGCTGATGATACATATAATGTGATTGCAAGTGCTTGCTTTCCCAGTTGACGCAAGATTAAAAAAACGATATAATAAGAAAGTTGAGAATTGATTTTCAATCATCTTAGTCCAGAGAAATGGCGGTGCTGCGAGCCATCTAAGCTAGGAAATCATGCTACTCAATCAGACAATTGCATAAGAACAAGAGAATGACAAGTTCATTGAATGAAGGTGGTACCGCGGTTTTTCGCCCTTCGTGATGTGAACTTGTCTTTTGATTTTTGGAGGTGTTTATGAAGACATTTCTCGTGAAACAAAAATTTCGTCTTGGAGGCGAACGTTTTGATATCAAGGATGACAGAGGAGTAGTGAACTATCAGGTGGAGGGCTCTTTTTTCCAAATTCCTAAGACCTTTACCATCTATGACGCCTATGGTGAGCAAGTCAGTGAGATTAGTAAAGAATTTTTCACTTTGCTTCCTCGCTTTACTATCCAGTTACGAAATGGTTCCAATTTCGTCATTCGTAAGAAGTTGACTTTCTTTCGAGATAAGTATGAGTTTGATGATCTAGGGCTTCGTATCGAGGGCAATATCTGGGATTTGAATTTCAAATTGCTGGATGACCGCGACCAAGTGATTGCCGAGATTCGGAAAGAGATTTTCCATTTGACCTCAACTTACACCGTAACCGTCTATGAAGACTCTTATGCAGACCTGGTCATTTCCCTCTGTGTCGCGATTGACTATGTGGAGATGCTGGAAAGCCAATCAAATTAAACAAGTAATAAGGAGATATTATGAAACAACTATCTAGTGCTCAAGTTCGCCAAATGTGGCTTGATTTCTGGGCAAGTAAAGGCCACTCTGTAGAACCATCAGTGAGCTTGGTTCCAGTAAACGACCCAACTCTTTTGTGGATCAACTCTGGGGTAGCAACTCTTAAGAAATACTTTGACGGAACCATTATCCCTGAAAATCCACGTATTACCAATGCGCAAAAAGCCATCCGTACTAACGACATCGAAAACGTAGGGAAGACTGCGCGTCACCATACCATGTTTGAAATGTTGGGGAACTTCTCTATCGGTGATTACTTCCGTGACGAAGCCATCACTTGGGCTTACGAGCTCTTGACAAGCCCAGAATGGTTTGATTTCCCAGCTGAAAAACTTTATATGACCTACTATCCTGAAGATAAGGATTCTTACAACCGCTGGATTGAAGTAGGAGTGGATCCAAGCCACTTGATTCCAATTGAGGATAACTTCTGGGAAATCGGTGCGGGACCTTCTGGACCTGATACAGAAATCTTCTTTGACCGTGGAGAAGCATTTGACCCAGAAAATATTGGTCTTCGTCTGCTTGCAGAAGATATCGAAAACGACCGTTACATCGAAATCTGGAATATCGTTTTGTCACAATTTAACGCTGATCCTGCTGTTCCTCGTAGCGAATACAAAGAATTGCCACACAAGAACATTGATACGGGCGCTGGTTTGGAGCGTTTGGTGGCTGTTATCCAAGGGGCTAAGACAAACTTTGAAACGGACCTCTTCATGCCGATTATCCGTGAAGTTGAGAAATTGTCAGGTAAGGTCTACGACCAAGATGGCGATAACATGAGCTTTAAGGTCATTGCGGACCATATTCGTTCTCTTTCATTTGCCATCGGTGATGGTGCCCTTCCAGGAAATGAAGGTCGTGGTTATGTTCTTCGTCGTTTGCTCCGTCGTGCTTCTATGCACGGTCAAAAATTGGGCATCAACGAGCCTTTCCTTTACAAACTCGTTCCAACTGTTGGAAAAATCATGGAAAGCTATTACCCAGAAGTGCTTGAAAAACGTGACTTTATCGAAAAAATCGTCAAGAGCGAAGAAGAGTCATTTGCTCGTACCCTTCATTCAGGTCAACACTTTGCAGAAACCATTGTAGCTGATTTGAAAGCGAAAGGCCAAACGGTTATCGCTGGTCAAGATGTCTTCAAACTCTATGATACATACGGATTCCCAGTAGAATTGACTGAAGAAATCGCTGAAGAAGCTGGGATGACTGTAGACCGTGAAGGTTTTGAAGCAGCCATGAAAGAGCAGCAAGAACGTGCGCGTGCATCAGCTGTCAAAGGTGGCTCAATGGGAATGCAAAATGAAACCCTTCAAAACATTACAGTGGAAAGTGTCTTCAACTACAATGCCAGCCAATTGTCTTCTAAGTTGGTGGCTATCGTGGCTGAAAACGCTGAAGTAGAAGCTGTTTCTGAAGGAACTGCCTCTCTTATCTTTGCGGAAACTCCATTCTATGCTGAAATGGGTGGACAAGTAGCTGACCACGGTCAAATCTTGGACGCTGCTGGAAATGTCGTGGCTACTGTGATAGATGTTCAAAAAGCACCAAATGGCCAAGCTCTTCATACTGTTGAAGTTCTTGCTCCTCTTGCTTTGAACCAAGAATACACCTTGGCTATTGACAGCAATCGTCGTCACCGTGTCATGAAAAACCACACTGCGACTCACTTGCTCCATGCGGCCCTTCACAATATCCTTGGACACCATGCGACACAAGCAGGATCTCTGAACGAAGTAGAATTCCTTCGCTTTGACTTCACTCACTTCCAAGCTGTAACTCCTGAAGAGTTGCGCGCCATTGAACAGCAAGTCAATGAGAAAATCTGGGAAGCAATTGCTGTAGAAACTGTTGAGACAGATATTGACACTGCTAAAGAAATGGGAGCTATGGCCCTCTTTGGTGAGAAATACGGTAAGGAAGTTCGTGTTGTTACGATTGGTGACTACTCAGTGGAACTTTGTGGTGGTACCCACGTTGGCAACACTTCTGAGATTGGTCTCTTCAAGATTGTCAAAGAAGAAGGAATCGGATCAGGAACTCGCCGTATCTTGGCAGTAACTGGTAAGGAAGCCTTTGAAGCTTATCGCGAACAAGAAGACGCTTTGAAAGCCGTCGCATCAACCTTGAAAGCCCCTCAACTCAAGGAAGTTCCTCATAAGGTTGAAGGGCTTCAAGAACAACTCCGTCAGCTTCAAAAAGAAAATGCAGAATTGAAAGAAAAAGCCGCAGCCGCAGCCGCAGGCGATGTCTTCAAGGATGTGATGGAAGTCAACGGTCACCGTTACATTGCAAGCCAAGTTTCTGTATCAGATGCAGGCGCCCTTCGTACCTTTGCGGATAACTGGAAACAAAAAGACTACTCTGATGTGCTTGTCCTAGTTGCAGCCATCGGTGACAAAGTCAACGTTCTTGTAGCTAGCAAGAGCAAAGACATCCACGCAGGTAATTTGGTAAAAGAATTGGCTCCAATCGTTGATGGACGTGGTGGTGGTAAACCAGACATGGCCATGGCAGGAGGAAGCAACCAAGCGAAAATTCAAGAACTCTTGGATGCAGTAGCAGGTAAATTGTAAGACAATAAAGATCTATCCATTTTGGTAGGTCTTTTTGCCTACTTAAAAAGCCAAATCCGCTTGGATTTGACTTGTAACTGATAGGTTTATTTTGTTGCCCAGACACTGACTGAACCCGCTGCTACTGGAAATTCTCCATACCCTTCAGCATTGATTGTAACTTGTGCTGGATGATTTTCAAGGAGATCAACAAAAGTCTGCTCAGCCCATTCTTGACCGACAAACATGGATTTGCTGTTTTCTTGGTCATTTGAGATAAGGACAGCGATCGGGGATTGGTTTTCAGCGCCTGAACGAACCCATCCGATGCAGTTGGCATCGTCAAAGTAGTCTGTTTGCTCTCCATAGGCCAAATCTTTTCGGATGGCTAGGAGACGGTCAAGAACTTCTATGAAATCTTCTTGGGCATATTGCCCTGAAATGCCGTAATAGTCTCCATAAAAGACACATGGAAGGCCTTGCTCACGAAGAAGGATGAGCGCATAGGCTGCTGGCTTGAACCATTCTTCAACAGTAGACTCAAGGGCTTGTCCTCGTTGAGTATCATGGTTGTCGACAAAGGTTACAGCCTTATCGGGTTTTAGTTCAACCAAGCTATCTGTGAAAATGTTACGAAGGTCGTAGCTTGCTCCAGCATGGCTAGCTTCAAAGAGGTTTTGGTGGAGGCGAACATCGACAAGGTCAAAGCGTTCTTCCGTTTTTTCAAGATAGTCCAGATTGGCTTCCTTATCAGGATTCCAAAATTCACCAAAAACATAGAAATCCTCACCGTATTTTTCCTTCATATCACGAATGAAATTGCCCATAAAGAAGGAGTCGATGTGCTTAACGGCATCCAAGCGGAAACCAGCTACACCAGTCGTTTCCATGAACCAGTCAGCCCAGTCATAGATGTTTTGGATGACTTCAGGGTGTTTAAAGTCCAGGTCAGCATACATGAGGTAGTCGTAGTTACCGTTTTCGTTATCGACCAATTCCTCATTTGCCCAGCCTTTGTTGTCCCCCTGGATCAAGTAAATGCCAGACTTACGGCGCTTGGCATCATAGTCTGTACCTGTGAAGTGGTACCAGTGCCAGTGGAAGTCATTGTAGGTGTCTTGGCGACCATCGAAGGTGAAGTGGGTCCAGCCATTAATAGTAAAGGGCTCGCTTAGTTGAACGGTACGATCCTCAGGGTCCACTTCAATAACCTGAAAGGCTTCCATGTGATCGGCTGCAGCCTTGTGATTGAGCACCACATCGGCCATAGGTTGAATTCCCTGTGCCTTTAGGGCTTGAATGGCTTGAAGATAGTCTTCTTTAAACCCATACTTGGTGCGGACAGTACCTTTTTGGTTAAACTCGCCTAAGTCGAATAAGTCATAGACCCCATAGCCGACATCTTTTTCATTGGTTGCCTTAAAAGCTGGTGGCATCCAGACGTGACTAATCCCCAGATGAGCTAGGTGTGAAGCATCTTCAGCCAGTCGCGTCCAGTGTTGGCCGTCGTGAGGCAAATACCATTCAAAGTATTGCATAAGTGTCTGATTTTGCATTGTTTTTCCTCTTGCTTATCAATGTTGTGTTTTATTCTACCATAAAGTTCAGAACTAGGCAAACGTTTGCGCAAGATTCTATACTCATTTCTGAAATTGTCTATTTTTATCGATTAAAATCTCTCTTTCCATCACAAGGGAAAGGATGTTTTGGTGAAAAAGTAAATGGAATAAACTTATTTTAACAAAAATGACACTCAGTAAACTAAAGTACAAATGGTTAAACGGTTTCTTTTTTGAGAATTGTCACAAAATTTGCTATAATAGTAGCTATGAATAGAATTAGGGTCAGCAGACGCGTTGAAAAAAAGCTAGCTAAGGGTCTAGTTCTTTTGGAAGCAAGTGATTTAACAGATATTGAACTGACGGATCAGGCAGTAGAAGTTCTTAGTCAAGACGGGAAGTTTTTAGGGAGCGCCTATCTTTCTCAACAGAATAAGGGAATCGGTTGGTTCATCAGCAAGGAAAAGGTTCGTTTCAATCAAGCCTTTTTTGAAATCCTGTTTCGTAAGGCCAAGGAAGCTAGAAAGCCTTATTATCAAGATGACTTGACCACTGCCTTTCGCCTTTTTAACCAAGAGGGGGATGGTTTTGGTGGTCTGACTGTTGATCTCTATGGAGATTATGCTGTCTTTTCTTGGTACAACTCCTTTGTTTACCAGATTCGTGAGCTGATCGTAAAGGCTTTTAAGGAAGTTTTCCCTGAGGTCTTGGGAGCTTATGAAAAGATTCGTTTTAAAGGTCTAGACTACGAGTCTGCCTATGTTTATGGTGAGGAAGCGCCAAATTATTTTACTGTTCTTGAGAATGGCGTGCTCTATCAAGTCTTTATGAATGATGGCTTGATGACAGGGATTTTCCTAGACCAGCATGAGGTTCGTGGGAATCTGGTTGACGGCCTAGCTATGGGCAAATCTTTGCTCAATATGTTTTCCTATACGGCTGCCTTTTCAGTTGCTGCAGCTATGGGAGGCGCCAGTGAGACGACTTCTGTCGACTTGGCCAAACGGTCTAGAGAGCTGTCAGAAGCCCATTTTCATGCAAATGGACTCAGCACGGACAATCATCGTTTTATCGTTATGGATGTCTTTGAGTACTTCAAGTATGCCAAGAGAAAAGGCTTGACCTATGATGTGATTGTGCTTGATCCGCCGAGCTTTGCCCGCAATAAAAAACAAACATTCTCTGTAGCTAAGGACTATCACAAGTTGATTTCCCAGAGTCTAGAGATTTTAAATCCGGGAGGCATTATCATTGCCAGTACCAATGCTGCCAATGTTTCCCGCCAGAAATTTACAGAACAAATTGATAAAGGTTTTGCAGGAAGAAAATATCAGATTTTAAACCAATATGGTCTTCCAGCAGACTTTGCCCATAATAAAAAAGATGAAAGCAGTAATTACCTCAAGGTGATTAGTATGAAGGTTAGTAGATGAAATTAATCGTTTCAGTAATGCCAAGAAGTTTAGAAGAAGCGCAAGAACTGGATGCCACTAGGTATGAAGATGCCGATATCATTGAGTGGCGTGCGGACTTTCTTACAAAGGACGCTATTTTACAGGTAGCACCCGCTATCTTTGAGAAATTTGCAGGACGCGAACTGGTCTTTACCCTTCGGACCCGCGCTGAGGGAGGAGAAATCGAACTTTCCTCAGAAGAGTATGTTCAAATCATCAAGGAAGTTACTCAGCTTTATCAGCCGGATTATGTAGATTTTGAGTATTTCAGCTACAAGGACGTTTTTGAGGAAATGTTGGATTTTCCAAATCTTGTTTTGAGTTACCATAACTTCCAGGAGACACCTGAAAACATGATGGAAATCTTGTCTGAGTTAACCAGTCTCTCTCCGAAAGTGGTCAAGGTATCAGTTATGGCCCATACGGAGCAGGATGTTTTAGATCTGATGAACTACACACGAGGATTTAAGACACTCAATCCTGAGCAAGAGTACGTGACCATTTCCATGGGGAAAATGGGCAAGGTATCTCGTATCACTTCAGATGTGACAGGTTCAAGTTGGTCATTTGCTAGTCTGGATGAAGCGAGTGCCCCAGGTCAGATTTCGCTATCAAACATGAAGAAAATCAGGGAGATTTTGGATGAAGCTTGATGGCTATACACGTTTAGCTGCAGTTGTTGCAAATCCCATCAAACACTCTATTTCACCCTTTATCCACAATAGGGCCTTTGAGGCGACAGCTATTAATGGTGCCTATGTAGCTTGGGAGATTGAAGTGAGTGACTTGGCAGAAACAGTCGCCAATATTCGCCGTTACCAGATGTTTGGGATTAATCTCTCCATGCCTTACAAGGAGCAGGTTATTCCTTATCTGGATGAGTTGAGTGATGAGGCTCGTTTGATTGGGGCGGTCAATACTGTTGTCAATCATAATGGCACTTTAATTGGATATAATACAGATGGCAAGGGATTTTTTAAGAGCTTGCCTTCTTTTACAATCTCAGATAAGAAAATGACCATTCTGGGAGCAGGGGGCGCGGCCAAATCAATTTTGGCGCAAGCTATTTTGGATGGCGTCAGTCAGATTTCGGTCTTTGTTCGTTCAGTTTCTACGGAAAAAACAAGACCTTACCTAGATAAGTTACAGGAGCAGACAGGCTTTAAAGTGGACTTGTATGCTTTAGAGGATCTTTTTGAACTGCAATCAAGGGTTGCTGAGTCGGACCTGCTCGTCAATGCGACTAGTGTGGGAATGGATGGTCAGTCGTCGCCAGTTCCAGAAAGTATCAATTTGCCAGAGGCTCTCTTGGTCGCAGATATCATTTACCAACCTTTTGAGACACCATTTTTGAAATGGGCTAGAAGCCAGGGCAATCCAGCTGTCAATGGTCTAGGAATGTTGCTCTATCAGGCTGCTGAAGCTTTTCAACTGTGGACAGGTAAAGAAATGCCGACAGAAGAAATTTGGCAGTCCTTAACAGAAAAATATAAATAGTGAAAAGGAGACCCTACTATGAAAATCAGAATCGATATTCCGCATCATCCTTATGATATTCAGATTGAAAAAGGTTGTCTGGCTCAGGCTGGTCAATGGTTGCGAGAACTCTGGCAACCTCAAAAAGTGGTCATTGTAACCGATAACCATGTAGCTTCTCTCTATGCAGAGAAGGTTAAACTCAGCCTAGAAGATGCTGGTTTTCAGGTAGCTGTTTTTGACTTTTTAGAAGGCGAAGAACGAAAAAATTTAACCACTGTTCAGAAAGTCTATGAGTTTCTAGTTAAGCAGGGTTTGACTCGTAGCGATGGAATCGTGGCTCTAGGTGGTGGTGTCGTTGGGGACCTAGCTGGTTTCGTAGCCTCTACCTATATGCGAGGCATTCACTTTGTTCAGATTCCGACTAGTTTGACAGCCCAGGTGGATTCTTCTATCGGTGGAAAGACGGGTGTCAATACTCCTTTTGCTAAGAATATGGTGGGAACTTTTGCCCAACCAGATGGGGTTCTGATTGATCCGCTTGTCCTTGAAACACTCGGAAAAAGAGAGCTGATTGAAGGAATGGGTGAGGTTATCAAGTACGGCTTGATTGAGGACCCAGAACTGTGGGCCCTCTTGACGGAGCTAGATGGTTCTGTAGAGAGTATACTGGAACATGCGGAGACTTTGATTGAACATTCTTGTCAGGTGAAGCGCAAGATGGTGGTTGAGGATGAGTTGGACAACGGTGTCCGTCTTTACCTCAATTTTGGTCACACTATTGGTCATGCCATTGAAGCAACGGCTGGTTATGGCAAGGTCATGCATGGAGAAGCTGTGGCCATGGGAATGGTACAGATTTCCAAGGTTGCTGAGGGAAAAGGCCTCATGCCAGCTGGCCTAACCCAGTCCATTAGAGAGATGTGCCAGAAATTTGGACTACCTGTTGACTATGAAAACTGGGATGTTGACAAGCTTTATCAGGCTTTGACTCATGACAAGAAAGCACGTGGCAACACCTTGAAATTGGTCTTGGTACCAGAGCTTGGTTCAGCGACCATTCACCCAGTTTCTCTGGAAGAGATGAAAGACTACTTGGTAAAATAAGGAGAACGTATGAGATATTTAACTGCAGGAGAATCACACGGTCCTCGTTTGACGGCTATCATTGAAGGAATTCCCGCTGGACTTCCTTTGACAGCTGAGGATATTAATGGAGACCTTAAACGCCGTCAGGGTGGCTATGGTCGTGGTGGCCGTATGAAAATTGAGAGTGACCAGGTTGTCTTTACTTCAGGTGTTCGCCACGGGAAGACGACAGGGGCTCCTATTACCATGGATGTCATCAACAAAGACCACCAAAAATGGCTGGACATCATGTCTGCAGAAGACATCGAAGACCGCCTCAAAAGCAAGCGAAAAATCACTCATCCTCGTCCAGGTCACGCCGACTTGGTAGGGGGGATCAAGTATCGTTTTGATGATTTACGAAATTCTTTGGAACGTTCATCAGCTCGTGAAACCACCATGCGAGTAGCAGTTGGAGCAGTAGCCAAACGTCTCTTAACTGAACTGGGTATGGAGATTGCCAACCACGTTGTAGTTTTTGGAGGCAAGAAAATTGATGTACCTGAAAATCTGACAGTGGCCGAGATTAAGGAACGAGCTGCCCAGTCTGAAGTTTCTATTGTTAACCAAGAGCGGGAACAGGAAATCAAGGATTACATTGACCAAATCAAGCGTGACGGTGATACTATCGGTGGAGTTGTGGAGACAGTTGTCGGAGGCGTACCAGTCGGCCTTGGTTCCTATGTTCAATGGGACAGAAAATTGGATGCGCGATTGGCCCAAGCAGTTGTTTCTATCAATGCCTTTAAAGGAGTAGAATTTGGTCTCGGCTTTGAAGCTGGTTACCGTAAAGGCAGCCAGGTTATGGATGAAATTCTCTGGTCTAAAGAAGACGGCTATACTCGTCGTACCAATAATCTGGGTGGTTTCGAAGGTGGTATGACCAATGGGCAACCGATCGTTGTTCGAGGTGTCATGAAACCCATTCCCACCCTTTATAAACCACTTATGAGTGTGGATATCGAGACTCACGAACCCTATAAGGCAACTGTAGAGAGAAGTGATCCAACTGCTCTTCCAGCAGCAGGTGTGGTCATGGAAGCCGTTGTAGCAACAGTTCTAGCACAAGAAATTCTTGAAAAATTCTCATCAGATAATCTTGAGGAATTAAAAGAGGCAGTTGACAAGCACCGAGACTATACAAAGAACTATTAAGGAGTCTTTATGGCAAAAACCATCTATATCGCAGGTCTCGGTTTGATTGGTGCTTCGATGGCGCTCGGTATCAAGCGTGATCATCCGGATTATGAAATTTTAGGTTATAATCGCAGTCAGGCTTCGAGAGACATTGCCTTGGAGCGAGGAATGATAGACCGTGCAACGGATGATTTTGCCAGTTTTGCTCCTCTGGCTGATGTCATCATTCTGACCTTGCCAATCAAGCAGACCATTGCATTTATCCAGGAGTTGGCAACTATAGACTTGAAAGAAGGCGTCATTATCTCAGATGCTGGTTCGACCAAGTCAGCCATTGTGGAAGCAGCTGAGCAGTATTTGGCTGGTAAGCCTGTTCGCTTTGTTGGGGCCCATCCAATGGCTGGTAGCCACAAGACAGGAGCTGCATCTGCTGATGTTAATCTCTTTGAAAATGCCTACTATATCTTTACTCCATCGAGTTTGACCACTCCAGAAACTCTTTCAGAAATGAAGGACCTACTTTCTGGTCTCCATGCTCGCTTCATTGAAATTGATGCTAAGGAGCACGATCGAGTAACTTCACAGATTAGCCATTTTCCCCATATCTTGGCATCAGGTCTCATGGAGCAGACAGCTGTCTATGCTCAAGAACATGAGATGACAAGGCGCTTTGCGGCGGGTGGTTTTCGAGATATGACACGGATTGCAGAGAGTGAACCAGGTATGTGGACCTCTATTCTCTTGTCCAATCGCGAGACCATCCTAGAGCGGATTGAGGATTTCAAGGAGCGCCTAGATGAGATTGGTCAGGCTATTAGCAGGGGGGAAGAAGAGCATATTTGGAACTTTTTCAACCAAGCGCGTGAGCAACGTCAGGCCATGGAAATCCATAAGCGTGGTGGTGTGGATAGCTCTTACGACCTCTATGTTGACGTTCCCGATGAAGAAGATGTTATCTTGCGGATTTTGGAATTGCTACGTGGTACTTCTTTGGTTAATATCCACATCAACGAAGAAAACCGTGAAGATGTTCACGGGATTCTACAAATTTCATTTAAAAATGCTCAAGATTTAGAACGAGCGGAACGCTTAATTACAGAAAATACAGACTACACAGTCGTTATCAAATAAGGAGAAAACCATGTCAAATATTTACGATAGTGCAAATGAACTCAGTCGCGGGTTACGCGAATTACCAGAATACAAGGCGGTTAAGGTAGCCAAAGATACCATCCAAGCTGATGAACAAGCTAGCAAGATTTTTGCAGACTACCTCGCTTTCCAGCAAGAAATCCAAGTCATGGCGCAAACGGGACAAATGCCAGACGCCTCTTTCCAAGAAAAGATGCAGTCTTTCAGCAAACAAATCCAAGAGAACGCTCTTTTGTCAGATTTCTTTGCCAAACAGCAACAATTGTCCATTTACCTTTCGGACATTGAAAAAATTGTCTTTGAACCTGTTTCAGAATTATTGAAATAGTATTTTATCTGTATAAAAGCCAGAAATTTCAGGAATTTCTGGCTTTTTTGTGATAAAATAAGAAAAAGTATTGCAAGTATGAGGTCAACTATGAAACTAAAAACAAACATTCGCCACTTACATGGCAATATCCGGGTTCCAGGTGACAAGTCTATCAGCCACCGTTCGATTATTTTTGGAAGTTTGGCTGAGGGCGAGACTAAGGTATATGATATTCTGCGTGGAGAGGATGTACTTTCAACCATGCAGGTTTTTCGTGACCTTGGTGTTGAAATTGAGGACAAAGATGGGGTTATTACCATTCAAGGTGTAGGCATGGATGGCTTAAAAGCTCCGCAAAACGCCTTGGATATGGGGAATTCTGGCACCTCGATTCGTCTGATTTCAGGTGTCCTTGCTGGGGCTGATTTTGAAGTAGAGATGTTTGGAGACGACAGTCTATCCAAACGTCCTATGGACCGTGTGACGATTCCACTGAAAAAAATGGGCGTTAGTATTTCGGGGCAAACGGAGCGAGACCTGCCCCCTCTTCACTTAAAAGGGATGAAAAACCTAACACCTATTCACTATGAGTTGCCAATCGCCTCTGCTCAAGTCAAGTCCGCCTTGATATTTGCAGCCCTGCAGGCTCAGGGGGAGTCCGTTATTATCGAGAAAGAATGTACTCGTAACCACACCGAAGATATGCTACGACAATTTGGTGGCCATTTAAGTGTGGATGGCAAGGAAATCACAGTTCAAGGACCACAAAGACTGACAGGACAAAAGGTAGTTGTCCCAGGAGATATCTCCAGTGCAGCATTTTGGCTAGTAGCAGGTTTAATTGTTCCAGATTCTCGTGTGGAACTTAAGAACGTTGGTATCAATGAAACACGCACAGGGATTCTTGATGTCATTCGCGCCATGGGTGGAAAACTAGAAATAACTGAAATCAATCCGGTCGCTAAATCAGCAACCTTAACTGTCGAGTCTTCTGACTTAAAAGGAACAGAGATTGGTGGATCCTTGATTCCCCGTTTGATTGATGAATTGCCCATTATTGCCCTTTTAGCGACACAAGCACAAGGTGTAACGGTCATTAAGGATGCTGAGGAACTCAAGGTAAAGGAGACAGACCGCATTCAAGTGGTGGCAGATGCCTTAAATAGCATGGGGGCGGATATCACTCCTACAGCAGACGGGATGATTATTAAAGGAAAATCAAGACTTCATGGCGCTAGAGTCAATACGTTTGGTGACCATCGAATTGGAATGATGACAGCCATCGCAGCCCTCTTGGTTGCGGATGGAGAAGTGGAACTTGATCGTGCTGAAGCCATCAATACCAGCTATCCTAGCTTCTTTGATGATTTGGAGACTTTGATTCATGGCTAAGGTATTACTCGGATTTATGGGGGCAGGTAAGTCGACAATAGCCAGAGGATTGGACCCAGACTACATCGATATGGATGCCTTAATCGAGGAACGTTTGGGCATGTCCATTGCGGATTTCTTCGCTGAAAAAGGAGAAGTGGCATTTCGTCAAATAGAGTCAGAAGTCCTAGCTGACTTACTAAAAACGGACCGAGTTGTGTCAACTGGTGGAGGAGTAGTCGGTTCTCAGAGAAATCGTGACTTGCTAAATATTAATCCTGATAACATCTACCTAAAAGCAGATTTTGAAACCCTTTACCAACGTATTTCAGCTGATAGGGATAATCAACGGCCACTTTTTCTCAACAACAGTAAGGAAGAGTTGCGAGAGATTTTTCAAGAAAGACAAGCTTGGTATGAGGAAGTAGCCAGTCAAGTTCTGGATGTGACCAAGTTAAGCCCAGAGGAAATTATAGAGGAACTGAGATGAAAATTGCCTATCTAGGTCCCAAGGGATCTTTTTCGCATCATGTTGTGCAGACAGCCTTTCCCAAAGAGGAATTGCATGCCTTTGCCAATATCACAGATGTTATCAAAGCCTATGAACAGGGCTTGGTGGACTATTCTGTGGTACCAGTTGAAAACTCCATTGAAGGTAGTGTCCATGAAAGTTTGGATTACCTTTTTCACCAGGCTCGCATCCAAGCAGTTGCAGAAATTGTTCAACCCATTCACCAGCAACTGATGGCAGTTCCTGGTCATACTAAAATTGAGAAAATTTTTTCTCATCCCCAGGCTCTGGCTCAAGGAAAGAAATTCATCGACAAACACTATCCAGAGGCCCAAATCGAGGTGACAGCTAGTACAGCCTATGCAGCTCGCTTTATTTCGGAACATCCAGATCAGCCTTATGCAGCTATTGCTCCTAAAAGTTCAGCTGAAGAATATGGCTTGGAATTGATTGCAGAGGATATTCAGGAAATGGAAGCAAATTTCACACGTTTTTGGGTGTTAGGGGCAGACATACCGAAGATTCCTTTGAACTCACAGGCTGAAAAAATGAGTTTGGCCTTGACCTTACCAGACAACCTACCTGGTGCTCTTTACAAGGCACTTTCGACCTTTGCTTGGAGAGGGATTGACTTAACAAAGATTGAAAGTCGCCCCCTTAAAACGGCCTTGGGAGAATACTTTTTCATTATCGATGTAGACTATAGTGACAAAGAACTGGTTCATTTTGCCAGACAAGAACTAGAAGCCATTGGAATCCAGCACAAGATACTGGGAACCTACCCGATTTTTACCATAACTGATATAGAAAAGGAGAGTCAATGAGCAAAGAAAATCCTTTAAGTCATCACGAGCAGTTACGTTATGATTATCTCTTCAAAAATATCCATTACCTCAACGACCGTGAACGGAGGGAATTTGATTATCTGCAACAGAAAATGGCAGGTCCCAAGTCTGAAGTTCACCCTTCCTACCAAGAAGAAAAAGAAGAAACTTGGGGTAGAGATATTGATCTTCCGACCTACGGCAGTAGAAGCCGGTCTAAGAAACGTGAAAAGGTAGCTCCTCAACCTAAAGTCAAAAAGAAAAAGAGAAGAATTCGCTTCAAACGAATACTGACTTGGCTCTTGCTGTTGATTACCTGTGTGCTTGCAGGGATGATTTTTATGTTTCTTCGAGGTTTCCAGTCAGCAGCCAATCCAACAAATAAGCCAGCTGACGCCAAGGCAGCTCAAGTAGAGGTCTTTAACGGTCAGGATACCAAAGATGGTGTGAATATTTTAGTGATGGGGACAGATGGCCGTATCGGTCAAAATAGTGCAGAAACCCGTACCGACACAATCATGGTACTGAATGTCAGTGGATCGGATAAGAAGATTAAACTAGTCAGCTTTATGCGTGACAACTTGGTTTATATCGACGGGTACAGTAAGATTGTAAATGGCCAGAAACAGACGGATAACAAGCTAAATGTTGCCTATGAACTTGGGGAACAAGAAGGGCAAAAAGGTGCTGAAATGGTCCGCAAGGTTCTAAAAGACAACTTTGATTTGGATATTAAGTACTATGCCCTAGTCGACTTCCAGGCCTTTGCAACAGCTATTGATACCCTCTTCCCTGATGGAGTAACGATTGATGCCCAATTCTCAACATTGAATGGTCAACCTTTAACAGAAGCCACAGTTGGAGATGACCTTCATGCAACAGAGACAGAGTCCCCAACTCAAACCATCAAAGTTGGAAAACAGCAAATGAATGGCTCCACCTTGCTGAACTATGCTCGCTTCCGTGATGATGATGAGGGAGACTATGGCCGTACCAAACGTCAGCAACAAGTGATGTCAGCTGTTCTTGAGCAAATCAAAGATCCAACCAAGCTCTTTACGGGATCAGAGGCACTTGGAAAAGTCTTTGGCATGACCTCAACAAATCTACCATATAGCTTCTTGTTGACCAATGGCTTATCTGTCCTAGAAGGTGCTCAAAATGGCATTGAAAGACTCACCGTCCCAGAACTTGGTGACTGGGTAGATGCTTATGATATCTATGGTGGACAAGGACTTCTGGTCGATCAAAATAAATACCAGATCAAACTCGCCCAAATGGGAATGAGATAGAATGCTATAAAAGAAATCAAAGTTTGAATCACTAGTAAAAAAGTGGTTTAGGCTTTGATTTTTCTTAGTATCTGATGGATTTTTAGGGCTTTTTTATGGTATAATAAAACGATATAACTCGTTATTGGACAGAAGAGGAGAGACATGAGTGATTTGAAAGCGATTCAGGCTCGTAGTCTGGAAATGGCTGAATATTTCGTCGCATTTTGTAAAGAACATGATTTGTTGTGCTATCTCTGTGGTGGAGGAGCCATTGGCGCCCTTCGTAATAAGGGCTTCATTCCTTGGGATGATGATCTAGACTTTTTCATGCCACGTAAGGACTATGAAAAATTAGCAGAACTGTGGCCACGTTATGCAGACGAGCGTTATTTCTTGTCAAAGAGTAACAAAGATTTTGTAGACCGTAACCTTTTTATTACCATTCGTGACAAGGAAACTACTTGTATCAAGCCTTATCAAAAGGATTTGGATTTGCCACACGGTTTGGCCTTGGATGTTTTACCATTGGATTATTATCCTAAAAATCCAGCTGAGCGTAAGAAACAGGTTCGTTGGGCCTTGATTTATTCACTCTTTTGTGCGCAAACTATCCCAGAAAAGCATGGTGCAGTCATGAAATGGGGAAGTCGTATCTTACTCGGCCTGACTCCAAAATCTCTACGTTATCGCATTTGGAAAAAAGCTGAAAAAGAAATGACCAAGTATAGTCTGGCTGAGAGCGATGGAATTACGGAATTATGCTCAGGTCCTGGCTACATGCGAAACAAATACCCAATCGCATCTTTTGAAGACAATCTTTTCTTGCCATTTGAAGGAACTGAGATGCCCATCCCAGTCGGCTATGATACCTATCTCAGCACTGCTTTTGGGGATTATATGACACCGCCATCAGCGGACAAGCAGGTACCGCATCATGATGCTATTATAGCGGACATGGACAAGAGCTACACAGAGTACAAGGGAGAATATGGAGCATGATGGGAGAAAAAATAAGCGTTATCGTTCCGGTCTACAATGTAGAAGCCTATCTGGAGCGATGTGTGGAGTCGATTCTTCAACAGACTTATGCCCATTTTGAGTTAATCCTAATCAACGATGGTTCTACTGATTCTAGTGGACAGATCTGTGATCACTTAGCATCTCAGTATGAGAATATCAAGGTTTATCATATCGAAAATTCTGGTGTTTCAAATGCTAGAAATATGGGAATTCAGCTAGCGACGGGTTCTTGGGTTACCTTTATTGATAGCGATGATTTCGTTACCCAGGATTACCTAGCTACTTTAGCAAGTGCAGTTGAAGGGGTGAATGTAGGCTTTGCAATTGCTCCTCTGCACCATATCAAAAACGGCATTGTAACTGATATACCTTCACATTCTGGAAAAACAGAACTCTGGTCAACAGAAGAAACCATGAAGGAACTACTGATGACTACCAGAACGTCATTTTTTCCAGTTGCAAAACTGTTTAAGAGAGACCTGCTTGCGGATGAAAAGTTTAATACAAATTATCACCTAGCTGAAGATGCCTTATTTTTAACTGAATTGCTACTAAAGACAAGATGTAGTTGCGTCTTTATTGACAAACCTGTTTATTATTATGATCATCGTGAGGGAAGTGCAACAACATCTGTTAATCGATATGTATTTGACACAATAGAAGTTTATCAGCAAATAATTGCTCAAGTTTCACAAGCCTTTCCTAATTTGAAATACGAATTAATAAACAGAGAATGTTGGTCGTACATCACAGTTTACGATAAAATTATCTTTACTTCACGTGAAGAGTATCAAAAGGAGAAAGCCGAGCTGAGGACTTGGATTGTTCAGCATCGACGCGAAATATGGAAAGATGCTTATTTCACCACTTTTCGCAAGGTAGCGATCCTTTCACTTGTCATTTCTCCATGGCTATATAAGAAAATTGTTGGATTAAAAAACTAATATCATGAGAAGGAGTTGAAAATGAATTTTTCAAAAATGGATGAATACTTTGAAAAATCAAAACTATGGATTGCGTATCTATTTGTTTTCATTTCGATTTTAAGTATGAGTTCACTGGTTTATAAGATAGCAAATCCCCTCTACAAGGGATTGTCAGCGATTGTAGTGCTTTATATTTGCTATACCTTATTGTTTAAGTGGAAAGAAATCACAGCAGATCGCAAATTTCTATCCTTATTTGGACTCTTAGCTGGAAGTCATCTGCTATCAGCTATTTTCAATCGCTCTGGACATCTGATTGGAAATGTGATTGAAATCCTCTTCATGGTAACTTATGTTTTATTATTTACCATGTTACAATCAGGGCAACTTAAAAAATTATTTGACTGGATTGCCTATACGGTTCAAATTGTATCTTTTTCTTCAGCAATTTTTGCGTTTGGTTTATTGGTAAGCAGAGTCCTTATCCTATTTAAGATTGGCGAACAATCTTATTACTATGGTGTCATGAATGGCCGTCTGTGGGGGATTGTCAATCCAAATGCTAGTGCGATATTTTCATACATTAGCATTATTTTGGCTATGTATTTGATCCATAAAGGAAGTAAATATTCTGTTTATCTTAAACTGAACAATGTGATTCAATTCGTTTACTTTGCTATGATGCAAAGTCGAGGAGCCTTACTTTCTTTACTTCTCATGATTGGACTCTATAGTTTCTTTGCTACTAGAGGAAGTATCGTTAAACGATTCCTCACTTTTATAGTTGCTGGTTTGCTGATTACTGCAACTAATATTGGATTAAGCTATGTAACTTCAATCTATATCTCATCTGAAACTGCGACTGTCTTAGATTTAAACAAAGGACAATCCTATGCTGAGACAGATTCGTCTGTTACTAAGAAAAACGGTGAGCTCCATCTGATTGAAACAACACCAAGTGGTAGAACCTATATCTGGAAAAATGCCATCAAGATGGGAAGTGCCAAACCAATTTTTGGTTATGGTGTACGAAATGTTCCAGATTACTACACAGAATATTTCAGTAAATTTGAGATTCAAAACTCCCTTATTGGTGGGAATTTCCATAACATTTTTGTGACCATATTTGTCAGTTCGGGAGTTCTAGGTTTGGTATCCTTCCTTCTTGTACTGGCTTATGTCATCAAGCGCTTTTTAACGTATTTGATTGTTTCCAAGAAACATACTGATAAATTGATCATGATTCTTTTCTTTGGTATCTTGTTTGGTCAATTATTTGAAAGTCAGATTATGTATTCAACCAACTTTATTAATATCATCTTCTGGCTAGCGATTGGCTATGGACTCGTAGTCTGCAAACGAGATGAAGGAGTTCGGTACCAAGAAGTAACAGATGTTAAAGAAATTCAAGAGATGGAACTTGGAATCATGGAGTATATTCATGAAGTTTGTCAGAAAATTGGGGTCAAGTATTTCTTAGCATATGGAAGTCTAATTGGTGCTGTTCGCCATCAAGGATTTATCCCTTGGGATGATGACATGGATATCTGCATGTTACGAGAGGATTATGAAAAATTGCAAGACTACCTTATCGCTAACCGTGATGAACGTTACGAAGTTATGTCTTATAAAAATAATCTCAACTATGTCTATCCCTTCATGAAAGTGCAGGATAACCATACTTACTTGCTAGAAGAAGATGTTCGCATCGATTCGAATATGGGAATCTATGTAGATATTTTCCCTGTAGATGGCTACGAGGATGACGTACAATTTAAAAACAAGATGACGAAACTGATAAAGAAACGTCAATTGAGTTGCTACACCTTCAAAGGCATTACCAATACAAAAAGTGTACTGAATTCACTGCTACGTTATGTGTCAGTTATTATTTTCTATTTCACCAATACAAACAAATACGTTGCCCAGATTGAAGAGCTTGCAAAATCCCGTAAAGTCTCAGATTATGAGCAGGTGGATTATCTTATCTACAAGGATATGAACAAACCAGTGTGGAGACGTGAATGGCTGGAACAAGTTACTACTGGAATATTTGAAGGTAAGGAATTTACCATTCCGAAAAACTATCATGAAATTTTGACCTCAGACTACGGAGACTATATGCAGTTGCCACCAGTTGAACAAAGAGTATCTCATCATGATTTTAAATTATGGAAGATTGTTAAAAGGTCTAAATGACGAGATTGGGATTAAGAAACGTTTAAAAAAATAGTCAAATTTAGGAGAATAGAACCTATGTCTGAAAGAACTTTAACTCTTGAAGAAATCAAGCAAGTAGAATTGGATATTTTAAAGTATCTACATGATCTTTGTGAACAACATCAAATCAAATACTTTATTGATTTTGGAACCTTACTAGGAGCTGTACGCCATAAAGGATTTATCCCTTGGGATGATGATACAGATATTTCCTTGGCGCGTGATGAATTTGAAAAACTGTATAAGGTTTTACAAAATGAAAATCATCCCTACTACAAATTGATTTCATTCAGAGAAACAAAGGGATATCCATACAGTTATATGAGAGTCTATGATGTAAGGACTCGTCGAGATGCTAACCTCGTAGACCCAACGGTCGTATTGGGAACTTGCGTTGACATTTTTCCATATGATGGTGTCGTAACACAGGAAAGTGACCGTAAGAAAATGAAGCTCTACAAATATTTCATTCGCCTTTCTTCTTTGAATTTTAAAGGGATCAAGTCTGAGAATGGTGGACTTAAAAACCTCCCTCGTTATATGGGATCAGCTATTTTCCGCTTAACTTCCCCACAGCTATGGAATCAAAAATTAGAGAGCCTTGCTTTGAAGTATAGTGTAGATCAAGCAACAGATCTAACTTGTACTATCTATGACCCTTATTATCCAAATGGTATAAAAAAAGAATGGCTCTATGATTTGATTGATATGCCTTATGAAAACATCGTGGTCAAGGTTCCGAGAAAATACCATGAAATACTTGTCTACGAATTTGGAGAAAACTATATGACTCCACCGCCTATTGAGCAACAAGTCCCAGGAGGGGATAAAAACTACTGGATTGATTAGATTAGTAAAAGTTGCTTATTGTTAAGATAAAGGAGTTTTCAAGGTGAAAAATAAATGGTTATTAAAATCAGTCAGCTATAGTGTTCTCGCAGTCTTTCTATTACTGATTCAGTTATCGCAAGGAGTAAATGCAGATACCATTTCAGCAGGTTCGGGCAATCGTATCCATTTCATAAATACTAAAGCAAAATCTGGGAGTGACGCCATCCTTCTGGAAAGCAATGGTCACTATGCTTTGATTGATATGGGTGAAGACTATGATTTTCCTGATGGGAGTGACCCGCGCTATCCAAGCCGCTGGGGAATTTCCATGAGAAATTATCAAGTATTGGAGGATCGATTGATTCGCCACTTGGATCAAATAGGTGTAAAAAAATTAGATTTTATTATAGGAACTCATGTTCATAGTGACCATATTGGTGGAGCAGACGAAATACTCAATCGATATCAAGTCGGTAAGTTTTATTTGAAAAAATATTCAGATGATCGGATTACAGCAAACTGGGGACTATGGGATAATCTTTTCAATTATGATAATGCTTTGAGAGCAGCTCAAAAACGAGGAGTTACACTTATCCAGAATATTTCAGATGAGGATAGCCATCTAAAATTAGGTGATATGGATATCCAACTCTACAACTATAAGAATGAATATGATGCTGACGGGAATCTGAAAAAAGTTCGAGATGATAACTCCAACTCCATTGTTTCAGTAGTGACTGTGGCAGGAAAGAGAATCTATCTTGGTGGAGATTTGGATAATGCCGAAGGGGCAGAAGATAAGTTAGGTCCAGTTATCGGCAAGGTTGATATGATGAAATGGAACCATCATTATGATGCGACAATTTCAAATACGATTAATTTCCTTGAAAACTTATCACCAAAAATGATTATTCAGACAACTGGTGGAGATATTAATGTTGCTTCAACCAGAGAATACCTTCAGAAGAAAAATATTCAGGTTCTTCATGCTGCGAGCCAAACTCAAGACGCTACCGTTTTTGATATTAGCGATAAAGGATTTGCTAATGTTTCAAATACCTTCCCTGATATCCCTGTAGTTGACGAAAAATGGTATCAAGAAGATGGCTATTGGAAATATCGTTTGACTGACGGAGAAATGGCTATCGGCTGGAGAGAGATTGGCGGAGCCACTTATTTCTTTAATGGAAAAGGACAAATGCAAGCAGGTCGCTGGCTTCACCTTAACGACGACTGGGGAGAAAATGCCAAAGGGAATGATTACTATCTGAACCAAAATGGTAAAATGCAAACTGGTGGTTGGTTCAAACTAGATGACTCTTGGTATTATATCCAATCAAATGGTGCTAGACGATTTAGCGAGCTCTCTGAAATCGGAGGGAAAAAGTATCTCTTTGCAGCAGATGGGAAGATGCTAACAGGACATCAAGTCTATAATGGCAAGAAGATGTTCTTTAGCGAAAGTGGTGCACTCCAAACAGCAGGTAAGCCTTCAACTTGGCAAAAGATTGATTCAAATTGGTATTTCTATGATGAGGATGGGCTAAAGACCATCGGTAAAAAGAATATCAATGGAAGCACATACTACTTTAATCAAGAAGGTATCATGCAAACTGGCTGGGCCTTTGTTGATGGTCACTGGAACTATTTTGCAAGTTCTGGAGCTATGAAAACCGGCTGGGTCAAGGATCAGGAAACATGGTATTATCTGGATAAAGATGGCATCATGTTAACTGGTAGACAAGATATAAATGGTGTTCGTTACTATTTGAATGCTAGTGGTGCCATGCAGACTGGCTGGAAGTGGCAAGAAAATAGCTGGTACTTCTATACGAACTCAGGAGCTATGAAAACTGGTTGGTTGAAAGATAAAGAATCATGGTATTATTTGGATCCAGAAACAGGTATCATGGCTGTAGGATCTAAAGAGATTGACGGTAAGAACTATTTCTTCAGCTCTGCAGGTACTATGCAAGTTGGATGGCAGTGGTCAAATGATTCTTGGCATTATTACGCTACGTCGGGCGCACTCCAAACGGGTTGGTTAAAAGATGGTGATGCCTGGTATTATCTTGAAGGTAAGGAAGGCGTTATGTTAGTCGGCCTCCATCAAGTAGATGGTAAGCAATATTACTTTAGCAAATCTGGTGCCATGCAAACTGGCTGGAAATGGTTTGATAATCATTACCGTTACTTTGAATCAAATGGAGCCATGAAAACTGGTTGGATAAAAGACAAAGGCGTCTGGTATTATCTAAATCCTGAAGATGGGATCATGTTGGTTGGCCTTCATAAAGTAAATGGTGATCATTATTACTTTGATGAATCAGGAGCTATGCAAACAGGTTGGAAACAGTTTGATGGTAATTGGTACTATTTCCAAGCTAATGGTTCTTTGTTGAAGAACGCAACAACACCTGATGGTTACAAAGTAAACGAAGAAGGAATCTGGAAACAGGCTGTTGCTGCTGTAAATAGCGATGCAGTCAAGCCAGAACAGAAACAAGAAGCTAATTCCTCTATTGTTGAACAACCTAAACAAGATTCAAATCTAGAAGCCAATGCTTCTGATAAGAAAGAAAACGAATAAAGAAGAAATCCCCTACTGGCAACTAATTTATCAGTAGGGGATTTTTTTAATTTCGTTTTAATTTAGCAAGTACAAGGTTCAGTGCATAGTGGAGTGTTTTGTCTTTGGTAATAAAGAGGGTCAAGAGGTAATAGATACCACAAGTTGCCACGGTAGAAAGAACCATGAGAATCATATTAAAGTTTACTGTGTAGGAATTGATTTGGAAAATCATCTTGAAAATATAGAAGATTGGGATAAAACCAAGGGATATGAGGCTATAACGTGTTAAGGTTATAAAAATTTCTTTTAAACTAATCAGTTGGTGTTTCTTGATAAAATGAATTTCAAGTAAAACAACGATAGTTTCTGCGATAATGGTCGTAGCGATGTAATACTCAGGTGCAAAAATATTATTGAAATACAAGATGCTATTTAATAGTATATTGGCACCACCACCAAGGAAGTAGAAGGCGGTTAAGCGATTTTCATGGTCGTTGATAAAGATAATCTGTTTACCAAGAATCAACTCAATAGCCCAAATGATGGTACGAAAAGCGAAGACGCTAGTTACGATACCCGCTTCAAGATATTTTTCAGAAGAATAAATAACAGTTGCGTACCGTCCCAATATCATAATCCCGATACTAGTTGGAACCATAAGGAAATAGAATAAGGATGCCGCTTGATTCACGAGATAATTATAGGACTTGTAATCCTTTTTCCCGAGATAGTAGCCGAGGCGTGGAATACTGACGTTGATAGCTCCACTCAAGACACTGGCAATCAGCATGACTATACTATAGGCAATTGTATAGTAGGAAATATAGTTTTCATCCGGCCCCTTAGTGATAAACATTCTATCTAACAAGGTATAAAGCATATTAGCGTTCGCTAAGAGAAGCATAGTAAAGAGTGGTTTAGAAGCTTTGACTAATTCGACGAATCCAATCTTAACAAAAGAAACTTCTCTCTTAATCCAAAGAAAACTGAGCAGATAGTTGAGGATAGTGGTCGCTGTCATAACGATAGCATAAGGAACGATATCATCTGCCGTTTTAACAAAGGCGAAGATAGCGACCAGCATGGTAATTCGAATAATTAATGTTTTGTAGAGGATGAAGGCATAGTTTTCATAAGCCTCGTTCATCCATTCGATATTGAGAAATTGGAAGAGTGCTTGAGCCCCTAAGATGTAGTAGAGAACTTTCAGATTCTCAATGCTGGTGTCAAAGAAGATAATGAGGAAGTAGATACCTGTCGTCAGGAGAGAGGTGAAAACCGAGATATAAAACAACTTAGAAAAGACGTAGTTGATTTTATTCTTGTCATCCTTGACCTTACTAATAGCTCGAATCCCGTAGTTGTATATTCCAAAGGCAGCTAGTGGAATAACGAAACTTGCCCAGGTATTGGCTGTATTGAAATAACCGTAATTGGATTTGCTGAGAATCCGCGTCAGATAAGGATTGGTTATCAGTGGAAAAACGATATTGAGAATATTGACCAGCAAGCTGGCCAAGGCATTTACTTTTATATTTTTCATTGAACTTTCTTTCTTAAATCTAAAATCATATCTAGTATTATATCACATTCTCGCTTCATTCTTTTGATAAAATCGTAAAAATCTAGTATAATAGATAGACTGAAAGTATGAGGTTACTAGATATGAAGATGAAACAAATCAGTGATACAACACTGAAAATCACAATGACTTTAGATGATTTGATGGATCGGGGAATGGAGATTGCAGACTTTCTCGTTCCTCAGGAAAAAACCGAAGAGTTTTTCTATGCTATTTTAGATGAGTTAGAGATGCCAGACAATTTCTTGGATAGTGGCATGCTGAGTTTCCGCGTGACGCCAAAACCTGATAAGGTGGACGTCTTTGTGACCAAGTCCAAGATTGACCAAAATCTGGATTTTGAAGATTTGGCGGATCTACCAGATATGGAAGAATTAGCCCAATTGTCGCCAGATGAATTTCTCAAGACTCTAGAAAAGAGTATCGCAGAGAAAACCAAGGACGATATTGAAGCTATCCAATCTCTAGAGCAAGTCGAAGCAAAGGAAGAAGAGCAAGAGCAGGCAGACAAGGAGACTGAGAGTAAGAAAGAACCTTATATCTACTATATCCTGCGCTTTGTAAGCCTTGGTGACTTAGTTGCTTTTGCAAAGACGGTTAACTACCAGATGGAAACATCTGAACTCTATAAGATGAATGGACACTATTATTTGACAATCTTAGTTGATGTAGAAAATCATCCAAGTCCATATCCAGCTTGGCTCTTGGCTCGTATGCGTGAGTTTGCAGATGACAGTGACATCAGTCGTTCCATTTTGCAAGAGTATGGGCAAATCATGATCAATCACGACGCTGTGTTCGGTCTTCAAAAAATTAATTCATAGTTTTTAGAAATCAATTTTTACTTATCAGAAAAGGCGAATCAGATGATTCGTTTTTTCTTTACTAGACTGAAATAGTGATTTACTATAATAGGAATTTTCATAAAATTCTGTTATAATGGCTATATCAGAAAATTTCTAGGAGACAAACATGACAGTTAAAATTGCTTTACTTGGATTTGGTACCGTTGCAAGTGGTGTGCCATTCCTCCTAAAGGAAAATGGAGAAAAAATCGTTCAGTCAGCTCATTCAGAGATTGAAGTAGCCAAGGTATTGGTCAAGGATGAAGATGAAAAGAACCGCTTGCTTGCAGCAGGAAATGACTTTAACTTCGTAACCAATGTAGATGATATTTTATCAGACAAGGACATTACTATCGTAGTGGAATTGATGGGGCGTATCGAACCAGCTAAGACCTTTATCACTCGTGCCTTAGAAGCTGGGAAACACGTTGTTACTGCTAACAAGGACCTTTTGGCTGTTCATGGTGCAGAATTGTTAGAAATCGCTAAAGAGCATAATGTAGCACTTTACTATGAAGCAGCAGTAGCTGGTGGGATTCCAATTCTTCGTACTTTGGCAAATTCGTTGGCTTCTGATAAAATCACGCGCGTTCTTGGCGTCGTTAACGGGACTTCTAACTTCATGATGACCAAGATGGTCGAAGAAGGCTGGTCTTATGATGATGCTCTTGCGGAAGCACAAAGACTAGGATTTGCAGAAAGCGACCCTACAAATGACGTAGATGGGATTGACGCAGCCTACAAGATGGTGATTTTGAGCCAGTTTGCTTTTGGTATGAAGGTTGCCTTTGACGATGTAGCCCACAAGGGAATCCGCAACATCACACCAGAAGATGTAGCTGTAGCCCAAGACCTTGGCTATGTAGTGAAATTGGTTGGTTCTATCGAGGAAACTCCTTCAGGTATTGCTGCAGAAGTGACTCCAACCTTCCTACCTAAAGCGCACCCGCTTGCTAGTGTGAATGGGGTAATGAACGCAGTCTTTGTGGAGTCTATCGGCATCGGTGAATCGATGTACTACGGACCAGGTGCGGGTCAAAAACCAACTGCAACAAGTGTTGTAGCGGACATTGTCCGTATCGTTCGTCGCTTGAATGATGGTACCATTGGTAAAGACTTCAACGAATACAGCCGTGATTTGGTCTTGGCTAATCCAGAAGATGTCAAAGCTAATTACTACTTCTCAATCTTGGCTCCAGACTCAAAAGGTCAGGTCTTGAAATTGGCTGAGATTTTCAACGCTCAAGATATTTCCTTCAAGCAAATCCTCCAAGATGGTAAAGAGGGTGACAAGGCGCGTGTAGTGATTATCACTCATAAGATTAATAAAGCGCAGCTTGAGAATGTTTCAGCTGAGTTGGCCAAAGCTTCAGAATTTGACCTCTTGAATACCTTCAAGGTGTTAGGAGAATAGGATGAAGATTATTGTACCTGCAACCAGTGCCAATATTGGGCCAGGTTTTGATTCGGTCGGTGTAGCTGTTACCAAGTATCTTCAAATTGAGGTCTGTGAAGAACGGGATGAGTGGTTGATTGAACACCAGATTGGCAAATGGATTCCCCATGACGAGCGTAATCTTTTGCTTAAGATTGCCTTGCAAATTGCGCCTGACTTGCAACCGAGACGCTTGAAAATGACCAGTGATGTTCCCTTGGCGCGTGGTTTGGGTTCTTCTAGCTCGGTTATCGTTGCTGGAATTGAACTGGCTAACCAACTGGGCAATCTCAACTTATCTAACCACGACAAATTGCAGTTGGCTACCAAGATTGAAGGACATCCTGACAATGTGGCACCAGCTATCTATGGAAATCTTGTTGTTGCGAGCTCTGTTGAAGGGCAGGTTTCGGCGATTGTGGCAGATTTCCCAGAGTGTGATTTTTTAGCTTATATTCCCAACTATGAATTGCGCACTCGAGACAGCCGTGGTGTCCTTCCTAAGAAATTGTCCTACAAGGAAGCTGTTGCAGCTAGTTCGATCGCCAATGTGGCCGTTGCAGCCTTGTTAGCAGGAGATATGGTGACAGCTGGTCAAGCAATCGAGGGGGACCTCTTCCACGAGCGTTATCGTCAAAGTCTGGTCCGTGAATTTGCGACGATTAAGCAAGTAGCTAAAGAGAATGGTGCCTATGCGACCTACCTCTCTGGAGCAGGGCCGACAGTTATGGTTCTGGCTTCTCACGACAAGATGCCGGCGATTAAGGCAGAATTGCAAAAGCAGTCTTTCAAAGGCAAACTGCATGACTTGAAAGTTGATACCCAAGGTGTCCGTGTAGAAGCAAAATAAAGAATAGAAGATAGGATGGGGAAACTCTTGATTAGAGGGCTTCCTATCCTTTTTTTGAAAAGAAGTTTATACTCAATGAAAATCAAAGAGCAAACTAGGAAGTTAGCCGCAGGTTGCTCAAAACAGTGTTTTGAGGTTGTGGATAGAACTGACGAAGTTAGCTCAAAATACTGTTTTGAGGTTGCAGATGTAAGCTGACGTGGTTTGAAGAGATTTTCGAAGAGTATTAGTTAAAAACTTGATAAAGGAGAAATAAAGATGTCAGAAATTTATCTAGCAGGTGGTTGTTTTTGGGGCCTAGAGGAGTATTTTTCACGAATTTCTGGAGTGCTAGCAACCAGTGTCGGCTACGCTAATGGCCAAGTCGAAACGACCAATTACCAGTTGCTCAAGGAAACAGACCATGCAGAGACTGTTCAAGTGATTTATGATGAGAAGGCTGTGTCACTCAGAGAGATTTTACTTTATTATTTCCGTGTCATTGACCCTTTATCTATCAACCAGCAAGGAAATGACCGTGGTCGCCAATATCGAACGGGAATCTATTATCAGGATGAAGCAGACTTGCCAGCTATCTACACAGTGGTGCAGGAGCAGGAGCGTATGCTGGGTCGAAAGATTGCAGTAGAAGTGGAGAAACTTCATCACTACATTTTGGCTGAAGACTACCATCAAGACTATCTCAAGAAAAATCCTTCCGGTTATTGTCATATCGATGTGACCGATGCTGAGAAGCCATTGATTGACGCAGCCAACTATGAAAAACCTAGTCAAGAGGTGTTGAAGGAAAGCTTAACTGAAGAGTCTTACCGTGTTACGCAAGAAGCTGCTACAGAGGCTCCATTTAGTAATGCTTATGACCAGACCTTTGAAGAAGGGATTTATGTAGACATCACGACGGGTGAACCGCTCTTTTTCGCTAAGGATAAGTTTGCTTCAGGTTGTGGTTGGCCAAGTTTTAGTCGTCCGATTTCTAAGGAATTGATTCACTATTACAAGGATTTGAGCCATGGAATGGAGCGAATCGAGGTTCGTTCTCGGTCAGGAAATGCTCACTTGGGTCATGTCTTTACAGATGGACCTCAGGAGTTAGGTGGCCTCCGTTACTGTATTAATTCTGCATCCTTGCGCTTTGTAGCCAAGGATGAGATGGAAGAGGCAGGATATGGCTATCTATTGCCTTACTTAAACAAATAAAACGGAGAGGGTGGGGCTTCCCACTTTCTTCATTTCCAGAATAAGAATAGAAGGGATTTATGAAACACTTACTATCTTACTTCAAACCCTACATCAAAGAGTCGATTCTAGCACCCCTGTTCAAGCTGCTAGAAGCTGTTTTTGAACTCTTGGTTCCCATGGTGATTGCTGGGATTGTTGACCAGTCCTTGCCCCAGAGAGATCAGGGACACCTCTGGATGCAGATTGGCCTGCTCCTTATCTTTGCAGTGATTGGCGTTTTAGTGGCCTTGATAGCCCAGTTTTACTCAGCCAAGGCAGCGGTTGGATTCGCCAAGGAACTGACAGATGACCTTTATCGTCATATTCTTTCCTTACCCAAGGATAGCAGAGATCGTTTGACAACTTCTAGCTTGGTGACTCGCTTGACTTCGGATACCTACCAGATACAGATTGGTATCAATCAATTCCTGCGCCTCTTTTTGCGAGCACCTATTATCGTCTTTGGGGCTATCTTTATGGCCTATCGCATCTCGGCTGAGCTGACTTTCTGGTTTTTAGTTATGGTTGTCATTTTGACGATTGTCATTGTCGGTCTCTCTCGACTGGTCAATCCTCTCTACAGCAGTCTTAGAAAAAAAACGGACCAGCTGGTTCAGGAAACACGCCAGCAATTGCAAGGGATGCGAGTTATTCGTGCTTTTGGTCAGGAAAAACGAGAGTTACAAATTTTTCAAACTCTTAACCACATTTATGCCAGATTGCAAGAAAAAACAGGCTTCTGGTCTAGTTTATTAACACCTCTGACCTATCTGATTGTTAATGGAACTCTTCTCGTCATCATCTGGCAGGGATATATTTCTATACAAGGAGATTTACTCAGCCAAGGTGCCCTGATTGCCCTCATCAACTATCTCTTGCAGATTTTGGTGGAATTGGTTAAGCTCGCCATGCTGATCAATTCCCTCAACCAATCCTATATCTCAGCCAAGCGAATCGAGGAAGTCTTTGACGAGGCTCCAGAGGATATCCATTCAGAGTTAGAACAAAAACAAGCTACCGGTGATCGGGTTTTACAAGTCAAAGAGTTAACCTTTACCTATCCTGATGCGGCCCAGCCTTCTCTGAGAAACATTTCCTTTGATATGAAGCAAGGGCAGCTCCTTGGTATCATCGGAGGAACTGGTTCTGGTAAATCAAGCTTGGTGCAAGTCTTACTTGGTCTTTATCCGGCAGACAAGGGGAGCATTGACCTTTATCGAAATGGGCGTAGTCCTCGTAATTTGGAGCAGTGGCGGTCTTGGATTGCCTATGTGCCTCAAAAAGTCGAACTCTTTAAAGGCACTATTCGTTCCAACTTGACTCTAGGTTTCAATCAAGAAGTATCTGACCAGCAATTATGGCAGGCCTTGGAGATTGCGCAAGCTAAGGATTTTGTCAGTGAAAAGGAAGGACTCTTGGATGCCCTGGTTGAGGCAGGAGGTCGAAATTTCTCAGGTGGACAAAAACAAAGGCTGTCTATCGCACGTGCAGTCTTGCGCCAAGCTCCATTTCTCATCTTAGATGATGCGACCTCGGCCCTCGACACCATTACCGAGTCCAAGCTCTTGAAAGCTATTAGAGAAAATCTGCCAAATACGAGCTTAATCTTGATTTCTCAACGGACTTCGACACTTCAGATGGCTGACCAGATTCTCCTATTAGAAAAAGGTGAGCTCCTAGCTGTTGGTAAGCACGAGGAATTGATGAAGACTAGCCAAGTCTATCGCGAAATCAATGCATCCCAACATGGAAAGGAGGACTAACATGAGACGACAAACCGCAAACCAGACGCTCAAACGTTTGGCCATAGATTTAGCAAACCATCCTTTCCTCCTTTTCCTTGCCTTTCTAGGAACTATTGCCCAAGTTGCTTTATCGATCTACCTACCTATCTTGATTGGGCAGGTCATTGACCAGGTCCTCGTAACTGGTTCTTCACCAGTTTTTTGGCAGATTTTCATTCAGATGATCTTGGTAGTCATAGGAAATACTCTGGTACAATGGGCCAATCCTCTTCTTTATAATCGTCTAATCTTCTCTTATACCAAAGACTTGCGAGAGCGAATCATTCATAAGCTCCATCGTTTACCGATTGCTTTTGTGGATCGGCAGGGCAGTGGAGAGATGGTCAGTCGTGTAACCACAGACATAGAACAGCTGGCAGCCGGCTTGACCATGATTTTTAACCAATTTTTCATTGGCGTTTTGATGATTTTGGTTAGTATTCTAGCCATGCTTCAAATCCACCTCCTCATGACCCTCTTGGTCTTGCTGTTGACGCCGCTGTCCATGGTGATTTCACGCTTTATTGCCAAACGCTCCTATCATCTCTTCCAGAAGCAAACAGAGACGAGAGGAATTCAGACTCAGTTGATTGAAGAGTCTCTTAGCCAGCAAACTATTATCCAGTCCTTTAATGCTCAGACAGAGTTTATCCAAAGACTGCACGAGGCGAATGGCAACTACGCAGGTTATTCTCAGTCAGCTATCTTTTATTCATCAACGGTCAATCCTTCAACTCGCTTTGTCAACGCACTCATTTATGCTCTTCTTGCTGGAGTAGGAGCTTATAGAATCATGATGGGGTCCACCTTGACCATCGGACGTTTAGTGACTTTTTTGAATTACGTCCAACAGTACACTAAGCCCTTTAACGATATTTCTTCTGTTTTAGCCGAGTTGCAAAGTGCTCTCGCTTGTGCAGAGCGTGTCTATGCTGTCTTAGAAAGTCCAGAGGTGGCTGAAACAGGTAAGGAAGTCTTGACCAGTGACCAAGTGAAGGGAGCCATTTCCTTTAAGCATGTTTCTTTTGGCTACAATCCTGAAAGAATCTTGATTAAGGACTTATCCATCGATATCCCAGCTGGCAGCAAGGTAGCCATCGTTGGTCCGACAGGTGCTGGTAAGTCAACTCTTATCAATCTCCTCATGCGTTTTTATCCTATTAACTCGGGAGATATCTTGCTAGACGGTCGTTCCATTTACGACTATACCCGAGCGTCATTGAGACAGCAGTTTGGCATGGTACTCCAAGAAACCTGGCTTAAGCAAGGGACCATTCATGACAATATTGCCTTTGGAAATCCTGATGCCAGTAGGGAGCAGGTGATTGCTGCCGCAAAAGCAGCCAACGCAGACTTTTTCATCCAACAGTTGCCACAGGGATACGATACCAAGTTGGAAAATGCAGGAGAATCTCTCTCTGTCGGTCAAGCCCAGCTCTTGACCATCGCCCGAGTCTTTCTAGCTATTCCAAAGATTCTTATCTTAGACGAGGCGACTTCCTCCATCGATACACGGACAGAGGTGCTAGTACAGGATGCCTTTGCCAAACTCATGAAGGGGCGCACAAGCTTTATTATTGCTCACCGTTTGTCAACCATTCAGGATGCGGATTTGATTCTTGTCTTGGTAGATGGTGACATTGTGGAGCATGGTAACCATCATGATCTCATGGATAGAAAGGGCAAGTATTACCAAATGCAAAAAGCTGCGGCCTTTAGCTCTGAATAAGTCATTCCTACCCATTTAAATTCTTAATGACACTAAAAGTTGCCTTCGGGTGACTTTTTTGTTACAATAGCTAGAAAAAATCAAGGTCTTAGAAGGAGAAAACAATGAAAGTCTATCAGCATGTAAATATCGTGACTTGTGACCAAGATTTCCATGTTTATTTGGATGGTGTCTTAGCCGTTAAGGATTCTCAAATCGTCTATGTCGGTCAAGAGAAGCCAGAGATTTTAGAGCAAGCTGAGCAGATTATAGACTATCAGGGAGCCTGGATTATGCCTGGTTTGGTCAATTGCCATACCCACTCTGCTATGACAGGCTTGCGAGGGATTCGGGATGATAGCAATCTCCACGAATGGCTCAATGACTATATCTGGCCAGCAGAAGCAGGATTTACTCCCGATATGACTACCAAGGCAGTCAAAGAAGCTCTGACAGAGATGCTCCAGTCAGGGACAACAACCTTCAACGATATGTATAATCCCAATGGTGTGGATATTGAGCAAATTTATCAGGCAGTCAAGGCCTCTAAGATGCGTTGTTATTTCTCACCGACCCTCTTTTCTTCAGAGGCAGAAACAACTGCTGAGACTATAAGCAGAACACGAGCCATCATAGAGGAAATCTTAGGATATGAAAATCCAAATTTCAAGGTTATGGTAGCTCCACATTCTCCGTATAGTTGTAGTAAAGATTTGTTGGAAGCAAGCTTAGATATGGCAAAAGAGCTGGACATTGCCATACATATCCATGTAGCGGAGACCAAGGAGGAGTCAGGAATTATCCTCAAACGCTACGGCAAACGCCCCCTCGCCTTTCTAGAAGAACTAGGTTACTTAGATCATCCGTCTGTCTTTGCTCATGGGGTTGAACTAAACGAGAGAGAAATTGAATGCTTGGCGACTTCTCAAGTGGCTATCGCCCACAATCCTATCAGTAATCTAAAACTGGCCTCAGGAATCGCTCCAATCATCCAACTGCAAAAAGCAGGAGTAGCAGTCGGAATTGCGACTGACTCGGTTGCTTCCAATAACAATCTAGATATGTTTGAGGAAGGACGGACTGCAGCCCTTCTTCAAAAGATGAAAAGTGGAGATGCCAGCCAATTTCCTATTGAAACAGCCCTCAAAGCTCTGACGATAGAGGGTGCTAAGGTTCTTGGAATGGAAGGACAGATAGGAAGCCTAGAAGTCGGCAAACAGGCAGATTTTCTGGTCATTCAACCACAAGGAAAAATCCATCTTCAACCTCAGAATAATATGCTCTCTCACCTGGTTTATGCTGTCAAATCCAGTGATGTCGATGATGTTTATATCGCTGGAGAACAGGTGGTTAAGCAAGGCAAAGTTTTGACAGTAGAGATTTAAAAAAAATATTTCAAAAAAAGTCTGCAAAAATCTTGCATTCTTTTTTTGTCTATGCTATACTTATATACGGTTTGAAAAAACTGCCTAAGACAGTAGGGGAGCTCGACTCATAAGTATCCTACCGAGGACAAAACGTATCATGTAAAAAGAAGCGTATTGTACTTTCGTGTCTAGGTTTGGGCGCGTTTTTCTTTTGGAAAAATTCCCCAAGCAAAATAATTACGGAGGTGAACACACTAATGAGTGAAGCAATTATTGCTAAAAAAGCGGAACTAGTTGACGTAGTAGCTGAAAAAATGAAAGCTGCTGCATCTATCGTCGTTGTAGACGCTCGTGGTTTGACAGTTGAGCAAGATACAGTTCTTCGTCGTGAGCTTCGTGGAAGCGAAGTTGAGTATAAAGTCATTAAAAACTCAATCTTGCGTCGTGCAGCTGAAAAAGCTGGTCTTGAAGATCTTGCATCAGTATTTGTTGGACCATCTGCTGTAGCATTTTCTAACGAAGATGTTATCGCACCAGCGAAAATCTTGAACGATTTTGCTAAAAACGCTGAAGCACTTGAAATCAAAGGTGGTGCAATCGAAGGCGCTGTCGCATCTAAAGAAGAAATCGTTGCTCTTGCAACTCTTCCAAACCGCGAAGGACTTCTTTCTATGCTCCTTTCTGTACTTCAAGCGCCAGTGCGCAACGTTGCTCTTGCAGTCAAAGCGGTTGCAGACAACAAAGAAGACGCAGCTTAATCTTAAGCTACGCAGCGTAGCCTAGCTACGAAAAAAACTATTATAAAATTTAAAACTTATTTGGAGGAAATAACAATGGCATTGAACATTGAAAACATTATTGCTGAAATTAAAGAAGCTTCAATCCTTGAATTGAACGACCTTGTAAAAGCTATCGAAGAAGAATTTGGTGTAACTGCAGCTGCTCCTGTAGCTGTTGCTGCAGCTGGTGCTGCTGACGCTGGTGCTGCTAAAGACTCATTTGACGTTGAGTTGACAGCTGCTGGTGACAAAAAAGTTGGCGTTATCAAAGTTGTACGTGAAATCACTGGTCTTGGACTTAAAGAAGCTAAAGAACTTGTTGATGGTGCACCAGGTGTCATCAAAGAAGGCGTTCCAACTGCAGAAGCTGAAGAAATCAAAGCTAAATTGGAAGAAGCTGGAGCTTCAGTTACTCTTAAATAATAGAGCAACTACATTAGTAGCTTAAAAAACATATAAAACCGCTATTCTTAGGAGTAGTGGTTTTTTCTGTTACGATTTAAAATGGGTAAACCTACTTGAAATTATGGTCTGATACGAAAGTTCTAGTTTTTTTACTAACAATTACTAGAATCTTGATATAATTTCAATTTTCTTCTTGACTCTGACCTTAGGTAAGGGATTATACTAATAATAGATAAGAAAGGAGATTACCATGCAAATCAATATGATTCGTTCAGATAAAGTTTACCAAGAGATGCTCGAGCTTCCTTTGGAAAAGAGAGAAGGTTGCTTTCGAGCTAAAATATTAGCACCTTTTGCAACCAAATACCAAACGCAACACATTCCTCTGAAAGCAAAGTATCCTGGAGGATTTGATGCTCTTTTCCTACTTGGCTTTATGAATCAGTTACCCTCAACTCTCTCAGAAAAGGATAGACCAGCTATCGACTCTCTGAGCTCTGATCAACTCTGGCAAAATTGTCAAGATACCATCAAGAGGAGTATTGGTCTTTTTGAGCAGGCTGGCTATGACTTAGTGGTTGAGGATTACCATTTTACTATTTTATTGGGCAATCCAGAAAAACCTATGCTACAGCTCAATAAGGGTTACAGCGGAGATGGAGGAATTCCAGGTTATCTCATGCTTAGTCTGCTACCAAATGACTATACTTTACCACGTGTGCAGGCGGCGTTGGCTCACGAGTGCAACCATAATGTCCGCTTCCAATTTATCAAATGGAATCAGCAGACGACACTAGCAGACTGGGTAGTCAGTGAAGGCTTGGCAGAGTCTTTTGCGGCTGAGCTCTATGGCGAGGATCTCATCGGACCTTGGGTCACTTCAACTAGTTCCGAGCAGTTAGAAGAGATTAAGCCTATCATCTCCAGTCAGCTACAGCTAACGGGGATGGCGGAAATGGCTCCTTATCTCTACGGTGATGAAATCGCGAAGATACAGGGTCAAATTCCGGTTGGTATGCCCTATGCTGCAGGCTATGCTTATGGCTATCATCTGATACAAGCCTATCTGAAAAAGACTGGCAAGAACATTATTGAGGCTACAGTGACGCCTACAGAAGAGATTTTAGAGGCGACTAAAGACTTTTGGAAATGATACTTTTGCTTGCAAATCTGCCAGAGTTTGATATAATGAAAGTAATTTTTGGAGGTGACTATATGCACTATAAAAGAGTTGAATTGAAAGTCACAAATCAAGGTATCCATGAGCGCAAGATTTTTCAAGGTGTTAAGATTTTTAGTCGCAGTAAATTGTCCAAAGATCAGAAAAGTATTCTAACACAGAAGCTTTACCTGACTCCGAAGCAAAACATTGTTTACTATCAACGTACAGACGTCAACTATGACCAGAACTGGCATCATCATAAGGACTATTACGAATTAGCTTATGGTCAGATGGATAGAGAGACGGTTTTTAAGGTTTGCCAAGATTTTGACGAGCTAAGTCCTTTTCTGGAGAACGAGCTGCTGGAGAAGCTAAAAGAAAAGCAGTCTGCAGGCAAATTTTTTGAAAAATTAGATATATAAAAATCCGGTTGCTTTTATAAGCAGTCGGATTTCTTTGAGTTCTAGTTTGATAATCTTTCATAAGGGAAAATAGCTCTATTTTTATCATGAGCAGTTTTTGTTAGAAGTTGTGGAAACAGTATAGTTGAAATCTATGAAGAATAAGTGTATAATCAAGAAAAAATGATTGAGTGCTCACTCAATTTTGTAGATGTGTAAAGGAGTTCATACAATGGTTGTTCAAGCAATACAATATAGTCATTTCGGTGATGAAGAAGTGTTAGATTTAGTGAACATTAAATCTGATTCTTTGAAACTGAATCAAGTGAGGGTAGAAGTTCATGCAGTTGGTTTAAATCCTATTGATTATAAGACTTTTGAAGGTGCAAAGCCACTCCGATTTCTATCTTTTATGACAAAACTCAGGAACCCAAGTCGTTGGTTTGAGTCAAAATCATCTCTTTTTCCAAGAGGTGTTGGTCGGGATTTTGCTGGAGTTATCACAGAAATTGGTGAAGGAGTAAGTAGGTTTGCAGTAGGGGATAAGGTTTTTGGAACAATGATCAGTGACCCTGGATTGGAAACCAAGAGGGGAGCTTTGGCAACAGAAATTTGTGTCAATGAATCAGAAATTGTGTTGAAGCCAGAGATGATTGATATGAACCATGCAACTACTATGGGTGTAGCCTCTTTAACAGTGGGAGGTGCTTTTAGAAAGATTGAGCTAAACTCTAAAGATGTTGTAGTTATTTCAGCAGCAGCAGGAGGTATTGGAAGTATCGCAGTACAGTATGCGGTTGCTAAAGGGGCAACGGTTATTGGAATTGCGAGTAAGAAAAATTCAGATTATCTAAAGTCCTTAGGTGCCATACCAGTAGCTTACGAAGGAAACATCCAGAATGCTCTTCTATCAGCAAGTGCAAAGCCAATTACAAAATTCTTGGATTGCTATGGAAGTGATTATGTTAAATTGGCTTTCAGTTTAGGATTGAAGGGCACGGCTATTGGAACGCTAGTACCTTCACCATATGTTATGATAAGAGGAGCTCAGTTCACGGGTCCGAGACATTCTACATATGATGATTTTAACACTCTAGCGGAAATGGTCTCAGATGGGAAGGTTCGGCTGAATATTGACCAGGTTTATGATTTTTCTCTAAAGTCAGTTAGAGAGGCATATCGTAGCCTGAAGTCGGGACATACTCGAGGTAAGAAGGTTGTAAAAGTAAGAGAGTAGCAGAGAGGTGCCAGCAATGGAAAGTTTAGAACAAAAGTATGCTCAGACATTAGAAAATAGCAACTTGAGTTTAAAACAACGTCAAGTTTTATTATCAAGTCTAAAGTTATTTTCAGAAATTGGCTTTGAAAATACAACAGCTAGCCTTATTTCTAAGGAGGCTGGAGTTTCAGAAGGGACAGTTTTTAGTTACTTTAAAACCAAGGAAGGCATCTTAGAAGCTATTCTGTCAACTTTTCTCGAACAGGTTATTCCAGATGTGATTGCTGATTTTTCTGAGAAGAAATTTACAGCAAACCAAGAGTCTTTTCCGCTATTTCTGAGAAGCATTGTTCGAGATAGACTAGTTTTCATTCAGAAGAATCAAATGCAAGTTAAAATTCTCTTGAGTCGTTCTTTTATTGATAAAACTATTTCTGACCAGTTAGGGAATGTCATTGTTCACTCTATCATTAAGCCAATTAGTTCAGTCCTGAATCAGTTTAAAGAAAAGGGTGTTATCCGAGATTGGTCAAATGAAAGAATCGTTCGTTATATTTTAGCTTTGAGTCTTTCTTATATTATTCCAATGATGTTGAATGATAAGGAAGATGTAAACATAGATGAAGCAGTAAACGAAATTGTTGAATGCCTGTCTTTTGCCTTAGTAGAAGTAAAGTGAATTTTGATTTTTAAGCTTACTATTAAAAATAGTGAGCTTTTTTAAAACCAATATAAAAATCCCCAATCAGAGTGATTGGGGATTGAAAAATAAATTGAAACAATACCTTTACTATCATAGCCTTGGCTACATTGTTAAAAGTTGTTTTAGCTGTGTTGTGGTTCTTGGTCATGATGTCTTCGAGTCGACCAGAGTATACTGCCATCTATTCATCTGATAAGAGGGATTTTATCATCCAGATATTCATAGCTGGGTGGCCGGCAGCGTTAGAAAGTGGTTGTTGCAGTGATGTGAAACCATAGTGCTGATAGATGGCCACAGCCGTAGCCAGTTCAGTAGAGGTTTCTAGATAAAGCTGTTCATAACCAGCTAGATGGGCTTCCTGGAATATCCTCTTTATCAACCTGCTGGAATAACCTTTGCCACGGCTATTTTTAGTGACGTACAGTTTTTGTAATTCAGCAATCTTATCAGACGCAGGTGCAAAGCCACCACAGCCAACCAGCTGACCTTCATCTTCCAGAATAAAGTAAGCTGCTCTCTCTTGCTGTTGATAGTAGTCGGCCAAATAATCTAGATGAGAATCAAAGTAGACAGTTCCAGGTTTGTCAAGCCCGAATTCTTCAAGACTAGCTCGAATGAGCTGCGCTACAGCTGGATTATCTCTTACTTCCATTGGCCGTAAGTTCATCATTTGTCCTCCGATAGGATGTATCGACTAATTAAACAATACCTTGTGCAATCATAGCGTTTGCTACGTTTTCGAAGGCAGCGATATTTGCTCCTGCAAGGTAGTCAGTACCAAGACCGTATGTTTCAGCAGTTGTTTTAGCTGTATTGAAGATGTTTGTCATGATGTCTTTGAGACGTCCATCAACTTCTTCACGAGTCCATGAAAGGCGAAGGCTGTTTTGGCTCATTTCAAGCGCTGAAACGGCTACACCACCAGCGTTGGCAGCTTTGGCAGGTCCGTAAAGGATTCCGTTTTCTTTGTAGACTTTAATCGCGTCAAGGTCACTAGGCATGTTAGCACCTTCAGATACGCAGATAACTCCTTGAGCAACCAAACGTTTAGCTGCTTCGCCGTTGATTTCGTTTTGAGTCGCACATGGAAGAGCGATGTCGTAGTTACCAGCGTAAGTCCATACAGAACCTTCATGGTAAGTAGCAGTTGCTTTCTCAGCTGCGTACTCAGTCAAACGAGCACGGCGTTTTTCTTTAACATCAACCAAAAGATCAAAGTCAATACCATTTTCGTCGATGACATAACCGTTTGAGTCAGATACAGAGATAACAGTTGCACCAAGTTCAGTCGCTTTTTGAAGAGCGTATTGAGCTACGTTACCAGAACCTGAAATAACCACTTTCTTACCAGCAAAACTGTTACCATTAGCTTTGAGCATTTCTTCAGTGTAGTAAACCAATCCATAACCAGTTGCTTCTGGACGAATCAAGCTACCACCAAATCCAAGAGGTTTACCAGTCAAGACACCCGCATCAAATTGGTTAAGACGTTTGTATTGTCCGTAAAGGTAACCAATTTCGCGTCCTCCAACACCGATATCACCAGCAGGTACGTCAAGAGATGGTCCGATGTATTTTTGCAATTCAGTCATGAAGCTTTGGCAGAAGCGCATCACTTCAGCGTCAGTCTTTCCTTTAGGATCGAAGTCTGACCCCCCTTTTCCTCCACCGATTGGAAGTCCAGTCAAGACGTTTTTAAAGATTTGTTCAAAGCCGAGGAATTTCAAGATCCCTTGGTTCACAGTTGGGTGGAAACGAAGTCCGCCTTTATATGGTCCAACAGCTGAGTTGAATTGAACACGGTAACCACGGTTGACTTGGACTTTTCCATCACGGTCCACCCAAGGCACACGGAAAGAAATCACGCGCTCAGGCTCAGTGATACGTGCCAAGATGTTTTCTTCGATATACTCGGGATGTTTTTCAAATACAGGTTCCAAAGTGCTGAAGAATTCTTCAACCGCCTGGAGAAATTCAGCCTCATGCCCGTTACGAGCTTTCACAGTTGCAAACACGCTTTGGATATAGTCTTTAGCAGATGTCATATCGTTCTCCTTTTTGTTGTTATATTTTATTACATGAGCCATTATAGCAGAATTTTTTTTGAGTGTAAAGAAAAAAACAGAAATTTTCTAAAAATTCTTTCAATTTACAAAACCGAACGTTTTATATAGAAATTAGTTTCTCAAAGAGAAAATCTTAAAGTATGGTATAATATTAGAAATAAAAGGAATCTGGAGGATCAGAATCATGGTATCAACGAAAACACAAATAGCTGGCTTTGAGTTTGACAATTGCTTGATGAATGCTGCGGGTGTTGCTTGTATGACGATAGAAGAGCTTGAAGGGGTCAAAAACTCAGCAGCGGGTACTTTTGTCACGAAGACAGCGACCTTGGACTTTCGTCAGGGCAATCCTGAGCCACGCTACCAGGATGTTCCACTTGGTTCTATCAACTCCATGGGCTTACCAAATAATGGCTTGGACTACTATCTGGACTATCTTTTGGACTTGCAGGAAAAGGAGCCAAACCGAACCTTCTTCTTATCTCTAGTTGGCATGTCTCCAGAAGAAACACATACCATCTTGAAAAAAGTTCAAGAGAGTGAATTCAAAGGACTGACAGAGCTTAATCTCTCTTGTCCAAATGTTCCAGGAAAACCTCAGATTGCCTATGATTTTGAGACAACAGACCGTATTTTGGCAGAAGTCTTTGCCTACTTTACCAAACCTCTTGGAATCAAATTGCCACCTTATTTTGATATTGTTCACTTTGACCAAGCGGCTGCTATTTTCAATAAGTATCCACTCAAGTTTGTTAACTGTGTTAACTCTATCGGAAACGGCCTTTATATAGAAGACGAGTCTGTCGTGATTCGTCCTAAAAATGGTTTTGGTGGCATTGGTGGAGAGTATATCAAACCGACCGCTCTTGCTAATGTGCACGCCTTTTACCAACGTCTCAATCCTCAAATCCAAATCATCGGAACGGGTGGCGTTCTGAACGGACGTGATGCCTTTGAACATATCCTCTGTGGTGCCAGCATGGTGCAAGTAGGGACTACCCTTCACAAAGAAGGCGTAGGTGCTTTTGAACGCATTACCAATGAACTGAAAGCTATTATGGCGGAAAAAGGGTACGAGAGCCTAGAAGATTTCCGTGGGAAATTGCGCTATATTGATTAAGTTTAATAAAAAATCAGAAGAAAGGAGAGATGATGCTAGCCATAGAAGAGAGTCAAAAGGTATCTCTATCAAATTTATCTAGCTTGAATCTATTTACAGGGACAGACCAGGGCCAGTTTGAAGTTATGAAGAGTCAAGTGTTGAAACAGATTGGTTATGATCCAGCTGATCTCAATTTTGCTTACTTTGATATGAAAGAAGTAGCCTATAAAGACTTAGAGTTGGAGTTGGTCAGTCTCCCTTTCTTTGCGGATGAAAAAATCGTGATATTAGACCATTTTGTCGATATCACAACAGCCAAGAAACGCTTTTTAACAGATGATGAGCTCAAGTCGTTTGAGGAATACCTTGATAACCCTTCGCCAACAACCAAGTTGTTGATTTTTGCGGAAGGAAAGTTGGATAGTAAAAGACGGTTGGTCAAATTGCTCAAACGAGATGCGACTGTCTTTGATGCTATTGAACCCAAGGAACAAGAACTCCGCCAGTATTTCCAAAAATGGAGTCAGACACAAGGTCTGCAGTTTGTGGGGCAATCCTTTGAAAATCTACTTATCAAATCTGGTTTTCAATTTAGTGAAATCCAGAAAAACCTCCTTTTTTTACAGTCTTATAAATCAGACGGCGTGATTGAGGAGAAGGATATTATCGAAGCCATTCCAAAGACTTTGCAAGACAATATTTTTGATTTGACTCAGCTTATTTTAGCTAAGAAGATTGACCTGGCCCGTGACCTGGTTAGAGACTTGACCTTGCAAGGGGAGGATGAGATCAAGCTCATAGCTGTCATGTTAGGACAGTTTCGAACCTTTACCCAAGTGAAGATTTTATCAGATACTGGTCAGACGGAATCGCAGATTGCAAGCAGTCTGGGAACTTACTTGGGGCGCAACCCTAATCCTTATCAAATCAAGTTTGCATTGAGAGATTCGAGAGGGATTTCCTTGGCCTTTCTCAAGCGAGCGATTTCTTATTTGATTGAAACGGACTACCAGATTAAGACAGGTGTCTATGAAAAAGGGTACCTGTTTGAAAAGGCACTTTTGCAGATCGCGGCAGAAGCAAATTGAGCAAAAAACTTGAAAAAAGAGGATGATTGCGTTATCATTTTCATATAGAAAGAAAAAGAGGTATTACAGATGGCTATTATCTTACCAGACCTTCCATACGCATACGACGCTTTGGAACCATACATCGATGCAGAAACAATGCACTTGCACCATGACAAACACCACCAAACTTATGTCAACAATGCAAATGCAGCTCTTGAAAAACACCCTGAAATTGGTGAAGACCTTGAAGCTTTGCTTACTGATGTAGATTCTATCCCAGCTGATATCCGTCAAGCACTTATCAACAATGGTGGTGGACACTTGAATCACGCTCTTTTCTGGGAATTGATGACTCCTGAAAAAACTGCTCCATCAGCAGAACTTGCAGCAGCAATCGACGCAACATTTGGTTCATTTGAAGAGTTCCAAGCAGCCTTTACAGCAGCGGCTACAACTCGTTTTGGTTCTGGATGGGCATGGTTGGTTGTCAACAAAGAAGGGAAACTTGAAGTAACTTCAACAGCAAACCAAGACACACCAATCTCAGAAGGTAAAAAACCAATTTTGGGCTTGGACGTTTGGGAACATGCTTACTACGTGAAATACCGCAATGTACGTCCTGACTACATCAAAGCTTTCTTCTCAGTCATTAACTGGAACAAAGTAGATGAGCTCTACGCAGCAGCAAAATAATGAATAGGAAGGGAAGAGTCATTCTTCTCTTTTTGCTTTATAAGGCAGGAGTCTGACAAAATCGTCAGACTTTTTTCATTTTTATGAGAAACGTGCTAACTGCTAGAAATTATGGTAAAATAGAGTGTTAAGTAATCGTGGAAAAGGAAGACTATGCGTAAAGAAATTGCACCTGAATTATACAACTATAACAAGTTTCCTGGCCCAGAATTTCAAGTAAATGGGGATAAGGTTGAGACTGAAGGGATTGCTTTTACCTTGGTTGAAAATACCAAGGATGCTTTCGATGTGACAGTCTTTAATCAACGCTTCTCAGAAGTGTTGACCAAGTTTGATTATGTCGTGGGGGATTGGAGTAATGAACAGCTCCGCCTACGTGGTTTTTACAAAGACGATCGAACAGAGGAAAAAATTGAAAAGATCAGTCGCTTACAGGACTATCTTTTGGAGTACTGTAGTTATGGTTGTGCCTATTTTGTCCTAGAAAACCAAGCACCGAAGCGTGCGTCATTTGACAAGAAATCGCGTAAAAAGGAAGAGGAAAATCTTCCTAGAAGAGGCAAGAAACCTTCTCAAAACAAGAGAAAACCAAATGCGGATAAGCGAAATAGACGTCGTCATAAGGACCAAAAGTCTCAGAAAGAGGACAAGGGACAGCGCCATTTTGTCATTCGTCAGAAATAGATAGAGAATAAGGAGAAGAGATGAAACCGTCTATTTATAGTTTAACACGTCAAACCATGCAAGAATGGGTTTTAGAACAAGGAGAAAAGAAATTCCGAGCAGATCAAATCTGGGAATGGCTCTACCGTAAACGTGTCCAGTCGTTTGAAGAAATGACCAACCTTTCCAAGGATTTGATTGCCAAACTCAATGACCAGTTTGTGGTCAATCCTTTGAAACAACGGATTGTACAAGAGTCAGCTGATGGTACCGTTAAGTATCTTTTTGAGTTGCCAGATGGCATGTTGATTGAGACAGTACTCATGCGTCAACACTACGGTTTGTCAGTCTGTGTTACCACTCAGGTCGGCTGTAATATTGGTTGTACCTTCTGTGCATCAGGCTTGATCAAGAAACAACGTGACCTTAATAACGGGGAAATCGTAGCGCAGATCATGTTGGTTCAGAAATACTTTGATGAACGTGGTCAGGATGAACGTGTCAGCCATATCGTTGTTATGGGAATTGGTGAACCATTTGATAACTACAACAATGTGTTGAATTTTGTCCGTACCATCAATGATGACAAGGGGATGGCAATCGGTGCTCGTCACATCACGGTTTCAACCTCAGGTTTGGCCCATAAAATTCGTGACTTTGCTAATGAAGGCGTACAGGTCAATCTGGCTGTGTCTCTTCACGCACCAAACAATGAATTGCGCTCAAGCATCATGAAAATTAACCGTGCCTTTCCGATTGAAAAGCTCTTCGCAGCTATTGAGTACTATATCGAAACAACTAATCGTCGTGTAACCTTTGAATATATCATGCTCAATGAAGTCAACGACGGTGTTGAACAAGCCTTGGAGTTGGCTGAATTGCTCAAAAATATCAAGAAATTGTCATATGTCAACTTGATTCCCTATAACCCTGTTAGTGAGCATGACCAATATAGCCGTAGTCCTAAAGAGCGCGTGATGGCCTTCTACGATACCCTCAAGAAAAAAGGGATCAATTGTGTTGTCCGTCAGGAGCATGGTACAGATATTGATGCAGCTTGTGGACAATTACGCTCCAATACAATGAAACGTGATCGCCAGAAGGCAGTCGCAGCGGTAAATCCATAAAATGACTAGAAAAAGCGAATTAATCTTAAGATTGGGAGTGGCTGTTTACGGCCTATGCATTGTCTGTTTTTGCTTTACTCCCCAGCCTCAACTTCCTACAGGAGTGGAAACTCCAGGTATTCAAACTTTTGGACGCCTGGTTTTTCTTTTAACTCCCTTAAACTCCCTTTGGAATCTGGGTGAAGTGACCAGTTTGGGACAAGTCCTTTGGATCTTTTTGCAGAACATTTTGAATGTCTTCTTGCTTTTCCCACTGGTCTTTCAACTGATCTATCTCTGTCCAAATTTACGACAAACGAAAAAAATCATCCTTCTCAGTTTTCTACTGAGTCTAGGAATTGAGTGCACGCAACTAGTTTTAGATTTTTTATTCGACTTTAATCGGGTCTTTGAGATTGATGATTTGTGGACCAATACTCTGGGAGGCTATCTGGCTTGGGTCCTCTATAAAGGACTGCATAAAAATAAGATAAGGAATTAGAATGAGTATTTTAGAAGTTAAAAATTTAAGTCACGGTTTTGGTGACCGTGCAATTTTTGAAGATGTGTCCTTCCGTCTCCTAAAGGGAGAGCACATCGGTCTTGTCGGTGCCAATGGTGAAGGAAAATCAACCTTTATGAGTATCGTGACTGGTAAGATGTTACCTGACGAAGGAAAGGTGGAGTGGTCTAAGTATGTGACTGCTGGCTATCTGGATCAGCATGCTGTGCTAAAGGAAGGTCAAACTGTGCGTGATGTCTTACGGACAGCCTTTGATGAGCTATTTAAAGCAGAAGCTCGTATCAATGAACTCTATATGGAGATGGCAGAAGAGGGCGCAGATATCGATGCGCTGATGGAAGAAGTTGGCGAACTCCAAGACCGTTTGGAGAGTCGTGATTTTTATACTTTAGATGCTAAGATTGATGAAGTAGCGCGTGCTCTCGGTGTCATGGACTATGGCATGGATACAGATGTAACAGCCTTATCAGGTGGGCAAAGAACCAAGGTGCTTTTGGCTAAACTCCTCCTTGAAAAACCAGATATTTTGTTGCTTGACGAGCCAACCAACTACTTGGATGCTGAACACATTGACTGGCTCAAGCGTTATCTCCAAAACTATGAGAATGCCTTTGTCCTTATTTCACATGATATTCCTTTCCTCAACGACGTAATCAATATCGTCTACCATGTGGAAAACCAACAATTGACTCGTTATTCTGGTGACTACTACCAGTTCCAAGAAGTCTATGCTATGAAGAAATCTCAGCTAGAAGCGGCCTATGAACGTCAACAGAAAGAGATTGCAGACCTCAAGGATTTCGTGGCTCGAAACAAAGCGCGTGTCGCAACGCGTAATATGGCCATGTCCCGTCAAAAGAAACTGGACAAGATGGACATTATCGAACTGCAAAGTGAGAAGCCAAAACCGTCCTTTGATTTCAAGCCAGCTCGTACACCTGGGCGCTTTATCTTCCAAGCCAAGGACTTGCAGATTGGTTATGACCGTCCCCTTACCAAGCCTTTAAACCTCACCTTTGAACGCAATCAAAAGGTTGCCATTATTGGAGCCAATGGTATCGGGAAAACAACCCTCTTGAAGTCTCTCTTGGGAATTATTCCTCCCATCGCTGGAGAAGTTGAACGAGGGGATTACCTAGAACTTGGTTACTTTGAACAGGAAGTAGAAGGTGGCAATCGTCAAACACCACTAGAGGCTGTCTGGAATGCCTTTCCTGCCCTTAATCAAGCAGAAGTCCGTGCAGCCCTTGCTCGTTGTGGTTTGACGACCAAGCACATTGAAAGTCAAATTCAGGTCTTGTCAGGTGGGGAACAAGCTAAGGTGCGTTTCTGTCTCTTGATGAACCGTGAAAATAACGTCTTAGTGCTGGACGAGCCGACCAACCACTTGGATGTAGATGCCAAGGATGAACTCAAACGCGCTCTCAAAGAATACAAGGGATCTATCCTTATGGTTTGCCACGAACCAGACTTTTATGAAGGCTGGATGGACCAAATCTGGGACTTTAACAAGCTAACTTAAAAGCAGAAAAAAAGCCAAATCGAAATGACTTGGCTTTTTTGACTAGTAATTTAAATAGTTTTCAACTTCAGATTTCTCAATTTCTTTACCATAGTGGCAAATCGGACAAGAAACGAAGTAACTTTTACCATAAGGAAAAAGTGGAATCCAGTAGAGGGTAAATTTGCGTCCAGTTTCTACGATCTCCCAAGTGTCGACATTGTTACAGTGACCACATTCGATCGCAGTTTGCGTATGTCCCAAATCTTTCTGATAACCTTTAGAACCCCAAAATAAAATCATGTCATCGTCTCCTTATCTGTTGATGGCTTATTTTTTACTGAAGTCGTAGTCTTTCACCACTTCAATACTATCAATGGTGATAGCAGATGTTGGTTTGTCTTTCTCATCTTTTTCAGCTTTGGCAATCTTGTCAACAACATCCATGCCATCGATGACTTGACCAAAGACAGGGTGTTTGCCGTCTAGACTTGGATTTCCACCTTCTTTATAGGCTTCGATGATTTTCTTTGGATACTTGCTTGTAGGAAGTTTAGCTGAAATATCTGTTGAGTTTTGGTTGATGAAGAACTGGCTACCGTTGGTGTTTGGTTGACCAGTGTTAGCCATAGCAAGGGCTCCTCGGATATTGTATAGGTAAGGAGAGATTTCATTTTTAAAACCAGTTCCCTTGTCCTTTGTTTTATCCTTATCATGCCATATAGATTGGCCCCCTGTACCATCTCCCTTAGGATCTCCAGTTTGGACCATAAAGCCATCGATGACACGGTGGAAGGTGATGCCGTTATAGTAGCCTTCTTTGGCATGAGTGAGGAAGTTTTCAACTGCTAGAGGTGCTAGTTTTGGAAAGAGTTTGATGCGGATATCGCCTTGATTTGTGTGTAAAATGACCTCAGCTTCGTCTTCAGCAACTTCTTTAGAAAGTTGAGGGAAGTTGGCATTTTCATTGGTTAAAGCGTCATTCAAATCTTTGGCAGCCTGAGCAGCTGCTTTTGAGCTTTCTTCAGCAGAGATGCTGGAGTCGACATATTCATCACCACGGAGACCACGTTGGATACTAGTACATCCAGCAAGGGCTACAGTGGATAGTAAAAGAAGGGCTGCTAGTTTTTTCATTGTTAACCTCTCAAAAATTCATTTCTACCATTGTACCTTAAAAGGAGTTTGATTTCAAATGTAAAAGATTTTACTAAAAATTTCTAGTAGTTAAAAAAATTAAAACTCTGTCAAGTTTTTTTCTTGACACCTGTCAGAAATCTGCTATAATAGAACATGTGCTAAATAGCTTAGCTATTTCACCGAAATAAAAAATAAGAAAAGAGACATTAAAAAATGGCAGTTAAAATCCGTTTGACTCGTATGGGTTCTAAGAAAAAACCTTTTTACCGTATCAACGTAGCAGACTCACGTTCACCACGTGACGGACGTTTCATCGAAACAGTTGGAACTTACAACCCACTTGTTGCTGAAAACCAAGTGACTTTGAAAGAAGACCGCGTTCTTGCATGGTTGGCTGATGGAGCTCAACCTTCAGATACAGTTCGTAACATCCTTTCAAAAGAAGGCGTATTGAAAAAATTCCACGATTCTAAATTCTCAAAATAAGTTTAAAGTAGGTTGACAGATGGATACGATTGAAAATCTCATTATTGCGATTGTGAAACCATTGATTTCACAACCTGATGCCTTAACTATCAAGATCGAAGACACACCAGAATTTTTGGAGTATCACTTGGATCTTGACAAAAGCGATGTCGGTCGTGTTATCGGTCGTAAGGGTCGCACTATCTCAGCGATAAGAACGATTGTCTACTCTGTCCCAACTGAAGACAAAAAAGTAAGAATCGTTATCGATGAAAAATAAAAAAAGCGGGACAGATGTCTCGTTTTTTTGTGGAGGAGAAGATGAAGGATTTAACGTTTAGACAATTACAAGCTTACTTACTCGAACATTACCAGCAATCTCGAACCGAGGAAGGCCTCTTTATCAAGCTAGTGGAGGAAGTCGGAGAGGTAGCAGAGGTCTTGAATGGGCGCTCTGGTCGAAAAGAGGGTGTCCAGGACTCAAATGAGGAACTAGCCAAAGAACTGGCAGATATTATTCACTACACTGTCGCAATTGCGGCCATCAACGATATTGACCTAACCAAAAGCATCTTTGACAAAGATAAGAAGGCTGCCATTAAGTACCAGCATGAACGAGATTTGGAAGAATTTTTGGATAACTTCCAAGAGAACTAGGAGTAGTCTCTTTTCACTAATATGAAAGGTTTCTCCTAGCTTACGCTAGTTAGTAAGAAAGAATGAGAAAGCAATGAGACCAGAGGATTATGCATGGAATGAGTTTGAACGAACTGCCTATAAGACTAAAATGAATCACCTACCCAGTCCTTACAAAGTTGCCATTTGGGACGACTCTGAGAAAAGATTGGAACTAGAACAAATACTGGATAGACTTCCTCAGAAAGAACTAGCTCGATGGGCATTAGAGAACTCGCGAGATTTCTTATCTTTAATTGATATCGGTGATGAAGGTGAGAAAAATAAAATAATTCGGCAAGCTTATGAGGCTTTTGATGCACGATTGAGAAATGAGCTCCCACCTCATGAGTTGAGAAAAGCAGGTTTCGCAGCAAACCTCCTCTCTAAAAATGCCCAAAATCAAATCGCTAAGTACGCTGCCAGAGTCTTTGTACAAGCTATTTCAACAGCCCATATGAGAGGACACGCCATCGTTTCCGCGGATTATGCTATCAAAGTAAGGAATCTCCAAGAGGCAGACAAGTTAGAACTTGTGAGACAAGAACGAGAAAAGCAAATCAGACTGGCTGAATCCTTTTTAGCTAATGTAATAGATAAACGGTGAAAGAAGGAATAAAATACCAATCATAGAAATAGCATCTAGGATTTTACTATGCTAAAATGGATAGACAGTCTCAAAGAATTCTAGTCAATCAATCTTGAGAATAGCTATTTTTAAAGGGAGTAATAATCTATGAACGAGAAAACAAAAGCTTACCTAGCAGCCTTATCCTTTTCAGCAATCATTGGATTTTCTTTTTTATTTACAAAGCTTGCTTTAGGTTATACCAGTCCGCTCACCAACTTAGCGCATCGCTATACAATCGCAGCTTTGGTATTGGTCGCTCTTCATCAAACTAAACTTATCAAAGTGAGTTTAAGTAGAAAAGATATTCTTTCTATTCTTCCTATGAGTCTTTTCTATCCACTCTTCTTTTTTATTTTTCAATCCTTTGCTCTACAGTATATATCGTCTTCTGAAGCTGGAATTTTACAGGCACTTGTCCCGATTTTTACTCTCCTTTTAGCATCAGTCTTTCTCTTGATGTTGGGATCTGTTCTCGCCAATGCGATAAACAATATCCTCAGCAAGTCCAAAGGGGGACGCTATCGGGCAATGGATATGACAGCTGTTGTGATATTTGTTGGCTTCGTCACCTTTAATACGCTGACTCTGACCTCGAACTATCTAGAGGGGAACATATTAGCCTACGTAGAGCCGCTTGGAAAGCTACCCTATCTGTTTTCCATCCTCTATTTGTGAATACTAGCCTCTATCGTGACTGGTAGTCTCTCTATCTATGCTATTGTTCGCCTCGGGGCATCAACCGTCAGTGTCTTTGGTAATCTTGGAACAGTTTTGACCATTCTAGCCGGAGCCCTTATCCTCCACGAACCAATTTATAGCTACCATGTCATCGGAGCAACTTTGATTATTGCTGGAATTTTAGGCATGAATCTGATGAGAAAAAAGTAAAGATTGCTTAGCAGTCTTTTTCTTTATCTATATTGTACAGAAAATTCAAAATTTTTAATGAAACTAAGTTTAGAAAACCATGATTTTAATATGGCATGATAAAATAGATACAAAGAATGATATCAGGATAAAGAGGAGAGAGTGTAGAAATGAAGCCAAATGATATTGCTGAAGCTATTGCTTTTTATAACAGAAAACCCGAGACTTTGGTACGCCACATTATACCAGTATTAGATTGTGATTTGGTTGTTTATCATCGTCCTGGAAACGCAAGTAAAGGCCACATTATTTTCTATCATGGAGCTTGTGGACGCAGTCAGATGTGGGCCCACCAGTATGATGCTTTTGATGGATTTGACCTTTACTTTGTCAATGTTAGAGGGCAGGGTGAATCACCTATGAAAGTTGGACTTCCCGACCTGGAAGGCGCTGTTCAAGATGTAGATGCTATTTTGTCCTATTTCCAGCTAGATAAGGTGATATTGGTTGGTCATTCTTGGGGAGGAAATCCACTTCAAGAGTACACCTATCGCCATCCAGAAAGAGTCCTAGCCTTGGTCATGGTAGATAGTTGGGGACAGCATCGATACCTATCAGAAAAAGAAAGAGGTCGAATCAAATATAGTTCTCTTATGTATAAAACGATTCCTTGGAAGGTGATTGCTGATAAGAACTCAAAAATGTGTAGTGATAACCCTATCACAAGAGAATTGGTTAAGACGGCCATCATAGAAACTGGGCGAGATGTTTTCTTGAACCTTGGAATCACAGGTTTCTTGGCAGTCCATGAGATAGAAGGATATAAAGGAAATCCTCCCATGCTATTAGTAAGAGGAGAAAATGATTTTCCCAAACACCTAAAAATAATCTATGATGGTATCATTGTTCTAAATCCCAATGCGCGTCAAGTAACGATTTCAGACAGCAAATACCTACCGATGAATGACCAGCCTAAAGAGTTTAATCAGATAGTTGGTGAATTTTTTGAAGAGGTAGTAGCCTTGTAAGATAGGATCTATCCAACTTGTGAAAATCCCTAGAACGTGATAAAATAAAGGATAAGGGTTTTTAATAAATCATTGTTATAGAATGAGTGGATTTCTTTATGAAACGGTTTGAAGTAACTACAAAAATTGGCAGTCTCTCTGTTACTTATAAAAAGCAAAAGAAAGTGCTTGTTTGTTTAAATGGCGCAGGTTTGCTACCAAGTTATGAAAATTTTTCACTTATACTTGAAAAACTTCCTCCTACAATGGGTTATTTGACAATTGATTTTCCGAACACAGGTAGAAGTCCGATTCATGACCAATCTGGAAAAAATCTGGACAATCTTGTAGACGCGGTTTATGAAGTACTTGAAGAATTGGCGATTTCTGAATATATACTTTGTGTTCATAGTTTGAGTGGAATTTTAGCTTGCAAATTGATGAACAAATCAATTAAGTGTCAGGCTTTAGTAGCAATTGAACCGACAACTAAAAAAGTAATGTTTGCTGATTTTTCAGAAAATCCCTATCCAGAAATGGAAGAGCAGATGAGGTTGATTGATGAGTGTGGCCCTGAACTTTATTTTAAGAACATAACTCAAGCAACATTTAGCTCTGAAACTAATAAAAGAATATGGGAATTAGTGCAAGAAAAAGACTTAGAGTTGGAAAGACAAGTTCCAGAATTTCATATATATTGTGAGATTACTGAGAAAGATTTTGAGAATGTATCTATTGAAGCTCATATTCCTGTTTTTATTTTTTGTCAGGCTTATAGAGAAAAAGAGTACAGAGAATCAGAATATTGGACTTCCAAAACTAAATTCATCTTAGGAGGAAATCACCATTATTTACAATGGTCAGAATCAGAAAAAATTGCAGCCATCATTCGAGAATTGTCATAATAAGATGGAAAGAAGGAGAGTACAGGAGACAAGATGAACTACTTTAATGTTGGAAAAATCGTCAATACGCAGGGTCTGCAGGGTGAGATGCGAGTCTTGTCTGTGACGGATTTTGCTGAGGAACGCTTTAAAAAAGGGGCAGAACTGGCTTTATTTGATGAAAAAGATCAGTTTGTCCAAACAGTGACCATTGCTAGCCATCGTAAGCAAAAGAACTTTGACATTATCAAATTCAAAGATATGTACCATATCAATGCGATTGAAAAGTACAAGGGCTATAATCTCAAGGTCGCTGAGGAAGATTTAAACGACCTAGACGATGGGGAGTTCTACTATCACGAGATTATCGGTTTGGATGTTTACGAGGGTGATAACTTGATTGGAACAATCAAAGAGATTCTGCAACCAGGAGCCAATGATGTCTGGGTGGTCAAACGAAAAGGTAAGCGTGATTTGCTTTTACCTTACATACCGCCAGTGGTTCTCAATGTTGATATTCCAAACAAGCGGGTCGAAGTGGAAATCTTAGAAGGACTAGATGATGAAGATTGATATTTTAACCCTCTTTCCTGAGATGTTTTCTCCGCTGGAACACTCGATTGTTGGGAAGGCTCGAGAAAAAGGGCTTTTGGATATCCAGTATCATAATTTCAGAGAATACGCTGAAAAGGCCCGTCATGTTGACGACGAGCCATACGGAGGCGGTCAGGGGATGTTACTCCGGGCCCAACCTATTTTCGATGCCTTTGATGCTATTGAAAAGAAAAATCCCCGTGTCATTCTTCTTGATCCTGCTGGAAAACAGTTCGATCAAGCTTACGCTGAGGATTTGGCTCAGGAAGAGGAACTGATCTTTATCTGTGGTCACTATGAAGGGTATGACGAGCGCATCAAGATCTTGGTAACCGATGAAATTTCCCTAGGAGACTATGTCTTGACTGGTGGTGAATTGGCAGCCATGACCATGATTGATGCGACCGTGCGCTTGATACCAGAAGTGATTGGTAAGGAGTCTAGCCACCAAGATGATAGCTTCTCTTCGGGACTTCTTGAATATCCTCAATACACTCGCCCTTATGACTATAGAGGCATGGTCGTGCCAGATGTGCTCATGAGTGGGCACCATGAAAAGATTCGCCAGTGGCGGCTCTATGAGAGTCTAAAGAAAACCTACGAGCGCAGACCTGACCTGCTAGAAAACTATCAACTGACAGCCGAAGAAGAAAAGATGTTGGCTGAAATCAAAGAAAATAAAGAATAAAGGAGAACCTTATGCAAGTAATCAAACGTAATGGAGAAATTGCTGAATTTGATCCAGATAAAATTTACCAAGCTGTCCTAAAAGCAGCTCAAACAGTTTATGTTTTGACCGATGATTTACGTCAAAACTTAGCTCAAGTTACTAAAAAAGTCGTTTTGGACTTGGAAGAAGCAAAAGTAGAACGTGCCACTATCAGCATGATCCAGTCAATGGTTGAGCACCGCTTACTTGGAGCTGGCTACATTACCATTGCAGAACACTATATCTCTTATCGCTTGCAACGCGATTTGGAGAGAAGTGGTTATGGCGACCATATCGCCGTTCATCTTCATTTTGAACAAATTCGTTAAGAAAAAGAGTGGGATGCAAAGAACATCTCACTCTTTCTTAAATAGACTTTTCTGAGCTTTTTGTACAGTTGAGGGAACGAAACGAAGTCGCTTAATGTCACTGATACGAATGATTCGAGTTACGTTTTTTGAAAAATTTTTGACGATAATTTGTTGGCGATTAGCATCGTGTTTAACAATATCACCCGTAAAACTTGTCTCAGCAAGTATCACATGAACAGCCGTCTTTTTCTGGATGGCTTGTTCAATCATAGCAGTGAGGGAGTTATCCTGGATTTGCGGATGATCATCATTCCCATTGAGAAAACCATGTAGTTTATCTAGAACTAGTTTGAATGTCTGTCTCATAGAATCCTCCCTTCTTATATATCCACATTATATAAAATTTTCCTAAAAACCACAAGATTTTTACGAATAGACTATAGAAAGCATATCACATAAAGGAGTTAAAATGGCAGAATTTACATTTGAGATCGAAGAACACTTGCTCACCTTGTCTGAAAATGACAAAGGATGGACAAAAGAACTAAATAGAGTCAGCTTTAATGGAGCCCCTGCAAAGTTTGACATTCGCGCTTGGAGCCCAGACCATACTAAAATGGGCAAAGGAATCACCCTTTCCAATGAAGAATTTCAGGTCATGGTCGATGCCTTTAAAGGGGGACAATAAAAAGAATCTTGAGTAGAACTCAAGATTCTTTTTTTAGGACACAATATAGTCACAGAGAGAAGTCTTAGCCAATTGAATGAAAGTCTCTCTATACTCTTCAGGGGGGATTGGATTATCTTTACGAATCCAGACTTCAATGAAAGAGATTGCCATGGTTGTAATGATATAAGCGATGTCCTCTTTATTAAAATTATATTTCAGTTGGTAATTGACATTCTTTAGTACCCACTCTGAGTAGGTTCCACGCAGAAATTCCTTCCAACATGGGTCGACTTGTGTGGTATACAAGGTGTTAACAATTTCCCTTTTTTCGTATATGAGCGGAAGTATATGGTCTGCTAAAAAGCTGATAGGATCTCCATCATTGCTAGGGCAGTACTTATTAAAGACGTTAAAAATGTGCTGATTGGTCTCTTCGTGAATGTATTCGATAATATCTTCAAAGTTGTTAAAGTGCTTTTGATAAATCGCTTGTCGTGAAATACCAGCTTCAGCAGCAATTTCAGTCATTGTAAAGGAACTACGTTGAGGATTTTTCTTAGCTAGCGTGATGAGAGCTTTAATGATTAGCTCACGAGTATTCTTTGGCATAGAATTACCTTTCTGTTTATAATTATTTATAATCATTTTTGTTTTAAAAGAAATCAAAATAATCAAGTTAATATAAATAATCAATGAACATTAAATTTTCTGAATCTTTTAGTTAGCTCTATTGTATCATAAATGATTTATAAAATATAGCTCAATCAGTGAAAATGCGTTTTCTGAAAAGTATACAATTGCTAAGCATTAAAAATCAATGGAAGCTTATTTGGTTTGAATCACTTAGAATACTTTTCTACTTTGTATATCGTGAATAGCTGTAATTTGAAGGATAAAACGATTAATATTCATACCGGTATAAGAATAGTCAAGTAGCTAAATAGTGTACAGTTGATTCTTAGAAAGGAAATAGTCCAGAACAATGGTTCTGGACTATTTTTTTATCTTGAAAAATATGGAAGACTTTTCAATCGTTCGAGTAAGGGACGACCAATGAAACTAATGGCAATGATCTTACCAAGGTCAGGGAGGATAAAGGGAAGGACACCTACTGCAAGCGCCTTATCAAATGGCATCCCAGCAAGGAAGTGGAGGCTGAGAATACCTCCGACAAAGACGAGGGAGTCACCCAAGAGGTTGGCCAGGAAAATGCGAATGTAGCCACTATTTTGATGAATGAGATAAGATGTAAGTCCAGCATAAACAAGGTCGAACCAAAGATAGCCTGCACTTGGACCGACTAAAACGTGAAATCCAGCTCCTCCCCCTGCAAAAACAGGTAAACCAATGGAACCAAGCAGGAGATAGAGAGCTACAGATAGAACAGCTTCTCTGGGTCTAAAAACAGTAGCAATCAGACCGATTGCAAAGTTTTGCAAAGTAAAGGGTACAGGACCGATAGGGAGACTGATTTGTGCCAATACGGCAATGAGAGCAGCACCGATAGCAGGGATAGCATAGATATGAGCTTTTTTCAAAACTGTTAACCTCTTTTCAAAATTATAGTAACTATTATACTAATTCAGAAAGAAAAGTCAACCTATTCTTTTAACTAAGGTAACAATTTTTGTAACAGCCGATTTTGCATGTAAAAAGAGACCTCAAGAGGTCTCTTGTGATAATTAGCGCATGGTTACAAATTCTTCTGAGGCAGTTGGGTGGATAGCTACTGTAGCATCAAAGTCTGCCTTGGTAGCTCCCATCTTGATGGCAACAGCGAATCCTTGAATCATCTCATCCACTCCGTAACCAAGTCCGTGAAGTCCAACAACTTTTTCGTCAGTACCTGCGGTGATGAGTTTGAAGCGTGATTCTTGACGATAGTTTGTAACGGCAGAGTACATAGATGCAAAGCTTGACTTGTAGACTTTGATGTTATCTTGGCCGTATTCTTTGGTAGCTTGATCCTCGGTTAAACCAACCGTTCCGATTGCTGGGTGTGAGAAGACAACAGTAGGGATAGTCGTATAGTCCATCTTGGCATTTGTTTTTCCGTTGAAAAGGCGTTCAGATAGGGTACGTCCAGTCTTGATGGCTACTGGAGTCAGTTCCTTCTCACCAGTAACGTCTCCAAGGGCATAGATACCATCTACAACAGTATTTTGATACTCATCCACTTGGATAAATCCACGTTGGTTGAGTGTAACGCCAGCCTTTTCTAACTCAAGACCATCTACATTTGGACGGCGACCGGTAGCCCAAATAACTTGGCTAGCAGTGTGACTAGAACCGTCTTCGAAATGAATAGTAATACCTTGATCCGTTTCTTCGAGCTTGACGGGTACCTTGTGTGTGTGCAAAGGTAGACCTGTTTTTTCCATTTCATTGACAAGTCCTTCAACGATGTAGCTGTCAAAACTACGCAAGGGACGATCACGACGGACAAACAAATCAGTTTTCACTCCTAGTGCGTGGAGGACACCTGCTAATTCAACGGCGATATAGCCAGCTCCAAGAATCGCAACGGATTCAGGAAGTTGCTCCCAAGCAAAGACATCGTCTGAGCTACCACCGAGTTCAGCTCCAGGGATAGTTGGGATGCTTGGGCGAGCACCAGTCGCAATTACGATATGTTTGGCACGAATCAATTCACCATTGACGCTGACTGTGTGGGAATCAACGAAATGAGCACGACCTTCAATCAAATCAACACCGTTGCGCTTGAAACTTCCATCATAAGACGAGCGGGCACGATCGATGTAGGCTTCACGATTTTGACGAAGTTTTGCGAAATCAAATTGAACATCTGAACTTGTAAAACCATAGTCAGGACCGTAGTGGTGGAAGCTTTCAGCGATTTGCGCTCCATACCACATGATTTTCTTAGGAACACAGCCGACATTGACGCAGGTTCCACCTAATTTTTTTTCCTCGATAACAGCTGCTTTAGCGCCGTGTTCACCAGCTCGGTTCATAGTGGCAATGCCGCCGCTTCCTCCACCGATAGCGATGATATCATATTCTCTCATAGAAAACTCCTTATAGCTTTGATAGTCATATTCTATCGTTTTTACTATTTGAATGCAAAAATCTGCTACGGTAAAAAAATTATAAAAACGCTTGCCAAATTCAAAAAGATATTGTATTATATATCTAGAACAATAACCCAATAAACGAATACCGAACGAAATAATGATCCTGAATTGTCATTGTTTCCATCTGAACTGTTATTGTTTGGGCTTGGTGTTTCTGATATAATGGTATTTGTAAGGCAAAAATATAAAGGAGCTTGAAAATGAAAAGAAATAAAAAGGCAAAAAAATGGCAATTATACACAGCGATTGGTATTGCCAGTGCTATTGTTATCGGTGCTGCGGGAATTTTGATTTTCAGACAACCTTCCCAGTCAGCAGTCAAGGATGAAACCTCTCATATCGTTACTGCTAAGGAAGGTTCCGTTGCTTCATCGGTTCTCTTGTCAGGTACGGTTACAGCAAAAAATGAACAATACGTTTATTTTGATGCTAGTAAGGGAGATTTAGATGAAATTCTCGTTTCGGTTGGAGACAAGGTCGAAGAAGGGCAAGCTTTGGTCAAATACAGCAGTGCGGATGCTCAAGCTGCCTATGATGCAGCAGATCGTGCAGTTGCAAAGGCAGACCGTCATATCGAGGAGTTAAATAAGGCTCGTGAAAATGCATCAGCTGTACCAGCTTCCCCACAAGTTCCAACAGAAGCTGGACTCCCAGAACAAGCGCAAGCAGCGACTTCTTCCGTATCCTCTATCGACTCTCAAATCAGTGATGCCAAGGATAACCGTGCAGATGCTGTTGCCCAACTCAACAAGGCTCAAGCTCAGCTAGATGCTGCAACTGTCCTCAGTACACTAGAGGGGACTGTAGTTGAAGTTAATCGTAATGTTTCCAAATCGCCAACAGGTAATAGCCAAGTGGTGGTACATGTTGTAAGTAATGAAAACTTGCAGGTCAAAGGGGAGTTGTCTGAATACAACCTTGCTAACCTTTCTGTTGGGCAAGAAGTTACCTTTACTTCGAAGGTTTATCAAGATAAGAGCTGGACAGGAAAAATCAGCTATATTTCTGATTATCCTAAAAACAATGGAGAAGCAGCAAATGCAGCCCTTGGAGGGAATACTGGATCTAAGTACCCTTATACTGTTGATGTGACTAGCGATATCGGTGAGTTGAAACAAGGCTTCTCTGTCAGTGTGGAAGTCAAAAATAAGAGTAAGGCCATCCTTGTTCCTTTGACAAGTGTTGTTACCGAAAATGACAAAAACTATGTCTGGATCGTTGACGACCAGAAAAAAGCGAAGAAGGTAGAAGTTACTTTGGGGAATGCGGACGCAGACAACCAAGAAATTACTTCAGGTTTGACAGACGGTGCCAAGGTCATCAGTAATCCAACATCTTCCTTGGAAGAAGGAAAAGAGGTGAAGGCTGATGAAGAAACTAATTAGTCTCAAAAATATCTGCAGGAGTTATCGAAATGGTGATCAAGAACTGCAGGTCCTTAAAAATATCAATCTAGAAGTTCATGAAGGTGAGTTTGTTGCCATTATGGGACCTTCTGGTTCTGGTAAGTCTACGTTGATGAATACCATCGGAATGTTGGATACACCAACCAGTGGAGAGTACTACCTTGAAGGGCAAGAAGTTGCAGGCCTTGGAGAGAAACAACTGGCCAAGGTCCGCAACCAGCAAATCGGCTTTGTCTTTCAGCAGTTCTTTCTCTTGTCCAAGCTCAATGCACTTCAAAACGTCGAGTTGCCCTTGATTTACGCTGGAGTTTCGGCTTCTAAACGTCGGAAATTGGCTGAGGAATTTCTGGAAAAGGTTGAGCTGACGGAGCGCAGTCATCATTTGCCTTCTGAGTTATCTGGTGGTCAAAAACAACGTGTAGCGATCGCCCGTGCCTTGGTAAATAATCCTTCTATCGTCCTAGCAGACGAACCCACAGGAGCCTTGGATACCAAGACAGGAAATCAAATCATGCAACTGTTGGTGGAGTTAAACAAGGAAGGGAAAACCATTATCATGGTCACGCATGAGCCTGAGATTGCCGCCTATGCCAAACGCCAAATTGTCATTCGTGATGGGGTTATCTCATCAGACAGTGCTCAGGTAGAAAAGGAGGAAAACTAGATGCAGAATCTGAAATTTGCCTTTTCATCCATTATGGCCCACAAGATGCGTTCCTTCCTCACCATGATCGGGATTATCATCGGAGTTTCGTCTGTCGTCGTCATCATGGCTTTGGGAGACTCCATGTCTCGCCAGGTCAATAAAAACATGACCAAATCACAAAAGGATATCCATGTCTTTTTCTCTCCTATCAAAAGCAAGGACGGCTCCTTCACGCAGAAACAATCCGCTTTGACAGTCAGTGGGAGAGAAGAGGATGTTCATGTTGAACCACCAAAACCACTGGAGTCTTGGGTCAAGGAGGCTGCCAAACTCAAAGGAGTAGACAGTTACTATGTCACTAATTCGACCAACGTTACCCTATCTTATAAGGATAAGAAGGTTGAACGAGCGACTCTGACAGGCGGAAATAGCACCTACATGAACGCAGTTGAAAATGAAATCGTTGCGGGTAGAAGTCTAAGACCGCAAGACTACAAGGAATTTGCCAGTGTGATTTTGTTGGATGAAGAACTAGCCAAGAGTTTGTTTGATAGTCCAGAAGCTGCGGTTAATCAAGTCATCTCTGTCAATGAATTTAGTTACCGTGTGATTGGCGTTTATACTAGCAATGAAGCTAAAACTGCTAAAGCCTTTGGGATTGGTGGTCTTCCAATTACGACCAATATCTCTCTTGCAGCCAATTTTAATACTGATGAAATCTCGAACATCGTCTTTCGTGTCAATGATACTAGTCTAACACAGACCTTGGGTCCAGAGTTGGCTCGAAAATTGACTGAGATTGCAGGTCTTCAGCAAGGGGAGTACCAAGTTGCGGATGCAACTGCAGCCTTCCAAGAGGTACAACAACTCTTTGGTTTTATGACAACCATTATCAGTGCCATCGCAGGAATCTCTCTCTTTGTCGGGGGAACTGGTGTTATGAATATCATGTTGGTTTCGGTGACAGAACGCACGCGTGAGATTGGTCTGCGGAAAGCTCTCGGAGCTACACGGGCTAATATCTTGGTACAGTTTTTGATTGAGTCTATGATCTTGACCTTGCTAGGTGGTGTCATCGGTCTTGGGATTGCTGCTGGAATGACCATGTTAGCCGGAGTATTGCTTCAAAACATGATTGCAGGTATCGAAGTTGGGGTTTCCCTCCCAATCGCTCTCTTTAGCTTGGCTGTGTCAGCCAGCGTTGGTATGATATTTGGAGTCTTGCCGGCCAATAAAGCCTCTAAGCTCGATCCAATCGAAGCCCTTCGTTATGAATAAGATATAGAGCAGAAAAAACAAGATGGACATTTGTCTGTCTTGTTTTTGTATGAATTTCTCTATCGAAAATCACTAAAAATATGATATAATGAAGTGTTAGAAAAACAGGTTTCATTAGCCTGGAAAGGAAATATTATGTCTGAAAAGAATTTTTATATTACAACACCGATTTACTATCCATCTGGTAAACTTCATATCGGTTCTGCCTACACAACCATTGCTTGTGATGTCTTAGCACGTTACAAACGTCTTATGGGCTACGATGTCTTTTATCTAACAGGTTTAGATGAGCATGGTCAAAAGATTCAACAAAAAGCAGAAGAAGCTGGTATTACACCACAAGCCTATGTTGATGGCATGGCGGTTGGAGTCAAAGAACTCTGGCAATTACTCGATATCTCATACGATAAATTTATCCGTACGACGGATGACTACCATGAAAAAGTAGTGGCGCAAGTCTTTGAACGCTTACTTGCTCAAGATGACATCTATTTAGGTGAATATTCTGGTTGGTATTCAGTCTCAGATGAGGAATTCTTTACAGAAAGCCAGCTTGCGGAAGTCTTTCGTGATGAAGCTGGAAATGTGACGGGCGGTATCGCTCCATCAGGTCACGAAGTGGAGTGGGTTTCAGAAGAGTCTTACTTCCTTCGCCTCAGCAAATACCAAGACCGTTTGGTTGAATTTTTCAAATCTCATCCTGAATTTATCACTCCTGATGGTCGCCTTAATGAAATGCTTCGCAACTTCATCGAGCCAGGTTTAGAAGATTTGGCAGTTTCTCGTACAACCTTTACATGGGGAGTACCAGTCCCATCAAATCCAAAACATGTTGTCTATGTTTGGATTGATGCTCTCCTTAACTATGCGACAGCTCTTGGTTACGGTCAAGATGAGCATGGTAACTTTGACAAGTTCTGGAACGGAACAGTCTTCCAAATGGTCGGAAAAGACATCCTTCGTTTCCACTCAATCTACTGGCCAATCCTTCTTATGATGTTGGATATCAAATTGCCAGACCGCTTGATTGCCCACGGTTGGTTTGTCATGAAAGACGGCAAGATGTCTAAGTCTAAAGGGAATGTCGTTTACCCTGAAATGCTGGTAGAACGCTATGGCCTCGATCCACTTCGTTACTACCTCATGCGTAGCCTTCCAGTTGGTTCAGATGGAACCTTCACTCCTGAAGACTATGTAGGTCGTATCAACTATGAATTGGCAAATGACCTAGGGAACCTCCTTAACCGTACAGTTTCCATGATTAATAAGTACTTTGATGGGCAAATTCCAGCCTATGTAGAAGGTGTGACTGAATTTGACAATGCTCTTGCTCAAGTAGCAGAGCAATCTATCGCAGACTACCATACACACATGGAAGCAGTTGACTACCCACGTGCTCTGGAAGCAGTCTGGACTCTTATCTCTCGTACCAACAAATACATCGATGAGACAGCCCCATGGGTCTTGGCTAAGGATGAAGCCCTTCGCGACCAATTAGCAAGTGTTATGAGCCATTTGGCAGCTAGCCTTCGTGTCGTTGCTCACTTGATTGAGCCCTTTATGATGGAAACCAGTCGTGCAGTCTTGACTCAACTTGGTTTGGAAGAAGTAGCAAGTCTTGAGAACTTGAGCTTGGCTGACTTCCCAGTAGATGTGACTGTAGTTGCCAAAGGGACACCAATCTTCCCACGTCTGGATATGGAAGAAGAAATCGCCTATATCAAGGAACAAATGGAAGGTAATAAACCAGCCGTCGAAAAAGAATGGAATCCAGATGAAGTTGAACTCAAACTAAACAAGGAAGAAATCAAGTTTGAAGACTTTGATAAGGTCGAAATCCGTGTTGCAGAGGTCAAAGAAGTGTCTAAAGTAGAAGGTTCTGACAAGTTGCTCCAATTCCGCCTCGATGCAGGTGATGGCGAAGACCGTCAAATCCTCTCAGGAATTGCCAAATACTATCCAAACGAACAAGAATTGGTCGGCAAGAAGATCCAAATCGTTGCCAACCTCAAACCACGCAAGATGATGAAAAAATATGTCAGTCAAGGAATGATCCTCTCAGCTGAACATGAAGGCAAATTAACCCTTCTCACAGTTGATCCAGCTGTACCAAACGGAAGTGTGATTGGCTAATAGCAAAAAACCAACGTTAGGCACGTTGGTTTTTCTTGTTATGCGCGAGATTTTCTAAGAAGTAATCCATCTCCTTTTGCGACCGGAGGACAATTACTTTCTCAGGGTAGGTTTCTTGAACCCGTTGATAGCGTTCTTTAGCATGTTTTGTCCGCCCATCCCAGAGAATCCATCGGATAAAATCCCAGTCAAAGCGTTCAGGACAGCCTGCTGCCATACTTTCTCTGACTTTACCTCGGTATGTGAGATACCGTTTAAAGGCTCGAAAGAGACAAGTCCATGGGGAAAAGTTGAGAAAGATGATTTGGTCAGCTTCCAGCATTCTTTCTTCATAGCAACACCAAGAGTAGTTGCCGTCGATGACCCAAGCTTCGTGCTTTGTGAGAAAGTTTTTCATCTCGGTCAACATCCATTCGCGGTCACTGTCTTGCCAACCAGGTTGAAATTGAAGTGTATCCATATGCAGTTTGGGGATGGAGTAGTAGTTTGACAACTTTTCAGCTAGAGTTGACTTGCCAGCTCCAGAATATCCTATAATTGCGATTTTCATTTTCTACCTTTTCTGATTAGAGGACAAAAAAACAGCCTCTATGGACTGTTTCTTATTTAGCAAGTTTAGCTGAAAGACGAGCTTTATCGCGGCTTGCTTTGTTTTTATGAATCAAACCTTTAGTTTCTGCTTTGTCGATAGCTGAGCTAGCAGCACGGAAAAGTTCTTCAGAAGGGTTTGCTTCGAAAGCTTTGATAGCAGTACGCATAGCTGATTTTTGAGCTGAGTTTTTTTCGTTTTGTTTAACGTTCAATTCAGCGCGTTTGATAGCTGATTTAATGTTTGCCAATGTTCTTACCTCCATATTTACTAACTATACCATTATATATGAAAACTTAGGTTTTGACAAGGGGAAATTATTTTTTTAGGTAAATTTCATCGATTTCATGGTTTTTAGTCTTGTGGAGAATAACCTCAGCACGATTCCTTGTCGGTTCGATATAGTTTTGTAGATTTGTGAGATTAATGCTGGTCCAAACCTGGTGAGCAAAGGCTTCAACTTCTCTAATCGGCATTTGCGTAAAGCGGTGGTAGTAGCTGTTGGGATCATTTTGGGCAAAGCTGAGCAGCTTTAAGAAACGATCCAGATACCAGCTTTCAATGTCTTCAACTGCTGCATCCACATAGATGGAGAAATCAAAGAAATCAGTAATGTAAAGGCGCTCATTTTGAGGGATTTGAAAGACATTGATGCCTTCGACAATGACAAAATCAGCAGCTTTGACACGTTGTTTCTCTCCAGGAACGATGTCATACACTTCATGAGAATAGACAGGAATATCGACATCTTGCCCATTCTTTAGGCGGTCAAGAAAATTCAGCAAGGCTTCCATATCATAACTTTCAGGAAAACCTTTGCGATTTAAGATATCTTGGTCAATCAAGGTTTGATTGGGATAGAGAAAACCGTCAGTCGTCACCAATTCTACAGTAGCATCTGGAAGAGTGCGTGATAGAAGAATCTGAAGTAAGCGACTAGTGGTCGACTTCCCCACAGCAACACTTCCAGAAACCCCAATAATAAAAGGTTGGGATTTGCTTTCACGTTGGAGAAAAATTCCTTTTGAAAAAGCCAAATCATCCTTGGTGCGCTTGTAAATATGGATAAGATGAACTAGGGGAAGATAGACATCTGTTACGTCCTGTAGACTAATCTGGTCATTGAAACTCTTGATGGATTCTAACTCTTCCTCTGTCAAGGGAGGGGTTGTTTTGCGATGCAATGATTGCCAAGTCTGGCGACTGATTTTTTCAAAATGTAAAAATTCGTTGGTCATTTGTTTTCCCCTAGATATTTTGTTTATCATACCATAAAAAGCTAAAAAGATAAAGCGGTTTCTTGATGGTAGTAAGTCAATATCGTATAATAGAGGTAGATGGAGGTTGAATAATTTAATGATGAGATAGGGAATTGTTTCTGAAGACTTATCAGTTATTGAAAGTGGGCTTTTTGGTTCACAACTTATTGGAGGTGTGTCATGAAAATCTTAAAACGTTATATATTGGAACTCTGTTTTATTTTAAGTTTTGCCTTACCTTTTATAAGGGGAGCGAATGCGGATAATGGTAGACGCTTTGTGGAAATCTATTACGGTTTTACTTTTTTGATGGAACATGCCATTGTAACAGTTGTCTTTATCTGTTCGCTCTTGATTGCTTGGCTAGTAAAAAAGCAGTGGACGAAATGGCTTGCGACTGGTAGTTATCTATTTTTGATTTTGTGGATTGCTACAGAAGGATATCTATTCCGTATGTCACTAGAAGATTTGATACGACTTTGGACAAGTTTGGAAATCTTGACACAAACTTATCAGTTGGGTTTTTATCTAAACATCATATTGGGAATCTTGTTGATAATAAAGTATTTTAAGGTTAAGAAATAGTAATAAAAATGCGCCCGATTGCAGACGAACTGTTTTTTCCTAACTATGATAATTTGTAGTTCCCGATAGATTGTAATGTATTTCTAATAATTGAAAGAGATTGAAGAAAAGGTTTTTTGACTAGGATTCTTCAGTCTTTTTCATTTGATCATCACTTTGTAAACGATTTACAATTCAAGCCAAATTATGGTAAAATAGTTTTATGAGTAAAATGTATTATGCAGAAAATCCTGATGCTGCTCACGACATTCATGAGTTGAGAGTGGAGTTGTTGGGAGAAAACATGACCTTTTTGACGGATGCGGGTGTTTTTAGCAAGAAAATGGTTGACTTTGGGAGTCAGCTCTTGCTCAAGTGCCTAGAGGTCAACAAAGGAGAAACAGTCCTTGATGTGGGTTGTGGTTATGGGCCATTGGGTTTGTCATTGGCCAAGGCTTATGGAGCTCAGGCAACCATGGTTGATATCAATAATCGTGCCTTGGACCTAGCGCGACAAAATGCTGAACGTAATAAAGTAGAAGCGACGATTTTCCAATCCAATATCTATGAACAAGTTGAGGGGAAGTTTGACCATGTCATTTCCAATCCGCCGATTCGAGCGGGCAAACAGGTTGTTCATGAGATTATCGAAAAGAGCAGAGATTTCTTGAAAGACAGAGGAGATTTAACCATCGTCATTCAGAAAAAACAAGGGGCTCCAAGTGCCAAAAGCAAGATGGAAGATGTTTTTGGAAATTGTGAAATCGTAAAGAAAGATAAGGGATATTATATCCTTAGAAGTGTGAAAGAATGAGAGCAGTTGATTTAATTCAAAAGAAACGAGATGGTCAAGAACTGACTGCAGCTGAAATCAAGTGGCTAGTAGAAGGCTATGTGGCAGGAACTGTTCCAGACTATCAAATGTCTGCTTTTGCTATGGCTGTTTATTTTAAAGGAATGACCACACGTGAGATTTCTGACCTGACGATGAATATGGTCAAGACAGGTCAGGAGTTTGATTTGTCAGCTATTGAGGGGGTTAAAGTTGATAAGCATTCGACTGGTGGTGTAGGTGATAAGGTGACCTTGATTTTGGCTCCCCTTGTTGCGAGTTTCGGCGTTCCTGTTGCTAAGATGAGTGGTCGAGGTCTTGGCCATACTGGTGGAACAATTGATAAATTGGAGTCTATTAAGGGATATCAAGTTGAGCGAAGTCAAGAAGATTTCATTCGTCAGGTACAGGACATTGGTGTATCTGTTATTGGGCAGTCCGATCAGCTGGTTAAAGCAGACAAACTTCTCTATGCCCTCCGTGATGTGACAGCAACTGTCGACACGATTCCTTTGATTGCTAGTTCGGTGATGAGCAAGAAAATTGCTGCAGGAGCGGATGCCATTTTGCTAGACGTAACGGTCGGTGAGGGTGCCTTCATGAAGACGGTTGATGAGGCGCGCGAATTGGCTCAAACAATGGTGGAACTTGGTAAGGCTGTTGGTCGAAAGACAGTAGCAGTCATTACCGATATGAGCCAGCCCTTGGGAAGAGCCATTGGGAATCGTCTCGAAATCCTTGAGGCAATCGAGATTCTCCAAGGGAAAGGCCGTCAGGATATTACCCACTTTATCTGTGAATTGGCTCAGATTATGCTTGGCTTGGCTGATGTTGAGAAAACGATCGAGGAAATCCGTCAACACCTGGAAAATGGCCAAGCACTGGCTAAGTTTGAAGAAATGGTAGCAGCACAAGGCGGCGATTTAGAAGATCTCTATCGCCCCGTCAAGGTTGCCCATGTGGTGGAAATCCATGCTCAAGAAACGGGTGTTATTTCAGCCCTTCCAGCTATGGAATTTGGGCTCTATGCCATGAGACTAGGAGCTGGTCGTGCAGTCAAGTCTGATGACTTGGACTATGAAACAGGGATTGTTTTTGAAAAGAAAGTTGGAGATTCCGTTCAAAAGGGTGAAATTGTTGCAAAAGTTTATACAAATGGAAAAATTTCTTCTGAACTAGTTACAGAATTTCAAAAATATGTTAAAATAAATGATGGAGTGCAAAGTTTACGAGAAATTATAGAAATTATCTCATAAAACCAGGGAGAATCCGAATATGAAGTTAAATAAATATATTGATCATACGCTTTTAAAGCAAGATGCAAGCCAAGAACAAATTGATCGTTTGCTATCTGAAGCGCGTGAGTATGACTTTGCCAGCGTTTGTGTTAATCCCACATGGGTTAAACATGCGAAAACAGGGCTTGAAGGCTCAGATGTAAAGGTTTGTACAGTAGTAGGTTTTCCTTTGGGAGCAACAACTTCAGCTGTGAAAGCTTTTGAAACAAAGGAAGCTGTCCAAAATGGTGCAGATGAGATTGATATGGTTATCAATGTCGGTGCCCTCAAATCAGGCAATCTGGATTTGGTTGAATCGGACATTCGTGCTGTCGTAGAAGCAAGTGGTGACAAGCTGGTGAAAGTCATTATCGAAGCTTGCTTGTTGACAGACGATGAAAAGGTTGTGGCCTGCCAATTATCCCAGAAAGCAGGAGCTAACTTTGTCAAAACATCAACTGGATTTTCAACTGGTGGTGCTACTATAGAGGATGTTCAGTTGATGCGTAAAACAGTCGGGCCAGATATGGGAGTTAAGGCAGCTGGTGGAGCTCGTTCATATGCGGATGCTGTCGCTTTTGTGGAAGCAGGCGCTACCCGTATCGGAACATCTGCTGGAGTTGCGATTTTAAAAGGAGAATTGGCAGATGGCGACTACTGAGTTGATTGAACTAGCAATTGAAACCAGCAAACAAGCCTATGTCCCCTATTCTCACTTTCCTATCGGAGCTGTTTTAGTAGCCAAGGATGGTAGTATTTATACGGGTGTGAACATCGAGAATGCTAGCTATCCCTTGACTAATTGTGGAGAACGTACTGCTATTTTCAAAGCAGTTTCGGAGGGGCAACGGGAGTTTTCTGAGTTAATTGTCTACGGACAAACTGAAAAACCCATCTCGCCATGTGGTGCTTGCCGCCAGGTCATGGTTGAATTTTTTGAACAAGATCTAAAAGTGACCTTAGTCGCTAAAGATAAATCGACGGTCGAGATGACGGTCGGGGAGTTACTTCCATACTCATTTACAGACTTAAATTAGTCTGGGTCACTCTTGTAGTGGCTGTGGTCTGTGTGACCAAACAATCCATACTTGCAACATCGTTGCACATCTTATTTAGGAGGTTCAGTAATGAACAAGAAACAATGGCTAGGCCTTGGTCTAGTTGCAGTAGCAGCAGTTGGACTTGCTGCATGTGGTAACCGCTCTTCTCGTAACGCAGCTTCATCTTCATCAGAAATGAAGACCAAAGCAGCAATCGTAACAGATACTGGTGGTGTTGATGATAAATCATTTAACCAATCAGCTTGGGAAGGTTTGCAAGACTGGGGTAAAGAACACAATCTTTCTAAAGATAAAGGTTACACTTACTTCCAATCAACAAGCGAAGCAGACTATGCTAACAACTTGCAACAAGCGGCTGGAAGTTACAACCTGATCTTCGGTGTTGGTTTTGCCCTTCACAATGCAGTTGAGGAAGCAGCAAAAGACCACTCTGACCTAAACTATGTCTTGATTGATGATGTGATTGAAGGTCAAAAGAATGTTGCGAGCGTAAGATTTGCGGATAACGAAGCAGCTTACCTTGCTGGTGTTGCAGCAGCGAAAACTACGAAAACAAAACAAGTTGGTTTTGTAGGTGGTATCGAATCTGAAGTTATTTCACGTTTTGCAGCTGGATTCAAAGCTGGTGTTGAGTCAGTAGACCCATCTATCAAAGTCCAAGTTGACTACGCTGGTTCATTTGGTGATGCTGCCAAAGGTAAAACAATCGCAGCAGCTCAATACGCTGCCGGTGCAGACGTTGTCTACCAAGCAGCTGGTGGTACAGGTGCTGGTGTCTTTGCTGAAGCAAAATCATTAAATGAAAACAAAAATGAAGACGAAAAAGTTTGGGTTATCGGTGTAGACCGTGACCAAGCAGCAGAAGGTAAATACACTTCTAAAGATGGTAAAGAATCTAACTTCGTTCTTGTATCTACATTGAAACAAGTTGGTACAACTGTAAAAGATATTGCCAACAAAACAGAAAAAGGTGAATTCCCTGGTGGACAAGTGATTGTTTACTCATTGAAAGATAAAGGGGTTGAGCTAGCAGTAACAAACCTTTCAGAAGAAGGTAAAAAAGCTGTTGAAGATGCAAAAGCTAAGATCCTTGACGGAAGCGTAAAAGTTCCTGAAAAATAATGGATAAAAGTCATTTCTTAGGAAGCGGCCATTGGTCGCTTCTTTAAGAATTGAGGCAATTTTTGTCTCAATAGAGCTTGTTAATGTGATTAGCAGGTTTTATTGAAATAAAATAAACCTCTGAAAGGAAGAGCATATGGCACACGAAAATGTCATTGAGATGCGGGATATTACCAAGGTGTTTGGTGAATTTGTAGCAAACGACAAAATCAACTTGCAACTGCGAAAAGGTGAAATCCATGCACTTTTAGGAGAAAATGGAGCGGGTAAATCCACTTTGATGAATATGCTGGCAGGACTTCTTGAACCAACGAGTGGTGAAATTGTGGTGAATGGTCAGATTGTAAAACTAGACTCACCATCTAAAGCCGCTGGTCTTGGAATTGGGATGGTTCACCAACATTTTATGTTGGTTGAGGCTTTTACAGTAGCTGAAAATATCATTTTAGGGAGTGAAATCACTAAAAATGGTGTTCTAGATATAGCTGGTGCTACTAAAGAAATCAAGGCTCTTTCTGAACGTTATGGTTTGGCAGTAGATCCTGCTGCTAAGGTGGCGGATATTTCCGTTGGTGCCCAACAACGTGTAGAAATCTTGAAAACACTCTATCGTGGTGCTGATATCCTTATCTTTGACGAACCTACAGCCGTATTGACTCCTTCAGAGATTGATGAGTTGATGGCAATCATGAAAAACCTTGTCAAAGAAGGGAAGTCCATCATTTTGATTACCCATAAACTGGATGAGATTCGTGCGGTATCGAATCGAGTGACGGTTATCCGTCGTGGGAAATCAATCCAGACGGTTGAAATCGCAGGAGCAACAAATGCGGACTTGGCAGAAATGATGGTTGGACGCTCAGTCTCCTTTAAAACGGAAAAACAAGCACCACAACCCAAAGAAGTGGTCTTGTCTATCAAAGACTTGGTTGTCAATGAAAACCGCGGTGTACCAGCTGTGAAGAATCTTTCTTTGGATGTTCGTGCTGGTGAAATTGTTGGTATTGCAGGTATTGATGGCAATGGTCAGTCTGAACTCATTCAAGCCATTACTGGTCTTCGTAAGGTTGAGTCAGGTAGCGTTGAATTAAAAGGCGAATCAATTGTGGGAATGCATCCTCGACAAATTACAGAACTAAGCGTGGGGCACGTTCCTGAGGATCGTCACCGGGATGGCTTGATTTTGGAGATGATGATTTCAGAAAATATCGCTCTTCAAACCTACTACAAAGAACCACTCAGCAAAAATGGCATCTTGAACTATGCCAATATCACTTCACATGCTAAGAAATTAATGGAAGAATTTGATGTTCGTGCGGCAAGCGAATTTGTTCCAGCAGCTGCTCTTTCAGGAGGAAATCAACAAAAAGCGATTATCGCTCGTGAGATTGATCGTGATCCTGATCTCCTTATCGTCAGCCAGCCAACTCGTGGTTTGGATGTCGGTGCCATTGAATATATCCACAAACGTTTGATTGAAGAGCGTGATAACGGTAAGGCTGTCCTTGTTGTCAGCTTTGAATTGGATGAGATTTTAAATGTCTCAGACCGAATTGCTGTTATTCACGATGGTAAGATTCAAGGTATTGTATCGCCAGAAACAACTAACAAACAAGAACTTGGTGTCTTGATGGCAGGTGGAAACTTGGGAAAGGAGAAGAGTGATGTCTAAAAAATTACAACAAATTTCGGTTCCCTTGATTTCCGTATTCTTAGGAATCTTGCTCGGAGCCATTGTCATGTGGATCTTCGGATATGATGCTATCTGGGGTTATGAGGAGTTGTTCTATACAGCTTTTGGTAGCCTCCGTGGAATTGGAGAAATTTTCCGTGCCATGGGTCCTCTTGTCTTGATAGGTCTTGGTTTCGCAGTTGCCAGTCGAGCAGGTTTCTTTAACGTTGGACTTCCTGGTCAAGCACTTGCAGGCTGGATTCTCAGTGGTTGGTTTGCCTTGTCAAATCCAGATATGCCTCGTCTCGTTTTGATTCCATTGACAGTGATCATTGCTTTGATTGCAGGTGGAATTGTTGGAGCGATTCCAGGTATCCTCAGAGCCTATCTCGGTACGTCAGAGGTTATCGTGACCATCATGATGAACTACATTGTATTGTATGTGGGAAATGCCTTTATTCATGCCTTTCCTAAAGATATTATGCAAAGTACAGACTCAACGATTCGTGTGAGTGCCAATGCTACATACCAGACACCATGGTTATCAGAGTTGACTGGAAATTCCCGTATGAATATCGGAATCTTCTTTGCAATCATTGCTGTTGGCGTGATTTGGTTCTTGCTCAAGAAAACGACTCTCGGTTTTGAAATTCGTGCAGTTGGTCTTAATCCCCATGCTTCAGAGTACGCTGGTATTTCAGCAAAACGTACAATCATTCTATCAATGATTATCTCTGGTGCCTTGGCTGGTCTTGGTGGAGCGGTCGAAGGTCTTGGAACTTTCCAAAACGTTTACGTTCAGGGATCATCATTAGCTATCGGATTTAACGGGATGGCAGTTAGTTTGCTTGCTGGAAATTCACCAATTGGAATTCTCTTTGCAGCCTTCTTATTTGGAGTTTTGCAAGTAGGAGCACCGGGTATGAATGCAGCACAAGTTCCGTCTGAGCTTGTCAGCATTGTAACAGCGTCTATTATCTTCTTTGTCAGTGTTCACTACATTATCGAACGCTTTGTCAAACCTAAAAAACAAGTTAAAGGAGGTAAGTAAGGATGTCTATTACAACATTACTCACCCTCTTGGTCTCTTCTATGCTGATTTACTCAGCACCACTTATTTTTACGAGTATCGGAGGAGTTTTCTCTGAACGTGGTGGTGTCGTTAACGTCGGTCTTGAAGGAATTATGGTTATGGGAGCCTTTTCTGGGGTTGTCTTTAACCTTGAGTTTGCAGAACAACTTGGAGCAGCTACTCCTTGGATTTCCTTGTTAGTTGCTGGTATCGTGGGAGCTATTTTCTCCCTCATCCATGCAGTCGCTACAGTTCATTTCCGTGCGGACCATGTTGTCAGTGGTACAGTATTGAACTTGATGGCTCCTGCCTTAGCAGTTTTCTTGGTTAAAGTTCTTTATAACAAAGGGCAAACGGATAACTTAAGCCAGACTTTTGGACGTTTTGATTTCCCAGTTTTGGCTGACATCCCTGTGATTGGAGATATCTTCTTCAAGTCAACCAGTCTACTAGGTTATATCGCTATTGCCTTCTCTTTCCTTGCTTGGTTTATCCTCTTCAAGACCCGCTTTGGTCTTCGCCTTCGCTCTGTTGGTGAACACCCTCAAGCAGCGGATACCTTGGGAATTAATGTCTACAAGATGCGATATCTTGGGGTTATCATTTCAGGTTTCCTAGGGGGAATTGGGGGAGCGATTTATGCTCAATCAATCTCTGTCAATTTCTCAGTAACGACTATTGTCGGTCCTGGATTTATTGCCCTTGCTGCGATGATCTTTGGTAAATGGAACCCAATTGGTGCTATGCTTTCTAGTCTCTTCTTCGGACTTTCACAAAGTTTGGCTGTTATCGGTTCTCAATTACCTTTCCTACAAGGAGTGCCAGCGGTTTACCTTCAAATCGCCCCTTATGTCTTGACCATTCTTGTCTTGGCAGCCTTTTTTGGAAAAGCAGTTGCACCTAAGGCAGACGGTATCAACTACATCAAATCAAAATAAGCATACAAAAAAACGTCAGTTAAAACTGGCGTTTTATTTGTTAGGATGTTGATGGGTTAGGTTCAATCCCCAAGGGACAAGATTTTCAGTTTTATTTTTGATACGTGTGATATTATCCTTGTGACGAATGATAATCAAGCTAGCAAGTGCTAGGATAATCAAAATGAAGAGAGGGTCATAGCTGTTTAGGATAAATCCAAATAGCGGAAATAGGAGAACTCCGATAACGGCTGCGATAGAAGCAGAAACGCTAGACAGTGAAATCATACTACCTAGATAGAGGCTTCCAAAGAATACGATTGCTAGATAGAGACAGAAAACAGGCGCAAATCCGAAAATCACTCCAGCACTGGTTGCGACAGCCTTACCCCCCTTAAATCCTGCAAAGATAGGGAAAGTATGTCCAATCACAGCCAAAAGTCCAAATACAAGAGGTGACACACCTTGAAGGTGGAAAAGGATTGGAAGGAGAATGGCTAAGGTCCCTTTAAAGAAGTCAATCACAAAGGTTGCCATACCCGCTTTCTTACCTAAAATTCGGAAAGTATTGGTTGTTCCGGTGTTTCCAGAACCATGTTCACGCAGATTTGTTTGAAAGAAGATTTGTCCAATCCAGAGACCGGATGGAATCGAACCTAGCAGATAAGCTAAAATTAATAATACAAATGTCATCATAGAACTATTATACCATGAAATGGTATCGAAAGTCAGAGAATATCCTGTGAAATTGTGACAGCTGAAAGGGAAAAGCTTTGCAAAATCGCTAGAAAACCTGTAAAATAGAAAAGATGAACAAATAGGAGGTTCCTTGTGTCAAAAAAGGAAATCAATATTAATAACTACAATGATGACGCCATTCAGGTGCTAGAAGGGTTGGATGCGGTCCGTAAACGTCCGGGGATGTATATTGGATCGACTGACGGTGCTGGTCTCCATCACCTAGTTTGGGAAATTGTGGACAATGCAGTCGATGAGGCCTTGTCTGGATTTGGTGACCGCATTGATGTGACCATCAATAAAGACGGCAGTCTAACGGTTCAAGACCATGGTCGAGGGATGCCAACTGGGATGCATGCTATGGGGATTCCAACAGTTGAGGTTATCTTTACTATCCTTCACGCTGGAGGAAAATTCGGTCAAGGTGGCTACAAAACATCTGGTGGTCTTCACGGGGTTGGATCTTCCGTCGTCAATGCCTTATCTAGCTGGCTAGAAGTGGAAATTACCCGTGATGGAACGGTTTATAAACAACGTTTTGAAAATGGCGGGAAACCCGTCACAACCCTGAAGAAAATTGGTACGGCACCCAAGTCTAAGACAGGTACCAAGGTCACTTTCATGCCTGACGCGACGATTTTTTCTACGACTGACTTCAAGTACAATACCATTTCAGAACGACTCAATGAGTCAGCCTTTCTCTTAAAAAATGTCACCTTGTCTCTGACAGACAAACGAACAGATGAAGCGATTGAGTTTCACTATGAAAATGGAGTTCAGGACTTTGTTTCTTATCTGAACGAAGACAAGGAAACCTTGACGCCTGTTCTTTACTTCGAAGGCGAAGACAATGGTTTCCAAGTGGAAGTAGCCCTCCAGTACAATGATGGATTTTCAGATAACATTCTATCCTTTGTCAATAACGTTCGTACTAAAGATGGTGGAACACATGAGACAGGACTCAAGTCAGCCATTACTAAGGTCATGAATGACTACGCTCGTAAGACAGGTCTTCTAAAGGAAAAAGATAAAAACCTTGAAGGTTCAGACTATCGTGAGGGACTAGCTGCCGTTCTTTCTATCCTAGTTCCGGAAGAACACCTCCAGTTTGAAGGGCAGACCAAGGATAAACTTGGAAGTCCACTAGCTCGCCCTATTGTGGATGGAATTGTGTCTGACAAGTTGACTTTCTTCCTCATGGAAAATGGGGAACTGGCTTCTAATCTCATACGCAAGGCTATCAAGGCTCGTGATGCCCGTGAAGCAGCACGTAAGGCGCGTGATGAGAGCCGAAATGGTAAGAAAAATAAAAAAGACAAGGGCTTGTTGTCGGGTAAATTAACGCCAGCCCAGTCCAAAAACCCTGCCAAGAATGAACTCTATCTGGTCGAGGGTGATTCTGCCGGTGGCTCTGCCAAGCAAGGTCGTGACCGCAAGTTCCAGGCTATCCTACCTCTTCGTGGTAAAGTTATCAATACAGCCAAGGCTAAGATGGCAGATATCCTCAAAAATGAGGAAATCAACACTATGATTTATACCATCGGTGCGGGTGTGGGAGCAGACTTCTCTATTGAGGATGCTAACTATGACAAGATCATTATCATGACCGATGCGGATACCGATGGTGCCCATATCCAGACCTTGCTCTTAACCTTTTTCTATCGCTACATGCGTCCGCTAGTCGAGGCAGGCCATGTCTATATCGCTCTTCCACCTCTTTACAAGATGTCTAAAGGAAAAGGCAAGAAAGAAGAAGTGGCTTATGCTTGGACCGACGGAGAGCTAGAAGAACTTCGTAAGCAGTTCGGTAAAGGCGCAACCCTCCAACGCTACAAGGGACTTGGTGAAATGAATGCGGACCAGCTCTGGGAAACAACCATGAACCCAGAAACGCGTACCCTCATCCGTGTCACCATCGAAGACCTAGCACGCGCCGAACGTCGCGTAAACGTCCTCATGGGAGATAAGGTTGAACCACGCCGTAAGTGGATTGAGGATAATGTCAAGTTTACGCTTGAGGAAGCGACAGTGTTTTAAGGGGCATGAATAATGGTTGATTCAGGACATTCGATTTTTGGTAGTTACTTGGGTTTGATTTTCTTAGTTTCTTTACCCTCGGCTATTCTTGCATTCTACATTAACAGTCGAAAAAAAAGTTTCCAAGGTTTATATGCACCTATTGTATTTACTTTATTTATGATCTTGATGCTTTTATTCAATATGGATTCCTCAGAATCCAGTGCTTTAGTAGCGACTGCTATTATGCTGTTTATTGGTTTTCCTTTGATAGCAGGAGCCTTAGTCTACACACTTATTCGATTGTGTTATGTCTATCCGGAGAAACGGTGGAAGGCTTTTTTGATTTTCCTATCCTATGTTTTAGGCCCCCTATCTGTAGGTATTCTGGGATGGTATGTGGTAAATTTAGTTCAGATCCATCTGTTGACATTCTTGGTAATGATTTTGATGATTCTAGTTTCCTATCTTCCTCCTCTCTATCTCCATTACACCAAACGAAATCAGTAAGACACAGAATACTTTTTGGTTGGGTATAGTGATTAATTGCTTAGATTATGTCAGAGATGGCAAATGGTTTACGATTTATAATGAAAAATAATTTCAAACAGCTCTAAGTGATGAAGAAGTGAAATATGAGAACAGAATCCTAAATGCTTGGACCGATTTTAGGAACAGTTAAAACTTTAAAAGTTGACGCTGGTAAGAACTCAAGTATCTCCTCCTCAATAATCTGACGGATGACCTTACTCAGACCCGTTTCTTTAGGGGACGCTTTATACTATTTGAAGGATATTGTCTTTACCATACAGGAAAGTCGCATCGTTCAAGTAAAAATGGCCATCATATTTGTTATGTAAATAATATTTAGAACTAATGGAGGTGCACGATTGAATAGCGAATTTATAATTTCTATTTTCGTTGTTGTCATAGTTGTATTTGGCATTATAAGTGATTTAATATCCAACTTGGGGAGAAAAGAGTATGCTCGTTCAATATCCCTGTTTTTACTGTCCATTTTCACTATTGGTGTCTGTCTATCAGATATACCTGTGAAAGGTAACTTGTACTCTGGGTTAAAATTTATTTTGTTTTATCATGACTATTTCGCCCCCTTGATGTTTGTTTATTCATTTTATACTCTATATAAGAGCGTAATCCATTGTAGGCATTTTACGAGTAAATTTGCTATAATACTTCTGATTAATGCCACCTTTATCTTTCTCCTTTCATTGGTAAATATATTTGTTGTATGGGAAATCATAAAAAATTACCAAAGAAGTAACATAATATCTATTTGTTATATTTTAATTGTTTTGGGGATTTGTTCAACTATCCAATTCATTGTAGGGGAACTTGAGAAGAAAAGAATACGAGGCATCCAAAAACAAGAGGAGCAAGACGGCTATGAAAAATGACTCTATAAAAGATATGTGCAGTCAACATAGAAGTGAAGCGAAAATGCAGAGGAGTTGTGAGGTAAGAAAGTTTGCAGAGGAGTGTTTAGATGACTATTCTTGAAACAGACCGTCTCATTATACGGGACTTGCAAGAATCTGATTTGCCGACTTTGATCGCTATGAATCAGGATCCGGAGGTCATGCAGTATTTCCCAAAGCCGTATAGTCAAGCGGAGTCCTTGCGGCTTTATCAGGGCATTCAAGATGAAGTTAAGGTATATGGATACAGTCTTTGGGCTGTTGAAGAAAAGAACAGTCAGGAGTTTGTCGGCTTGGTAGGTCTGCACCATTCGGATTTACGGATTTTTGCTGGAAAAGAAGTTGTAGAAATCGGCTGGCGTCTGCGAAAAGAGTTTTGGAATCGAGGTTATGCGACGGAGGCTGCCCAAGCCTGTCTAGACTTCGCTTTCCAGCAAGCTGGCTTATCAGAAGTTTACTCTTTTACATCCTTACTCAATCTCCCTTCGCAAAAAATCATGCAAAAGCTAGGTATGGAATTTGTCAAAGAATTTGATAATGAAAAAGTTCCAGCAGCCAGTCCCCTTTATAGACATGTCCTCTACAGAATCAAGAATCTCCACTAAAAAGGCAGGTATTCCCATGAGAACTGAACCCCAAATGCTAGATTTAATTTTGCAAACCGCAAAAGTGCTACAGGTTAGCGCTGTCGCTATGTCTGGTTCACGGACAAATCCAAAGGCTCCAAAAGACGAGTTTCAAGATTATGATGTTGTTTTTGTCGTGGACGACTTAGATAATCTGACGAGTGACCTTTCTTGGTTGGACCAGTTTGGCAAACGTATTATAGAGCAAGAAGTCACCCTTGGTCACCGTCGCCTCTATCTCATGCTTTTTGAAGATGGCAAACGGATTGATTTGACACTCTGCCCCAAAGACCACATCCAAGAGTGGGTGGATAGTGAAGCAGGGTTCACTGTTTTAGAAGATAAGAAGGGTTTATTTGAACCCTACTTTCCAAGTCCTCAACGTTTTTGGACAAGTCCAGCTAGTCAGACAGATTTTGAAAAAGCTTGTAATGAATTTTGGTGGGTGTCAGCCTACGTGGTTAAAGGGATTTGTCGCAAGCAAGCCATCTATGCCACGGATCATCTCTACGGAATTTGCCAACAAGAACTCCTGAAGATCTTGGCTTGGCAGGTCGCAAGTGATAGGGGAAAGGTCGATATCGGCAAGAACTACAAGTATCTTTTCCATAATTTACCTACAGAGAAAGAGAAGGAATTCTCTGCTCTCCTTGATTTTTCAAGTGTAGAAAAACTTACTCAGTCATTGTTTGCTACGATGCAACTTTTTCACAGGGGAGCTCAAATCCTTGCTCAAAAGATGGGCTTTGCCTACGATAAGGAAGTGGCTGAGAAGATGATTGAGTATGCTGAGGAAAGGTTGAGCTAGTATGCTAGATTATGTATTTGCTTTATTTTTCATGGGATTCCCAGGAGTCCAAATTTTAGTATTGGTGTCTTCTATATTTCTAGCTATTAATAGAAATAAGTTAAATAAAAGGGTGTATGGATTATTTTTCCCGATCATTATAACGATGTGTAATATTTGGCTTTTCTCAATAGATCGCACAGAACTTTTTGATGATGCTTTAAGATTTTCTTTCTTTCTAATTTCTTTTTGTTTACCAATGCTTATTTCTTCCACACTCTATCACTCAATACGCTTATATTATTTATACAAATCAATCAAATGGAGAGTCTTCCCTATAAGTTTCTGTTATTTATTCGGTTTAATTTTTCATTATCTTAATACAATGCATTGGGAGGAGCTATTTCGAGGGCAAAAGTTTGTATTTGATATCTTACTGATATCAACTGCTATAATTTCTTATTTACCTTGTCTATATTTGTACATACTTCAAAGAAGAAAGAACAATCCTTAGGGAATAGTTGCTTTTGCTTAATCTAAATAAGCGTTTGTGAATGACTTAAATAGTATCTAAAAATATTTTTCTCAATATCAATTTTAATCTGAAAATATACTCTACATTCTTTGAAAGGAGTTGAACACGCCCTAAATGCTGTGTAAAAAAGATAAATTCTCTTGCGAGCATCGCTCACTTTAAGAATTTCCTATTTTCACTTTGCATTTTACGGGCTTAGTATCCTATGTCTAATATTCAAAATATGTCCCTTGAGGACATCATGGGAGAGCGCTTTGGTCGCTACTCCAAGTACATCATTCAAGACCGGGCTTTGCCAGATATTCGTGATGGATTGAAGCCGGTTCAGCGTCGTATTCTTTATTCGATGAATAAGGATGGCAATACCTTTGACAAGAGCTACCGTAAGTCTGCCAAATCTGTCGGTAACATTATGGGGAATTTCCACCCACATGGGGATTCTTCTATCTATGATGCCATGGTTCGTATGTCACAGGACTGGAAAAACCGTGAGATTCTAGTTGAAATGCACGGTAATAACGGTTCTATGGACGGTGATCCGCCTGCGGCAATGCGTTATACTGAGGCGCGTTTGTCTGAGATTGCTGGTTATCTCCTTCAGGATATCGAGAAAAAGACAGTTCCTTTTGCTTGGAACTTTGACGATACCGAGAAAGAGCCAACTGTTTTGCCAGCAGCCTTTCCAAACCTTCTGGTCAATGGTTCGACTGGGATTTCAGCTGGATATGCCACAGATATTCCACCACATAATTTAGCTGAGGTTATTGATGCGACAGTCTACATGATTGACCACCCAACTGCCAAGGTAGAAAAGCTCATGGAATTCTTGCCTGGACCAGACTTCCCTACAGGAGCTATCATCCAAGGGCGTGACGAAATAAAGAAGGCTTATGAAACTGGGAAAGGGCGCGTGGTTGTTCGTTCCAAGACGGAGATTGAAAAGCTAAAAGGCGGTAAGGAGCAAATCGTTATCACTGAGATTCCTTATGAAATCAATAAAGCCAATCTCGTCAAGAAAATCGATGATGTTCGTGTCAATAACAAGGTAGCTGGTATTGCTGAGGTTCGTGATGAGTCTGACCGTGACGGTCTTCGTATCGCTATTGAGCTCAAGAAAGATGCTAATACCGAGCTCGTACTCAACTATCTCTTCAAATACACTGACCTTCAAATCAACTACAACTTCAACATGGTGGCGATTGACAATTTCACACCTCGTCAGGTTGGGATTGTCCCAATTTTGTCTAGCTATATCGCCCACCGTCGTGAAGTGATTTTGGCGCGTTCCCGCTTTGACAAGGAAAAGGCTGAGAAACGTCTGCATATCGTTGAAGGTTTGATTCGCGTGATTTCGATTTTGGACGAAGTCATTGCCCTTATCCGTGCTTCTGAGAACAAGGCTGACGCTAAGGAAAACCTCAAGGTCAGCTATGAGTTTACTGAGGAGCAGGCTGAAGCCATCGTGACCTTACAACTTTACCGTTTGACCAATACAGACGTGGTTGTCTTGCAGGAAGAAGAAGCAGAATTGCGTGAAAAGATTGCCATGCTTGCGGCTATCATCGGTGATGAACGGACTATGTACAATCTTATGAAGAAAGAACTCCGTGAGGTTAAAAAGAAATTTGCGACACCACGTTTGAGTACTTTGGAAGATACTGCGAAAAAAATCGAGATTGATACAGCTAGTTTGATTGCCGAGGAAGATACCTATGTCAGCGTGACTAAGGCAGGTTATATCAAGCGTACCAGTCCACGTTCCTTTGCAGCATCCACTCTGGAAGAAATTGGCAAGCGTGATGATGATCGTTTGATCTTTGTACAAACTGCCAAGACAACCCAGCACCTCTTGATGTTCACAACTCTTGGGAATGTCATTTATCGACCAATCCATGAATTGGCAGACATTCGCTGGAAGGACATCGGAGAGCACTTGAGCCAAACGATTACAAACTTTGAAACTAACGAAGAAATTCTCTATGCAGAAGTAGTGGATCAGTTTGATGATGCGACAACTTATTTTGCAGCGACTCGCCTTGGTCAAATCAAACGCGTAGAACGCAAAGAATTCTCTCCATGGCGGACCTACAAGTCGAAGTCTGTTAAGTATGCTAAGCTCAAAGATGAGACAGACCAGATTGTAGCAGTAGCACCAATCAAACTGGATGATGTTCTCTTGATTAGTCAAAATGGTTATGCCCTTCGTTTCAATATCGAAGAGGTTCCCGTTGTCGGTGCCAAGGCTGCGGGTGTCAAGGCTATGAACCTGAAAGCAGATGATGTCCTCCAATCCGCCTTTATATGTAACACTTCATCCTTCTACCTCTTGACCCAACGTGGTAGCTTGAAACGTGTCTCTTGTGAGGAAATTCCAGCGACCAGCCGTGCCAAACGAGGCCTACAAGTCTTGCGTGAGTTGAAAAACAAACCGCATCGTGTCTTCTTGGCTGGAGCAGTTTCAGAGCAAGGATTCGTTGGTGATCTTTTTAGTACAGAAGTAGAAGAAAACGACCAAACGTTACTTGTCCAATCTAACAAGGGAACAATCTATGAGAGCCGATTGCAAGATTTGAACTTGTCTGAACGCACTAGCAATGGAAGCTTTATTTCAGACACGATTTCAGATGAAGAAGTTTTCGATGCTTACCTCAAAGAAGTCTTTAAAGAAGATAAAGCAAATTCTTAAAAAGAATCAGTCCAGAGGGCTGATTTCTTTATGTTGAAAAAATTTTCAGAAAATTACAAATAATACTTGAAATTTTACTAGAAAAGTGTAGAATAGAACACATAGTTTGAATAGTATAAAGGAGAAACACATGACAGTTGCAATTGATTGGGAAAATCTTGGTTTTGCTTATATGAAACTACCTTACCGTTATATCGCTCACTACAAAAATGGTCAATGGGATCAAGGGGAATTGACAGAGGATGCAACCTTGCATATTTCAGAGTCTTCTCCAAGTCTCCACTATGGACAGCAAGCATTTGAGGGATTGAAAGCCTATCGTACCAAGGACGGCAGTGTTCAATTGTTCCGTCCTGACGAAAATGCCAAGCGTTTGCAACGTACTTGTGACCGTCTTTTGATGCCACAAGTTCCGACAGAAATGTTTGTAGAAGCTTGTAAAGCAGTTGTGCGTGCAAATGAAGAATACGTCCCACCATATGGAACAGGTGGAACCCTTTATCTTCGTCCACTTTTGATTGGTGTTGGGGATATTATTGGGGTTAAACCAGCAGAAGAGTATATTTTCACCATCTTTGCTATGCCAGTTGGTAACTATTTTAAAGGTGGTTTAGTCCCAACCAACTTCTTGATTCAGGATGAATACGACCGTGCCGCTCCAAATGGTACTGGAGCAGCTAAGGTAGGTGGGAACTATGCTGCTAGTCTCCTCCCAGGTAAAATGGCCAAGTCACGTCAATTTTCAGATGTTATCTACCTAGACCCATCTACACATACAAAGATTGAAGAAGTCGGTTCAGCTAACTTCTTTGGAATTACAGCTGACAATGAATTTGTAACACCATTGAGTCCATCTATCTTGCCATCTATTACCAAGTATTCTTTGCTTTACTTGGCAGAACACCGCTTGGGCTTGACACCGATTGAAGGCGATGTTCCAATCGATAATTTGGAGCGTTTTGTAGAGGCAGGTGCTTGTGGAACAGCAGCAGTTATTTCTCCAATTGGAGGCATCCAACATGGCGATGATTTCCATGTTTTCTATAGTGAAACAGAAGTAGGTCCTGTAACACGGAAACTCTATGATGAATTGACTGGTATCCAATTCGGTGATGTTGAAGCACCAGAGGGATGGATTGTCAAAGTGGACTAAACGACATAAAGTAAAGAGAAACTCCATACAGTTGTAAGGCTGAAATGGAGTTTTTTCTTGCTAGTTTGAGCATTTTCTTGTACAATAGAAAAAGTGAAAAGAGGTAGAGTATGAGTAAAAAAGATAAGAAAATTGAAATCCAATTAACTGATGCAAAAGTGACTGTTGGAAAAGACAGTTATGAAGGATACGTTTTGACGATCGGGAAAAAGGTTATTGGGGAAATTGCCGAATTAGATAGCCAATTTGCCATCATAAAGAATGGAAATGTCGATAGTTTTTATAAAAAACTTGAAAAAGCTGTGGAAATTTTGATTGAAAACTATAATTTGACAAAATAATACTTGTTTTATTGAAAATTTCATGATATAATAGTTCTCGTTAAACATTGGAGAGATAGCGAAGAGGCTAAACGCGGCGGACTGTAAATCCGCTCCTTCGGGTTCGGGGGTTCGAATCCCTCTCTCTCCATTCATCAATGGGGTATAGCCAAGCGGTAAGGCAAGGGACTTTGACTCCCTCATGCGTTGGTTCGAATCCAGCTACCCCAGTTCTTAGGTAATAAATTCAAGATAAAAAGAAAAATATCTTAGGGTATTTTATTTTTATAATTGAAAGACGTGAACGATATGAACATGTCTTTGCGGGTGCTTAGGAAAAAAATTATAAGTATGTCAAGTTTTTGAAAAACTTGATTGTTGGAGGATTTTTTAGATGAACGAATTTGAAGATTTGCTAAATAGCGTTAGCCAAGTTGAGCCTGGTGATGTTGTTAGTGCTGAAGTATTGACAGTTGATGCGACTCAAGCTAACGTTGCAATCTCTGGGACTGGTGTTGAAGGTGTCTTGACTCTTCGCGAATTGACAAACGATCGCGATGCAGATATCAATGACTTTGTGAAAGTAGGAGAAGTATTGGATGTTCTTGTACTTCGTCAAGTAGTTGGTAAAGATACTGATACAGTTACATACCTTGTATCTAAAAAACGCCTTGAAGCTCGCAAAGCATGGGACAAACTTGTAGGACGCGAAGAAGAAGTTGTTACTGTTAAAGGAACTCGTGCCGTTAAAGGTGGACTTTCAGTAGAATTTGAAGGTGTTCGTGGATTCATCCCAGCTTCAATGTTGGATACTCGTTTCGTACGTAACACTGAGCGTTTCGTAGGTCAAGAATTTGATGCTAAAATCAAGGAAGTTGATCCTAAAGAAAACCGCTTCATCCTTTCACGTCGTGAAGTTGTTGAAGCAGCTACTGCAGCAGCTCGTGCTGAAGTATTCGGTAAATTGGCTGTTGGTGATGTTGTAACTGGTAAAGTTGCTCGTATCACTAGCTTTGGTGCTTTCATCGACCTTGGTGGTGTTGATGGATTGGTTCACTTGACTGAATTGTCACACGAACGTAACGTATCACCTAAATCAGTTGTAACTGTTGGTGAAGAAATCGAAGTGAAAATCCTTGATCTTAATGAAGAAGAAGGACGCGTATCACTTTCACTTAAAGCAACAACACCTGGACCATGGGATGGCGTTGAGCAAAAATTGGCTAAAGGTGATGTAGTAGAAGGAACAGTTAAACGTTTGACTGACTTCGGTGCATTTGTTGAAGTATTGCCAGGTATCGATGGACTTGTTCACGTATCACAAATTTCACACAAACGTATCGAAAATCCAAAAGAAGCTCTTACTGTTGGTCAAGAAGTTACTGTTAAAGTCCTTGATGTTAACGCTGATGCAGAACGTGTATCACTTTCTATCAAAGCTCTTGAAGAACGTCCAGCTCAAGAAGAAGGACAAAAAGAAGAAAAACGTGTTGCTCGTCCACGTCGTCCAAAACGTCAAGAAAAACGTGATTTCGAACTTCCAGAAACACAAACAGGATTCTCAATGGCTGACTTGTTCGGTGATATCGAACTTTAATCAAATTGATAATCACAAAATCCTTTGTTTAAAACAAGGGATTTTTCTTTTGTCTCTTTCCCATTTTTGATATAATAGTTCTATGTTAGATTCAGAAAAACAATCACAATATCAATTGTTAAATGAGGAACTCTCTTATTTACTTGAAGGTGAGAGCAATGTTCTTGCCAATCTTTCGAATGCTAGTGCCCTCCTAAAATCTCGCTTTCCCAATACTGTATTTGCAGGGTTTTATCTGTTTGATGGTAGCGAGTTGGTTTTAGGGCCTTTTCAGGGTGGTGTTTCTTGTATTCGCATTCCGCTTGGAAAAGGCGTATGTGGAGAAGCTGCTGAGTTTCAAGAGACTGTTTTAGTTGGCGATGTGAGCACCTATCCAAACTACATTTCTTGTGATAGTATGGCCAAGAGTGAAATCGTGGTTCCCATGCTCAAGAATGGTCAATTGCTGGGTGTCTTAGACCTAGATTCTTCACTTATTGATGATTACAATGCCGTTGACCGTGATTACTTGGAACAATTTGTCGCTATTTTGCTTGAGAAGACAGAATGGGACTTTACGATGTTTGAGGAGAAAGCCTAATGTATCAAGCACTTTATCGAAAATATAGAAGCCAGACTTTTTCACAACTAGTAGGTCAAGAGGTTGTAGCTAAAACCCTAAAACAAGCGGTCGAGCAGGAAAAGATTAGTCATGCCTATCTTTTCTCGGGTCCTCGTGGGACTGGGAAGACCAGTGTGGCCAAGATTTTTGCCAAGGCTATGAACTGTCCGAACCAAGTGGACGGAGAACCATGTAATAACTGCTATATCTGCCAAGCAGTGACAGAAGGTAGCTTAGAAGATGTTATCGAAATGGATGCTGCTTCAAATAATGGAGTTGATGAAATCCGAGAAATTCGTGATAAATCCACCTATGCACCTAGTTTGGCACGTTATAAGGTCTATATCATAGACGAGGTTCATATGTTGTCTACTGGAGCTTTTAATGCGCTTTTAAAGACCCTAGAAGAACCAACTCAAAATGTTGTCTTTATCTTGGCGACCACCGAATTGCACAAGATTCCAGCAACTATTTTATCGCGTGTCCAACGTTTTGAGTTTAAATCGATTAGAACGCAAGATATCACAGCACATATTCATCATATTTTAGAAAAAGAACATATCAGTTCTGAACCAGATGCTGTAGAAATCATTGCTAGACGAGCTGAAGGTGGGATGCGGGATGCCTTGTCTATTCTGGACCAAGCCTTGAGTTTGACTCAAGGGAATGCTTTAACTACAGCTATCTCTGAGGAGATTACAGGCACCATTAGTCTATCAGCGCTTGATGACTATGTAGCCGCCTTGTCTCAGCAGGATGTTTCAAAAGCTCTTGATTCTTTGAATCTTTTGTTTGAAAATGGCAAGAGCATGACTCGTTTTGTGACGGACCTCTTGCGGTATTTGCGTGATCTACTAGTTGTTCAGACAGGTGGCGAAAATACTCATCATAGTCCAGTTTTTATGGACAATCTAGCTCTTTCTCAGGAAAGTCTCTTTGAAATGATTCGAATAGCGACTGTGAGCTTGGCGGATATGAAAGCTAGCCTGCAACCTAAGATTTATGCTGAGATGATGACTATTCGTTTAGCTGAGATTAAGCCTGAATCTGCGGTTTCGGGAACTGTTGAAAGTGAAATTTCTGCACTGAGACAGGAAGTCGCCCGTCTTAAACAAGAACTTGCCAATGTTGAAACAGCTCCTAAACAAGTGGCGCCAGTCCCTAGCCGTCCAGCCACTTCCAAGACAGTCTATCGAGTAGACCGTAATAAGGTTCAGGCTATCCTACAAGAAGCTGTTGAAAATCCTGAATTGGCACGGCAAAACTTGATTCGCCTCCAGAATGCATGGGGGGAAGTGATCGAAAGCTTAGCTGGACCTGATAAGGCTCTGCTTGTTGGTTCTCAACCAGTTGCGGCAAACGAACACCATGCTATTTTAGCCTTTGAGTCTAATTTCAATGCAGGGCAAACCATGAAACGGGATAACCTCAATACCATGTTTGGCAATATTCTCAGCCAGGCGGCTGGATTTTCACCTGAAATCCTGGCAATTTCCCTAGAGGAATGGAAAGAGGTTCGTGCAGCATTTTCAGCTAGAAACAAGTCTTCTCAAGCTGATCAAGAGGCGGAAGAAGAAAGCCTAATTCCAGAAGGATTTGAATTTCTGGCTGATAAAGTCATGGTCGAAGAAGACTAAAAGTGGATTTCATGGTACAATAATCCTATGACTAGACAACAATTTATCGTGATAGCACTATTTACCGCTGCTGAGACTTATTTTTTCAATGAAGCTTGGATGACGGGTCGCTATTTCATGGCAGCCTTTTGGGCCATTCTTCTTTTTCGAAATTTTAGGTTAAGTTATGTAATGGGGAAAATAGTAGATGCCATTGATCAGCACCTAAACCGCAAGGATTAGTCACTAGCTTCTAAACAAAATCAAAGCCTTTTAGGCTTTTTTTTGTTATACTAGTAGAGTATATTTATGGACCTTTTCTTGTATTTTTTAGAGAAATGTAAGTGATTTCGCTAAAAATAAAGGAAGTAGGCCAGAAAAAGAAAGGAACTATCATGTCAGTATTAGAGATCAAAGATCTTCACGTTGAGATTGAAGGAAAAGAAATTTTGAAAGGGGTCAATCTGACTCTGAAAACAGGAGAAATCGCAGCTATCATGGGACCAAATGGTACTGGTAAATCGACTCTTTCTGCCGCTATCATGGGGAACCCTAACTATGAAGTTACTAAAGGTGAGGTCTTGTTTGATGGTGTAAACATCCTTGAATTGGAAGTAGACGAGCGTGCGCGTATGGGTCTTTTCCTTGCTATGCAATACCCATCTGAAATCCCTGGAATTACCAACGCAGAGTTTCTTCGTGCAGCCATGAATGCTGGTAAAGAAGATGATGAAAAGATTTCAGTTCGTGAGTTCATCACTAAACTAGACGAGAAAATGGAATTGCTCAACATGAAAGAAGAAATGGCAGAGCGTTACCTCAACGAAGGTTTCTCAGGTGGTGAGAAAAAACGTAATGAAATTCTTCAACTCTTGATGTTGGAACCAACATTTGCCCTTTTGGATGAGATTGACTCAGGTCTTGATATTGACGCCCTTAAAGTTGTGTCTAAAGGTGTCAATGCCATGCGTGGTGAAGGCTTTGGTGCTATGATTATCACTCACTACCAACGTCTCTTGAACTACATCACACCAGACGTGGTCCACGTGATGATGGAAGGTCGTGTTGTCCTTTCTGGTGGTCCAGAATTGGCTGCACGCTTGGAACGTGAAGGATACGCGAAACTAGCTGAAGAACTTGGATATGACTACAAGGAAGAATTGTAATTCCCTCGTATCTTTTAGGAGAAGTAAATGACTAAAGAGAATATTAAACTTTTTTCAGAAATGCACGCTGAACCAAGCTGGTTGGCTGACCTCCGTCAAAAAGCTTTTGATAAGATTGAGAGTTTGGAATTACCAGTCATTGAGCGTGTCAAATTTCACCGTTGGAATCTGGGAGATGGAACCATCACAGAAAGTGAGCCTTCAGCAAATGTTCCTGACTTCACGGCTCTAGATAATCACTTGAAGTTGGTGCAAGTAGGAACGCAGACTGTTTTTGAACAAACTCCAGTTGAATTGGCTGAACAAGGAGTAATCTTTACAGACTTCCACTCAGCTTTAGAAGAAATTCCCGAACTTATCGAGGAATTCTTCATGTCATCTGTTAAGTATGACGATGACAAGTTGGCAGCCTACCATACAGCTTACTTTAACAGTGGTGCTGTTCTCTATATTCCAGATAACGTAGAAATCACAGAGCCAATCGAAGGGATTTTCTACCAAGACAGCGATAGCGATGTGCCATTTAACAAGCATATTATGATTATCGCTGGTAAAAATTCTAAGATTAGTTATCTGGAGCGTTTAGAGTCACGAGGTGAAGGTAGTGCGAAGGCAACTGCCAATATCACAGTTGAAGTGATTGCTCGTTCTGGTGCACAAGTGAAATTTGCTGCTATTGACCGTTTAGGTGAAAATGTCACTGCCTACATTAGCCGCCGTGGTAAACTAGGCAACGATGCAAGCATTGACTGGGCAATCGGTGTCATGAACGAAGGAAATGTTGTTGCTGATTTTGATAGCGATTTGATTGGAAATGGTAGCCATGCTGACCTTAAAGTCGTAGCTCTTTCAAGTGGTCGTCAGGTTCAAGGGATTGACACTCGTGTGACTAACTATGGTTGCAACTCAATCGGAAATATCCTTCAACATGGGGTTATCCTTGAAAAAGCAACTTTGACCTTCAATGGGATCGGTCACATCATCAAGGGTGCCAAGGGAGCAGATGCGCAACAAGAAAGCCGTGTTCTCATGCTTTCAGACCAAGCGCGTTCAGATGCCAACCCAATTCTTTTGATTGATGAAAATGACGTTACTGCAGGTCACGCGGCTTCTATCGGTCAGGTGGATCCAGAAGACATGTACTACCTCATGAGTCGTGGTTTGGATAAGGCGACTGCGGAACGTTTGGTTGTTCGCGGTTTCCTTGGCTCCGTAATTGTTGAGATTCCAGTCAAAGAAGTTCGTGACGAAATGATTGCAACTATTGAAGAAAAATTGTCAAAACGCTAAGGGGAAGCCTATGTTAGATGTAGAAGCGATTCGTAAGGATTTTCCAATTTTAGACCAGATTGTCAACGATGAACCTCTGGTCTATCTGGACAATGCTGCGACGACACAAAAACCACTAGCAGTTCTGGAAACAATCAACCGCTACTATGAGCAGGACAATGCCAATGTTCACCGTGGTGTTCATACCTTGGCTGAGCGAGCAACAGCTTCTTATGAAGCTGCTCGTGAAACCATTCGTAAGTTTATCAATGCAGGCTCTACAAAGGAAGTTCTCTTTACCAGAGGAACGACAACCAGCCTTAACTGGGTGGCGCGCTTTGCTGAGGAAATCCTGACTGAGGGAGACCAGGTCTTGATTTCAGTAATGGAACACCATTCTAATATCATTCCATGGCAGGAAGCTTGTCGCAAGACTGGGGCAGAGCTTGTCTATGTTTATCTCAAGGACGGAGCTCTGGATATGGATGACTTGCGCGCTAAATTGACGGACAAGGTCAAGTTTGTTTCGCTAGCTCATGCCTCTAATGTCCTTGGTGTGGTTAATCCTATCAAAGAAATCACGCAATTGGCCCACCAAGTTGGAGCTATTATGGTGGTGGATGGCGCTCAATCTACGCCCCATATGAAGATCGATGTCCAGGACTTGGATGTGGACTTCTTTGCCTTTTCAGGTCACAAGATGGCTGGTCCGACTGGTATTGGTGTTCTTTACGGTAAAGAAAAGTATCTGGAACAAATGTCACCAGTTGAATTTGGCGGTGAGATGATCGATTTCGTCTATGAGCAATCTGCTAGTTGGAAGGAATTGCCATGGAAATTTGAGGCTGGAACGCCAAATATGGCAGGTCCTATCGGACTTGCTGCAGCAGTGGATTATCTGGAAAAGATTGGTATGGATGCCATTGAATCTCATGAACAGGAATTGATAGCATATGTCTATCCAAAATTGCAGGCCATTGAAGGTTTGACCATTTATGGTTCGCAGGACTTGGCTCAACGTTCAGGTGTCATTGCCTTTAACCTAGGGGATCTTCATCCTCATGATCTTGCTACAGCATTAGATTATGAAGGAGTGGCTGTTCGTGCTGGTCACCATTGCACCCAACCTTTGCTTCAGTATTTGGAAGTCCCGGCAACAGCTCGTGCAAGTTTTTATATCTACAATACCAAGGCAGATTGTGACAAGCTAGTTGATGCCCTACAAAAGACAAAGGAGTTTTTCAATGGCACTTTCTAAACTAGATAGCCTTTATATGGCAGTGGTAGCGGACCATTCGAAAAATCCACATCACCAAGGGAAGCTGGAAGATGCTGAGCAAATCAGTCTCAATAATCCAACCTGTGGGGATGTTATCAACCTCTCTGTCAAGTTTGATGCAGAGGACCGTTTGGAAGATATTGCTTTTCTAAATTCAGGATGCACGATTTCAACTGCCTCTGCTAGTATGATGACAGATGCAGTTTTAGGCAAGACCAAACAAGAAATTTTAGAACTTGCGACTATTTTTTCTGAAATGGTTCAAGGGCAAAAAGATGAGCGTCAAGACCAACTTGGAGACGCGGCTTTCTTATCAGGTGTTGCCAAATTCCCACAACGGATTAAGTGTGCAACTCTAGCTTGGAATGCACTTAAGAAAACAATTGAAGATCAAGAAAAACAGTAAGACAAGTTTCTTTTGTCTTACGAATCAGTAGAAATGAAGAATGAAAGAAAGGATATTATGGCTGAAGAAAGAGTAGAACCAAAACCAATTGACCTTGGTGAATATAAATTTGGTTTCCATGACGATGTAGAGCCTGTCCTATCGACAGGAAAAGGATTGAATGAAGAAGTCATTCGCGAATTATCAGCTGCTAAGGGAGAACCTGAGTGGATGTTAGAATTCCGTTTGAAGTCTTATGAAACCTTCAAAAAAATGCCTATGCAAACCTGGGGAGCAGACTTGTCAGAGATTGATTTTGATGACTTGATCTACTACCAAAAACCTTCTGATAAACCTGCCCGTTCTTGGGATGATGTACCTGAAAAGATTAAAGAAACCTTTGAACGTATCGGTATTCCAGAAGCTGAACGTGCTTATCTAGCAGGGGCCTCTGCCCAGTACGAGTCAGAAGTGGTATACCACAACATGAAGGAAGAGTTTGAGAAATTGGGGATTATCTTTACAGATACGGATTCTGCCCTCAAGGAATACCCAGACTTGTTTAAACAATACTTTGCGAAGTTGGTACCACCGACTGATAACAAGTTGGCAGCCCTCAACTCTGCAGTATGGTCGGGTGGAACCTTTATCTACGTGCCAAAAGGTGTCAAGGTAGATATTCCACTTCAAACCTACTTCCGTATCAACAACGAAAATACAGGTCAGTTCGAACGTACCTTGATTATTGTTGATGAAGGAGCAAGCGTCCACTACGTAGAAGGATGTACAGCACCAACTTATTCTAGCAACAGCTTGCACGCTGCCATTGTAGAAATTTTCGCTTTGGACGGAGCTTATATGCGCTATACAACCATCCAAAACTGGTCTGATAATGTCTATAACTTGGTAACAAAACGTGCCAAAGCTTTGAAAGATGCGACTGTTGAGTGGATTGATGGTAACTTGGGTGCTAAAACAACCATGAAATATCCATCTGTTTACCTAGATGGAGAAGGAGCGCGTGGTACCATGCTCTCTATCGCCTTTGCTAATGCTGGGCAACACCAAGACACGGGTGCTAAGATGATCCACAACGCCCCACATACAAGCTCGTCTATCGTGTCTAAATCCATCGCAAAAGGCGGAGGAAAGGTGGACTACCGTGGACAAGTAACCTTTAACAAGAACTCTAAGAAATCTGTTTCTCATATCGAGTGTGATACCATTATCATGGATGACTTGTCAGCGTCAGATACCATTCCATTCAATGAAATCCACAACTCGCAAGTCGCATTGGAACACGAAGCCAAAGTATCTAAGATTTCAGAGGAACAACTCTACTACCTCATGAGCCGTGGTTTGTCAGAATCTGAGGCAACCGAGATGATCGTTATGGGATTTGTAGAGCCCTTCACAAAAGAACTTCCAATGGAATATGCAGTTGAGCTTAACCGCTTGATTAGTTATGAAATGGAAGGATCTGTCGGATAAAACCCAAAAGGAGAAGCAAATGGGATTCTTAAAAAAATTATTTGGCAATGTTGAAAAAGCGAATAAAGGTGAAATTCCTGTCGAGGAAATTGTTCCACCTTTTACAGTTGATTTAGTAGAAGAAGCAGATGATTATTGGCGACAAATGGAACAAAACCTCTTGATAAACGCTGTAAAAGCTGCTGGTGGTCCTGAGGCAGTAGAACGTGCTTTTGTTCTTGCTAATTTCAAGGAAAATCAAGAAACCTTTGAGCTCTTTTATCAGGTAAATGGTCAACTTCTTTCATGGAGAGAGATGGATGCGACTGTTGTTGATAAAATCAGCAATCAACTCCTTCCGCAAGCGGCAGAAGTAGCGCGTGCAGTAAATGAAAATTATGAAGAGGCAAATGTACCAGTAATCCAGTACGCTATGCTTCAGTTTGAAACTGCAACCATGGCTTGGTTTGGTCGGAAGCTGACAACAGCTTCTCCAGAAGCACAACTGACTTTTGAAGAATTGGTATCTGGTTGGCGCGCTATTTTGGAACAAGAAGTTCCAAATCGTCCTTTAGATAGTGACCGTCCGTTCCCTTACTTTGAAGTTTAAAATTCCAAATCCTTAAAAAACTTTCAATGGAGTATACTGTTGAACCTACTCGCTTGATCAGTAACAAATTGAAAAAATCAGTGGTTAAAAATGCAAATTCTGAACAGGAATCCTTTCTGTTCAGAATTTTTTTCAAAAAAGAAGCTAATAAATATTCACAAAAATACTTTTATATGGTAAAATAAAACAATTACATTTAGTGGAGATGAAGAATGAATATTTTTAGAACCAAGGATGTTAGTCTGAGACAGACAGAGATGCATCGCCATTTGAAATTGTGGGATTTGATTCTTCTAGGTATTGGTGCCATGGTGGGGACGGGGATTTTCACCATTACAGGAACAGCAGCAGCCACGTTAGCTGGTCCATCACTAGTGATTTCCATTGTGATTTCTGCCCTGTGTGTTTCTCTTTCAGCCCTCTTTTTCGCAGAATTTGCCTCTCGTGTGCCTGCTACTGGTGGTGCTTATAGTTACCTCTATGCAATTCTAGGAGAATTGCCAGCCTGGATTGCTGGTTGGTTGACCATCATGGAATTCATGACAGCTGTTTCAGGTGTGGCGTCTGGCTGGGCAGCTTACTTTAAGGGACTGCTCAGTAATTATGGTATCTCCATGCCCCAAGCCTTGAATGGAACCTTTAATCCTGAACAGGGAACCTATATCGATCTTTTGCCTATTTTAGTACTGACATTGGTAACGGGATTGGTTTTATTAAATTCTAAGGCAGCTTTGAGATTTAATTCGCTTTTAGTGGTCTTGAAATTCTCAGCTCTCGCCTTATTTATCCTAGTTGGTATTTGGTACATCAAGCCTGAAAATTGGACGAATTTTGCTCCATTTGGTTTTGGTCAACTATATGGTGGAAGTACTGGGATTATGGCGGGTGCATCTTTGATGTTCTTTGGATTTCTCGGATTTGAGTCTATTTCCATGGCAGTTGATGAAATTCAAAGCCCGCAAAAAAATATTCCCCGCGGAATCGTGCTTTCTCTGACAATCGTCACCATTCTCTATGCTTTGGTAACCTTAGTATTGACAGGGATTGTTCACTACAGTAAGCTCAATGTGGACGATGCAGTAGCATTTTCATTACGGAGTATTGGTATCGGCTGGGCGGCAAATTATGTTTCGCTTGTAGCCATTCTAACCCTGATAACCGTATGTATCTCCATGACTTATGCTTTGTCTCGGATGATTTATAGCTTAGCACGTGATGGACTTTTACCTCAAAGTTTCAAACAATTAAGCAAGACTAGTCGCGTTCCTAAAAATGCGACCCTCTTAACAGGAGTTGCTTCAGCCATTGCTGCAGGAGTCTTTCCTCTAGCCAGTATTGCAGCCTTCTTAAATATCTGTACGCTAGCTTATCTCATTTTGCTAGCCTACGGAATAATAAAACTCAGAAAGGATAAGGGCATGCCAAAAGAGGGAGAGTTTAAAACTCCCTTGGTGCCACTTTTGCCAATTCTTTCCATTCTTATCTGTGTTTCCTTTATGCTTCAATATAGTCTAGATACCTGGATTGCTTTTGGCATTGTTCTTGTAGTTGGTCTAGTCATTTACTTTGCTTACGGGGTTCGCCATTCAACGCTCGCAGAAGCAGAATAAAAGCTGGGAATTCCCAGCTTTTTTAATCTTTCACATAAGTGAATCCTTCACCCAGAATTTCATGAGCCTCAGTGATGGTGATAAAGGCTTGAGGGTCAATTTTGTGAATCATATCTTTCATTTTTACGATTTCGTTTCGACCGACGATACAGTAGATAATTTTTAAATCCTTTTTGCTGTAGTAGCCTTGACCAGATATAAAGGTAACGCCACGTCCGAGTTCATCGTTAATCTCTTTGGCCAATTGATCAGGATATTGGGTAATAATCATAAATCCTTTACCAGCATAACCTCCTTCGCCTATCAAGTCGATAACACGAGCGATGATAAAGTCAAATAAGAGGGTATAGGTAACTAGACGAAGGTCCTGGAAGATAATCAAAATCAACATTAGGATAAAAAAGTCAATCCCAAAGAGCAATTTACCAATCGAAATATTGGTGTATTTGTTGAGGATACGGGCAACGATATCAGAGCCACCAGTGGTTCCACCAGCATTAAAGATAATTCCTAAACCAACCCCTAGTAAGACACCTGAGACTAAAGCGACAATGATGAGATCCCCTTGCAAGTCGATGTGCAAAGGAATGCGCTCAAAGATTGCTAGCCAAACGGAAAGTGAAATAGATCCTAGAAGGCTGGAGTAGAGGGTCTTAGGTCCAAATATCTTCCAAGCCAGGATAAATAAAGGGATATTAATCAAGAGGTTCATCAATGAGACAGGAATCTTAAAGAGATAGTAGGTAATCAAGGTAATACCTGTCGCCCCACCCTCAAATAAATGATAAGGAACAACAAAGTAGGTAAGACCGAAGGCATAGATAGCAGCTCCCCAAATAATGGTAATAATCGGTTGAAGTTTTCGAATCATAGCTGTTCCTCACTTTTCTATAGATAGATTATACCAAAAATTCAGTTCTTTTCATCGGATCACTTATGATTTTTTATCATTTTTTTGATATAATAAAGGAGAAAATCCCAATCCTATCGAGAAGAATAGAAAGATTGAATTATGACACAAGTAAAAATTGTAACGGACTCTTCTGTTACTATCGAACCAGAAGTAGTTAAAGAATTAAATATCACTGTTGTCCCTCTATCAGTTATGATTGATAGTGTGCTTTATTCGGATGCAGATTTGAAAGAGGGAGAATTCCTTCATCTTATGCAACAAAGTAAGAATCTGCCTAAAACAAGCCAGCCACCTGTAGGAGTGTTTGCTGAGGTCTTTGAAGAACTAGGTAAAGATGGCAGTCAAATTATCGCCATTCACATGTCCCATGCCTTGTCTGGAACTGTGGAAGCTGCTCGCCAAGGGGCAAGTCTCTCAACTGCTGATGTAACAGTTATTGATAGTTCCTTTACAGATCAAGCGATGAAGTTCCAAGTTGTTGAAGCCGCAAAACTTGCTAAAGAGGGTAAAGACTTAGAAACGATCTTAGCTCATGTAGAGGACGTCAAAAATCATACAGAACTTTATATCGGTGTTTCGACGCTAGAAAACTTAGTTAAGGGTGGTCGTATTGGACGTGTGACAGGATTACTAAGCTCACTCTTGAATATTCGTGTAGTAATGCAGATGAAAAACCACGAACTCCAACCAATCGCCAAAGGACGTGGAGCGAAAACTTTCAAAAAGTGGCTTGAGGAATTAACCAATACTCTTTCCCAAAAATCAGTTGCAGAAATTGGAATTTCCTATGCTGGAACGAACGAATTGGCGAATGAGATGAAGGCATTATTGCAACCTTATGTTGAGAAGCCAATCTCTGTATTGGAAACTGGCTCTATTATTCAAACTCATACTGGAGAGAATGCTTGGGCAATTCTAATTCGCTACAATTCCTAAAAAAATAGAGAAAAAATGGTCAAAATAGTGTTTTTGACTTGACCTATAGCCGATTTTAGGATATGATTATATTTGTTAATTAGAAATTATTTGGAGGATTTGTTAACATGGCAAACAAACAAGATTTGATCGCTAAAGTAGCAGAAGCTACAGAATTGACTAAGAAAGATTCAGCAGCAGCAGTTGACGCTGTATTTGCAGCAGTAACTGAATACCTTGCAGCTGGTGAAAAAGTTCAATTGATCGGTTTCGGTAACTTTGAAGTTCGTGAGCGTGCTGCACGTAAAGGTCGCAACCCACAAACTGGTAAAGAAATCAAAATCGCAGCTTCTAAAGTACCAGCATTCAAAGCTGGTAAAGCTCTTAAAGACGCTGTTAAATAATGAATTTTCAAAAAGCCTATTGTATCAAGCTTCATTGCTTGATCGATAGGCTTTTTTTGTTTATTTGAAAAGTTGAGTTATGATTCTGTGCAAAAAGAAAAAGGTTCCCATGTTTGAGAACCTTTTTTTCATTAGTTTTTAGAAGCTGCTTGGAATTCAGGGTTTTTCCATGCTTCATCAATGATAGCTTGCAATTCTTTAGCAGATGCTTGCATTTTTTGAGTTTCAGCGTCGTTCAATGGAATGTTTACTGGACGAACGATACCATGTGCACCAACAACAGCTGGTTGACCGATAAAGACGTTTTTAACACCGTATTGACCTTCTTGGAAGACTGAAAGTGGAAGTACTGCATTTTCGTCATCAAGAATTGCTTTTGTGATACGAGCAAGCGCTACAGCGATACCATAGTATGTAGCTCCTTTTTTGTTGATGATTGTGTAGGCAGCGTCACGAACACCTTCGAACAATTCAATCAATTCAGCTTCTTGAACGTTTTGAGTATCTTTAAGGAATTCTTCAAGGTTTACACCAGCGATGTTAGCGTGTGACCAAACCGCAAATTCAGAATCTCCGTGTTCACCCATGATGTAGGCGTGAACTGAACGAGCATCAACATCCAATTTTTCAGCAAGTGCTTGACGGAAACGTGCTGAGTCAAGTGAAGTACCTGAACCGATAACACGTTCTTTAGGGAATCCAGAGAATTTCCAAGTTGAGTAAGTCAAAACGTCAACTGGGTTAGCTGCAACAAGGAAGATACCATCGAAACCTGATTCAACAACTTGTGTTACGATTGATTTGTTGATAGCCAAGTTTTTACCTACAAGGTCAAGGCGAGTTTCACCCGGTTTTTGAGGAGCACCTGCAGTGATAACAACAAGGTCAGCGTCTGCACAGTCAGAGTATTGAGCAGCGTAGATTTTTTTAGGTGAAGTGAAGGCAAGGGCGTGGCTAAGGTCAAGCGCATCACCAACAGCTTTTTCATGCAATTGTGGAATTTCGATAATTCCAAGCTCTTGTGCAATTCCTTGGTTAACAAGTGCGAAAGCGTAAGATGAACCTACGGCACCGTCACCAACAAGGATCACTTTTTTGTGTTGTTTAGTTGAAGTCATTATCTAAACATCTCCTTCATTTTTTTTTAGGGGAATCCCCAGACACTTTCATTCTATCACTTTTAAAAAGCTTTGTCACGAATATTCTATTCGGTCATCGATGTAAACGTTTTAGTGATTTCCAAAGACTGAAATGAAGGACGAATTATGGTATAATATATCTAATTACTAATAGTGAAATGAGGCATTTATGAATGCAGGATAAAAACTTAGTGAATGTTAATCTGACAAAGGAGATGAAGACCAGCTTTATCGACTACGCCATGAGTGTTATCGTAGCGCGTGCTCTTCCTGATGTTCGAGATGGCTTAAAACCTGTTCACCGTCGTATTCTTTATGGAATGAATGAACTAGGTGTTACACCAGACAAACCTCATAAAAAATCAGCCCGTATTACAGGGGATGTTATGGGTAAATACCACCCACACGGAGATTCCTCTATTTACGAAGCCATGGTTCGTATGGCTCAGTGGTGGAGCTACCGTTACATGCTTGTTGATGGGCATGGAAACTTTGGTTCTATGGACGGGGACGGTGCTGCCGCGCAGCGGTACACTGAGGCACGTATGAGCAAGATTGCTCTTGAAATGCTTCGTGATATCAATAAAAGCACCGTTGATTTCGTAGACAACTACGATGCTAACGAACGTGAACCCTTGGTTTTGCCAGCTCGTTTTCCAAACCTTTTGGTCAATGGAGCAACGGGTATCGCTGTTGGGATGGCAACCAATATTCCACCTCACAACTTGGGTGAAACCATTGATGCAGTGAAGTTGGTTATGGACAATCCTGAAGTGACGACTAAGGACTTGATGGAAGTCTTGCCTGGTCCAGATTTTCCGACTGGCGCTCTTGTCATGGGGAAATCAGGTATTCATAAGGCTTATGAGACTGGTAAAGGTTCCATTGTCCTTCGTTCTCGTACAGAGATTGAAACCACTAAGACGGGTCGGGAGCGCATCGTTGTAACGGAATTCCCTTATATGGTTAATAAAACCAAGGTGCATGAGCATATTGTTCGCTTGGTTCAGGAAAAACGAATTGAGGGCATTACAGCCGTACGTGATGAGTCCAACCGTGAAGGCGTTCGCTTTGTAATCGAGGTTAAACGCGACGCGTCTGCCAACGTTATCCTTAACAACCTCTTCAAGATGACCCAGATGCAAACCAATTTTGGTTTCAACATGTTGGCGATTCAAAATGGCGTGCCAAAAATCTTGTCCCTTCGTCAAATTTTGGATGCTTATATCGAGCACCAAAAAGAAGTGGTTGTTCGCCGTACTCGTTTTGACAAGGAAAAAGCAGAAGCGCGTGCGCACATCTTAGAAGGTCTTTTAATTGCACTTGACCATATCGACGAAGTGATTCGTATCATTCGTGCCAGTGAAACAGATGCGGAAGCGCAAGCTGAGTTGATGAGCAAGTTCAAGCTTTCTGAACGTCAAAGTCAAGCTATCCTTGATATGCGTCTTCGTCGTTTGACAGGATTGGAACGTGATAAGATTCAGTCTGAATATGATGAATTAATTGCCTTGATTGCAGATTTGGCTGATATTCTTGCCAAACCTGAGCGCGTGGCGCAAATCATCAAAGAGGAATTGGACGAAGTCAAACGCAAGTTTGGTGACAAGCGTCGTACGGAGTTGATGATCGGAGAAGTCTTAACTCTTGAAGATGAAGATTTGATTGAAGAAACGGATGTCTTGATTACCCTATCTAACAAGGGCTATATCAAACGTTTGGACCAAGGTGAGTTTACTGCTCAAAAACGTGGTGGCCGTGGAGTTCAAGGTACGGGGGTTAAGGATGATGACTTTGTGCGTGAGTTGGTTTCAACCAGTACCCATGATCATTTGCTCTTCTTTACCAATAAAGGACGCGTATATCGACTGAAAGGTTATGAAATTCCTGAATACGGTCGTACCGCTAAGGGCTTGCCAGTTGTCAATCTTTTGAAGTTGGACGAAGGTGAGAGTATTCAGACCATCATCAACGTTGAGTCTGAACGTAGTGATGACGCCTATCTCTTCTTTACAACTCGTCACGGTATTGTGAAGAGAACCAGTGTTAAAGAGTTCGCTAATATTCGTCAAAATGGACTTAAAGCCTTGAATCTCAAGGATGAAGACGAATTGATTAATGTCTTGCTGACAGAAGAAGATACGGATATTATCATTGGTACCAAGTTTGGTTATGCTGTTCGCTTTAATCAATCAGCTGTTCGTGGCATGAGCCGTATCGCTACAGGTGTCCGAGGAGTCAATCTTCGTGATGGAGACACAGTAGTTGGTGCTAGCGTGATTACAAACCAAGATGAGGTTCTTATCATCACTGAAAAAGGATATGGTAAACGTACACTGGCTACTGAATATCCTACTAAGGGCCGTGGTGGTAAAGGGATGAAGACTGCCAATGTTGCTGAGAAGAATGGTCCTCTGGCAGGTCTCCTCACTGTTAAGGGGGATGAAGACCTGATGATTATCACAGATACAGGTGTCATGATTCGTACAAACGTTGCCAATATTTCACAAACGGGACGCTCAACTATGGGAGTTAAGGTGATGCGTCTAGATCAGGATGCTAAGATTGTAACCTTTACAACGGTTGCTGCGGCAGAAAAAGAAGAAGTTGGGACTGAAATTGAAACAGAAGGTGAAGCATAATGTCTCATAAAAAAACGAAAAATAAAAAGAGTAAGAAAAACAAGCGCAGAAATCTATTTATCAATATTTTAGCGGGTTTCTTAATTCTTTTATCGCTAGCTTTAATTTTTAATTCAAAGATTCGCGATATCTTTTTGGTCTGGAATACCAATAAATACCAAGTCAATCAAGTCACTAAGGAAAATATAGATGAAAATCTAAAAACCGAAGGAAATTTTGATTTTGACTCTGTTAAGTCTATTTCATCTGAAGCTGTATTGGCTTCACAATGGGATGCTCAGAAACTTCCCGTTATTGGAGGTATTGCTATTCCCGAAGTGGAGATTAACCTCCCTATTTTCAAAGGGTTGGATAATGTAAACTTGTTCTACGGAGCAGGGACCATGAAACCCGATCAAAAAATGGGAGAAGGGAACTATTCTCTAGCCAGTCACCATATCTTTACTGCTGAAAATGCTAGCCAGATGCTCTTCTCACCTTTGGTCAATGCCAAAGCAGGTATGAAAATTTACCTGACGGATAAGGATAAAGTTTATACTTATGAGATTACAGAAGTTAAACGTGTTACACCAGACCGCGTAGATGAAATCGAAGATCGTGATGGCGTAAAGGAGATTACTTTGGTTACCTGTGTTGATTATAATGCGACCGAGCGTATAATCGTCAAAGGTATCTTTAAAGAATCAAAAGCTTATTCTGAGACTTCTGAGGATATTTTGAAAGCCTTTAATAAACCATATAAACAACGTTATTAAGAATGAATGAACCAGTGAAGTGCTATTTCACTGGTTTTTTATATGAACAAATAGAATCAAAATAGTTCTTATGAAAAAGGATAAGAAGGCTTAGGATAAAGATTTTTAAGATAAATATTTTAGAATTTTACAGAAAACGCTTTCTAGAAAACAAGAATTATGTTATAATTATCACAAATAAAAGTTTAGGAGTTTTTTATGGTCTCTTCAGAATTTATCTCAAAGATTGAATTTGCTTGCAAGAAGAAAGAAAGTCTTTATAGCCAAAGTAAGTTTAAGTATGCGATTCGTTCCATGTTTGCAGGTGCTTTTCTGACATTTAGTACGGCTGCAGGCGCAGTTGGGGCTGACTTGATTAATAAGATCGCTCCAGGTAGTGGACGTTTTCTCTTCCCATTTGTTTTTGCTTGGGGATTGGCCTACATTGTTTTCTTGAATGCTGAACTGGTAACTTCAAATATGATGTTTTTGACAGCTGGTAGTTTCTTGAAAAAAATTTCATGGAGAAAAACAGCTGAGATTTTACTTTACTGTACCTTGTTCAACCTTATCGGAGCTTTGATAGCAGGTTGGGGCTTTGCCCACTCAGCAGCCTATGCAAATCTAACACATGATAGCTTCATTTCAGGGGTTGTAGAGATGAAGTTAGGCCGTTCCAATGAGCTAGTCTTGCTTGAAGGTATTTTAGCCAATATCTTTGTAAACATTGCTATTCTTTCATTTGTTTTGGTGAAAGACGGTGGGGCTAAACTTTGGCTTGTTTTGTCAGCAATTTACATGTTTGTATTCTTAACAAACGAACATATTGCTGCGAACTTTGCTTCTTTTGCGATTGTTAAGTTCAGTGTTGCTGCTGATTCAATTGCTAACTTTGACATCCCTAATATTCTTCGTCACTGGGGTGTAACCTTTGTCGGAAACTTTATCGGAGGAGGTCTCTTGATGGGCTTGCCATACGCTTTCCTCAACAAAAACGAAGATACTTATGTAGATTAAAAAACGGGCACGAGTTAATCGTGCTTTTTTGTTTGATGTGTAAGACTAGTCATAGTTGTTCCTTATATCAAAATATAGAAAAACGGTATTGGAAAAGACTAGCACAAGATGATACAATATCCCTAATGAAGCTATTTGGAGGTCGTCATATGACTCGTGATTTTAAATTTGAAACCCTACAATTACATGCTGGGCAAGTAGTTGATCCAGCAACTAAGTCTCGTGCAGTACCGATTTATCAAACAACATCCTTCGTTTTTGATGACACGCAAGAAGGTGCCGATTTGTTTGCCTTAAGAAAACCAGGGAACATTTATACTCGTATCACAAACCCTACAACAGCGGCATTTGAAGAAAGAATTGCTGCTCTTGAAGGTGGTGTTGGAGCGCTAGCGACAGCATCAGGTATGGCTGCTGTAACCTACACTATTTTGGCGCTTGCTCACGCAGGTGACCATGTGGTGGCTGCGTCAACTATTTACGGTGGGACCTTCAATCTCTTGAAGGAAACCCTTCCTCGTTATGGAATCACAACTACCTTTGTCGATGTGGATAATTTGGAAGAAGTGGAAGCAGCTATCAATGACAATACAAAGCTTGTCTTGATTGAAACCTTGGGGAATCCCTTGATTAACATTCCTGACTTGGAAAAATTGGCTGAGATTGCGCATAAACACCAGATTCCTCTCGTTTCGGACAATACTTTTGTCACACCATATTTGATTAACGTCTTCTCTCACGGTGTAGATATTGCCATTCACTCAGCAACTAAGTTTATTGGTGGACATGGTACGACTATTGGAGGAGTGATTGTCGACAGCGGTCGTTTTGACTGGGAAGCTTCAGGAAAATTCCCTCAATTTGTTGAGGAAGACCCAAGTTACCATAACTTGAGCTATACTCGTGATGTGGGTGCAGCAGCCTTTATTATCGCTGTTCGTGTTCAATTGCTCCGTGATACAGGTGCTGCCTTGTCGCCATTTAATGCCTTTCTCTTGCTCCAAGGGCTTGAAACTCTCTCTCTTCGTGTTGAACGTCATGTGCAAAATGCAGAGAAAATTGTTGATTTCCTTGTTAACCATCCTAAGGTAGAGAAGGTAAATTATCCAAAACTAGCTGACAGTCCTTATCATGCCTTGGCTGAGAAATATTTGCCAAAAGGTGTTGGTTCAATCTTTACCTTCCATGTTAAAGGCGGAGAGGCAGAAGCTCGCAAGGTAATTGATAATTTGGAAATCTTCTCTGACCTTGCAAACGTGGCAGATGCCAAATCTCTTGTTGTCCATCCTGCGACAACCACTCACGGTCAGTTGTCAGAAGAAGATCTAGAAGCAGCAGGTGTAACACCAAACCAAATCCGCTTGTCTATCGGTCTTGAAAATGTAGAGGATTTGATTGAAGATTTGCGCTTGGCCTTGGAAAAAATTTAAAGTAACAGATATAAACAGTGGGTTTCGACTCGCTGTTTTTGATTTTCCCTCAGGCATGATATAATGGTTACAGAAGTCTAGAAAGAGGAAAGTTATGAACGAAATCAAATGTCCCAACTGTGGGGAAGTCTTTACAGTAAATGAGAGCCAGTATGCCGAACTTTTATCCCAAGTGAGAACAGCTGAGTTTGACAAGGAATTACACGATCGGATGAAGCAGGAGCTGGCCTTGGTTGAGCAAAAAGCCATGAATGAGCAACAGTCTAAACTGGCTCAGAAGGATCAAGAAATTGCGCAATTGCAGAGTCAAATCCAAAACTTTGATACGGAAAAAGAACTTGCCAAGAAAGAGGTTGAACAGACAAGTCATGAGGCTTTATTGGCTAAAGACAAGGAAGTACAGGTCTTGGAAAACCAACTGGCTACCTTGCGTTTGGAGCATGAAAATCAACTGCAAAAGACCCTTTCTGACTTAGAAAAAGAGCGCGATCAGGTCAAAAATCAGCTTCTTTTGCAAGAAAAGGAAAATGAGTTATCTCTAGCTTCCCTCAAGCAAAATTACGAAGCCCAGCTCAAGGCGGCCAGTGAGCAGGTCGAGTTTTACAAGAATTTTAAAGCTCAACAATCCACAAAAGCTATCGGTGAAAGCCTGGAACAGTATGCAGAGAGTGAGTTTAACAAGGTTCGTAGTTTTGCCTTTCCAAATGCCTACTTTGAGAAGGATAACCAGCTCTCTGCGCGTGGATCTAAGGGGGACTTTATCTTCCGTGATTTTGATGAAAATGGTCTAGAATTCATTTCCATCATGTTTGAAATGAAAAATGAAGCGGATGGAACAGAGAAGAAGCATAAGAACTCGGATTTTTACAAAGAATTAGACAAGGACCGTCGGGAAAAGAACTGTGAGTATGCTGTTTTGGTGACTATGTTAGAAGCAGATAACGACTACTTTAACACAGGGATTGTTGATGTCAGCCACGAGTATGAAAAGATGTATGTGGTCCGTCCTCAATTCTTTATTCAGTTGATTGGGCTCTTGCGTAATGCAGCGCTTAATTCACTTAAATACAAGCAAGAGTTGGCCTTGGTTCGAGAGCAAAATATCGATATTACACATTTTGAAGAAGACTTGGATGCCTTCAAAGTAGCTTTTGCCAAAAACTACAACTCTGCTTCGACCAACTTTGGTAAAGCCATCGATGAAATCGATAAGGCCATCAAACGCATGGAAGAGGTCAAAAAGTTCCTAACCACATCCGAAAACCAACTCCGCCTTGCCAATAACAAATTGGAAGATGTTTCAGTAAAAAAATTGACCCGAAAAAATCCAACCATGAAAGCGAAGTTTGAAGCATTGAAGGGGGAGTGAGAAAGCAGTGGAAAATGAATTATTAGTATTGAATACTGAAGAAGTAAATGAGTCCGAAAATTTAAACTATGATGAGTTAGAAGAACTATTGGAACAGCAATTTACAATGGAGTTTTCTAATCTTGAGAAATTAGAAGTAGATTGTAAAGAAATTAGTTCACCGGATAAATTAGGAGATGTTATTTTGGATGAAATTTGGAATCAATTCGGGAATCAAATTGGTTTAGATATGACAAGTGATACATTACTAAAGCAATATAACGAAAAGAACCCAAATGGCTATACAAAAGAAATTGCTGATCAGATTGTTAAAGACAAAAGATATACTGATGCAAATAAGGCAATGAAACATAAGCAAAAATTAGGAAACTTGAAGGATGAATACACCGGAAAAAAATTAAAAATAAACGAAAAAGCTAATCTGGATCACATCGTACCGCGAAAACAGATTTTTGAAAATCCATGGAGAAAAATAGCAGATATTGATCCTTCTGATTTAGCTAACAAATCTGAAAATTTATCTGCGACTAATGAATCTCTTAATAAAAGTAAAGGCGCAAAATCTAATAGCGATTACATAAAAAATAAGGAACTAAGAGAAAGAAATCTTAGAGAACAAGTTAAAAAAGCAAATGAAAAAATAGATAAGATGAATATCTCAGATGCCGAAAAGCGAAATCTTAAAGCTGAAAATAATAAAAGATTAAATGATAAACTAGCAGCTGATTCAAAGAAGATGCTTAAGGCTGAGAAGACAGCAAAGAAAGCTATTAATAAGGATATTGCAAAGAAAGCTTCTGTCAGAATGGCCAATAAAGCTGGTAAAGATGCTATAAAAGCTATGTTTGTTGCAGCTCTTTTTGGAATGCTGAAGGAAATTATGAATGCTCTAGTGAGGTATTTTAAAGCAAAAAAACAATCTTTTGATACATTTATGGAGGAAATGAAAAAAGCACTTCATTCATTTTTTGGTAAAATCAAAGATTTTATTAAAGTGGGTGTAGATAGTTTTGTTGGAAGCATTGTTGGAGAAATTATTGGCGCATTTAACCAGAAATTACAAAAACTTCCAAACTTGATTAAACAATTATTTGGTTCTATCAGAGAAAGCATTTCTTATTTATCTAACCCTGAAAATCAAACACATTCTACAGCAATTAAGATAGCTCACATTTCAAAAATCATTACTTCTGGTTTAGTTGCTGTAGGAGCAATGTTTTTAGGAGAATATTTTGAGCAGTTCTTAAATAAGGTACCAGGTATGACTTTTGAAATAAAACTCCTAGGAACAATTGCTAATATTTTAGGGATGTTCTTTGCGAGTTTACTAACTGGAATCTTGGGAGCGATAATCATTAACGGACTTGATCAATTTATTTCAAAAAAATTAATTGAGGAAAATCAAAAGAAACAAGCTAATAAGAAAAACGAATTGTTAAGAATTCAGGATGTTCAAATTTTTGTTGCCGAGCAAAATGTTGCTGTTAAGCGAAATGATATATTCATTAAGATGGCTAAGAACCATCAAAAACTAAGAGAACTTCTTGGTAATGTTCAAGAGGAGTTTTCTAATTCAAAGATTGATTTCAAACAGCGATTATTAGCTAATGAAATATACTTTGATGAAAAGCAAAGTGAACTTGAAGAAATGCAAAGTGCATTAAACGATTTACTATAGGAGAATGTTATGTCAGAAGAATTAGAGATTCAGGTTTTAGCAAAGTCTGAAAGATTTAATGAAAAAAAAGAAGCGTTGAAAGCTTTTAGTGAAGAAATTCCAGAACAATCAGATTTACCGACTGTCCCACAAGACGATCCTATGCTAGGATTTATTGGTATGGAATATGATGTTAAAGGTAAGGATTTAAATGCTCTCACCGATGCTGTTCAAAATAGAATGATTGAACAAAACAAGCATATTAAAAAGATTATTCAGGAATTTAATACCATTTATGAAACTTTCCAAATATTGGATGATGAGTATATTCAAAGTATTTCAAAGTCTTTGATTGCAGCCAAAGAGGCAAATGATAAAGCTATGCAGGGATTGCACGAGATAGAAGAATATCAAACTGGTAATAAAAAACTATTAGATGACGTTTTTAACCAGAATAAAGATTTAATTGATATATTGAAGAAACATCATAAAAAGCTAGAAGAGTTAGAACAACTTGAAGAGAAGCAAAGTGAAATTCAAATTGAAATTGATACTTTAAAAGCGAATCTAAAAACATTAGTGAAAATAGAAAATAGTTTTAACGATTTGCATTTACAAGTTGAAGAAAAACAAAATAATTTTAAAAATTTCCTTGATGAAATCAATAATAAATCAATAACAGAGAGAGATAATCTAAAGTTAATTGTTGAAAGTCTTGAAACAAAACTAGAAGAGAAACAAAAAGAGATTGTTTTTCTAAGAAAAGGATTCTATACTCTTGTAGTCGCTGTTGTTTTAATAGTATTATTTCTATTGTTTAAAGGAATGTAGATGATTAGTGAAACTTATTTAAAGTTGTTAAAATCAGAAGTGAAGAAAATTGATGATTTAACAAATAGTACTTATGAATTAGAAGTAATTCTTCAAGATATTGTTGATAATGTTAAAAATGCTGACTTAGAGTTTATAAAACGATTAGGAAACTTAACTACTAAAGAGACATTCTCTACAATCAAAGATAAGCAAACTAGCATATTGGAATTATTGTATAAATATCTTGGCTCTAGAGTTATTGATACAAATTATTTGATTTTGAAAGAAACAAATAATAAATCATTTGAAGCATTAGCAAATGATTTAAAGTCATTAATAGGTTTAGAAAATGTGAAGAAAGAGATTGAAGATCTAGTCGCATTTAATAAAGTTCAGCAAAGTAGAGAAAAAATCGGTCTTAAAAAAACAAATAGAACGATGCATATGGCGTTTTTAGGTAATCCAGGTACTGGTAAAACTACTGTGGCTAGAATCGTTGGGAATATGTACCGGTCATTAGGAATATTAAGTAAAGGCCACTTTATTGAGGCAAGTAGAACAGACTTAATAGCAGAATATCAAGGACAAACGGCTTCTAAAGTTAAGAGATTGATACAAAAAGCCAAAGGTGGTGTATTGTTTATTGATGAAGCATATAGTATTACTGAAAACGATAAAAGTGATAGTTATGGTCGAGAGTGTTTAACTGAGTTAACTAAAGCATTAGAAGACTATCGAGATGATTTGGTGGTTATTGTTGCTGGATATGATGAATTGATGAAAAAATTTTTTGAATCTAATCCTGGGTTAAAATCAAGATTTAATTATTTTATTACGTTTGAAGATTATACTGTGGACCAAATGTTTGACATTTTTCTTTCACATTGTAAAAATGAAGAATACATTTTGCATGATTCTGCAAAAGAAACATTAAAAAAATATTTAGAATTACATAGTAACAATCCTGAAAATAAAAATGCAAATGGGCGATTTGTAAGAAATGTATTTGATAGGATAGTTATGAACCAAGCAAGAAGATTAGCCACATTATCTTTTGTTACAAAAGATAATTACATTACAATTCTTGAAGAAGATATTTCATGAATGAAATCAGAAAGCAACACATGAACGGTATTATCAACTTAAAAAAAGAAGCGGGGATGACCTCGCATGATGCGGTTTTTAAGCTGCGTAAGATTTTGGGAACCAAGAAAATTGGTCATGGTGGGACCTTGGATCCAGATGTGGTGGGTGTTTTGCCGATTGCGGTTGGTAAGGCGACCCGCATGGTCGAGTTTATGCAGGACGAGGGCAAGGTCTATGAGGGGGAAATCACTATTGGTTATTCAACGACGACTGAGGATGCCAGTGGAGAAGTGGTCGCAGAGACCCCTGTTTTGTCGCCCTTGGATGAAACCATTGTCGATGAAGCGATTGCGAGTCTGACTGGGCCTATTACTCAGATTCCACCTATGTACTCGGCTGTCAAGGTCAATGGTCGCAAGCTCTATGAGTATGCGCGTGCAGGTCAGGAAGTGGAGCGTCCAGAACGTCAGGTGACCATTTATCAATTTGAACGAACAAGTCCGATTTCTTATGAGGGTCATCTAGCACGATTTACTTTTCGTGTAAAATGCAGTAAAGGAACTTATATCCGTACCTTGTCAGTTGACTTGGGAGAGAAGCTTGGTTACGCGGCCCATATGTCGCATCTGACACGGACTAGTGCTGCAGGGTTACAACTGGAGGATGCTCTTACCTTGGACGAAATTGCTGCAAAAGTGGAGGCTGGTCAGCTGGACTTTCTCCATCCTCTTGAAATTGGAATAGGGAATCTTGTCAAAGTTTTCCTAAGTCCAGAAGAAGCTACAGAAGTGCGCTTTGGTCGTTTTATCGAGCTAGACCAAACGGACAAAGAATTGGCTGCCTTTGAAGGAGATACATTGCTAGCCATTCTAGAAAAAAGGGGCAATCTCTACAAGCCAAGGAAGGTTTTTAGCTAGTTTAACTAGAGTGTGGGGATGGAATCGTTTCCCCCTAGACTATCCAAATCAGACTATAAATTTTACAAAAAATGTGATAGAATAGACGACGGATAAAAAAACGGAGGATAGCATGCAAAATAGACCAATCATTATCGGAGTGACAGGTGGTTCTGGTGGTGGTAAAACCAGTGTTTCAAGAGCCATTTTATCGCATTTTCCTGATGAAAAGATTTCCATGATTGAGCATGATTCATACTACAAGGATCAGTCTCATTTGACCTTTGAAGAGCGTGTCAAAACCAACTACGACCATCCATTTGCCTTTGATACAGACTTGATGATCGAGCAGATTAAGGAATTGTTGGCAGGGCGCCCAGTGGACATTCCAACTTATGACTATACAGCGCATACACGGAGTAGCAAGACCTATCGTCAGGAGCCTCAGGATGTCTTTATCGTTGAGGGGATTCTGGTCTTGGAGGACAAGCGTCTGCGCGATTTGATGGATATCAAGATTTTTGTGGATACAGATGATGATGTGCGTATTATTCGTCGGATCAAGCGAGATATGGAGGAGCGTGGCCGTAGTCTGGATAGCGTGATTGACCAATACCTAGGTGTGGTAAAACCTATGTACCACCAGTTTATTGAGCCGACCAAACGATATGCTGATATCGTCATTCCTGAAGGAGTCAGCAATACCGTTGCTATTGACCTTTTGACCACCAAAATTTCTAAGATTTTGGAAGAAGCGCGAAACAGTAAATAATCAGATGAGGAGGCCATGCCTCCTTTTTCTATTTTTCCTTTAGTTTCAGTAGGAAAAAGGTGATTTTTAAGCATGTTTTTGGTATAATAATACCCATGGAAAAGCAAGAAAATGAATAGTAGGTGGAGATGGAAAAGTATTTATCGGTAACAACTTTGACCAAGTATCTGAAAATGAAATTCGATAAAGACCCTTACTTGGAACGGGTCTATTTAACTGGTCAAGTTTCCAACTTTCGTAAACGACCTACTCACCAATATTTCTCCCTAAAGGATGACCATGCAGTTATTCAAGCGACCATCTGGTCAGGGATCTATCAGAAATTAGGTTTCGACCTGGAAGAAGGAATGAAGATCAATGTAATTGGGCGTGTGCAGGTCTATGAACCAAGCGGTAGCTACTCTATCATCATTGAAAAAGCTGAGCCTGATGGGGTTGGGGCGCTTGCGATTCAGTTTGAACAACTCAAGAAAAAACTAACGGAAGAAGGTCTATTTCAAGAGAGATTCAAGCAACCTCTTCCCCAGTTTGCTAAGCGTATCGGTGTGGTAACCAGTCGCAGTGGAGCTGTTATTCGAGATATCATCACGACCGTCAGCAGACGTTTTCCTGGTGTTGATATCCTTCTCTATCCGACCAAGGTACAAGGTGATGGAGCAGCGGAGGAAATTGCTCGAAATATTGCGCGTGCCAATCAACGTGAGGACCTAGATGTTCTCATCATTGGTCGTGGTGGGGGTTCCATCGAGGATCTCTGGGCTTTTAACGAAGAGATCGTGGTACGGGCTATTTTCGAATCTCGTTTACCCATCATCTCTAGTGTTGGTCATGAGACGGATGTGACCTTGGTGGATTTTGTGGCAGATAGACGGGCTGCGACGCCAACAGCTGCTGCTGAACTGGCAACGCCTGTGACCAAGTTGGATGTATTAGCTCATTTGCAAAATCAAGAAAAGCGGATGGCAACAGCAGTTCAGAATGTCCTGTCAAGAAAAAAAGAAGCTCTGAAAAAATGCAGTCAGTCAGTCATCTTTAGACAGCCAGAGCGTTTGTATGATGGTTATTTACAACGGTTAGATCAACTGCAACTGCGATTAAAACAAAGTTTGCGAACACGGATTTCTGATAATAAACAGCTAGTCCAAGCAAGGACGCATCGACTAGTCCAGTTATCACCTGTTACCAAAATTCAACGCTATCAAGACCGCCTAGGTCAGTTGGACAAGCTCCTACGCAGCCAAATGGCGCTGGTTTATGATGCCAAGGTTGCTGAAGTCAAGCGACTTTCAGAAGCTTTGATGATGTTGGATACCAGTCGAATCGTGGCTCGTGGTTATGCAATTGTCAAAAAAGAAGAGTCCGTAGTCGATTCTGTTGAGATGTTGAATAAAAAAGATCAAGTGACGCTTTTGATGCGAGATGGTCAAGTAGAATTAGAGGTTAAAGATGTCAAAACAAAAGAAATTTGAGGAAAATCTAGCAGAACTGGAGATCATTGTCCAAAGTTTAGAAAATGGTGAAATTGCTTTAGAAGATGCGATTGCTGCCTTTCAAAAGGGAATGGTCTTGTCAAAAGAGCTCCAAGCGACGCTGGACAAGGCTGAAAAGACCTTGGTTAAGGTCATGCAAGAAGACGGGACAGAAAGTGATTTTGAATGAAGAAGCAAGAAAAATTAGCTCTTGTTGAATCGGCTTTGGAAGATTTTTATGGAGACCAGCAGTTTGCCTCTAGTTTGCGAGAGTCTGTTCTCTATTCCATTCATGCTGGTGGCAAGCGTATTCGCCCTTTTCTTTTGCTAGAAGTTTTGGAATCCCTGAAAGTGGTTATCCAACCAGCTCATGCGCAGGTAGCCGCGGCCTTGGAAATGATTCATACAGGGAGCTTGATTCACGATGACCTTCCTGCTATGGATGATGACGATTACCGTCGAGGGCGTTTAACCAATCATAAGAAATTTGGCGAAGCGATGGCAATATTGGCAGGAGACGCCTTGTTCCTAGATCCCTATGCCTTGATAGCGCAGGCAGATTTATCAAGTCAGATCAAGGTGGATTTGATTGCCAACTTATCCCTTGCTTCAGGGAGTCTAGGTATGGTGGCAGGGCAGGTTTTAGATATGGAAGGCGAACACCAGCATTTATCCTTGGAAGAACTTCAGACCATTCATGCCAATAAGACTGGAAAATTACTAGCTTATCCTTTCCAAGCAGCTGCTATCATTGCGGAATTGGAACCAGAAATCCAAGCAAAATTGAAAACTGTGGGTGAATTAATCGGACTTGCCTTTCAAGTTCGAGATGATGTGCTGGATGTGACAGCTAGTTTTGAGGAAATCGGCAAGACACCGCAAAAGGATTTACAGGCAGAAAAGTCGACCTATCCAGCCTTGTTGGGCTTGGAAAAGGCCATTGCCTTTTGTAACCAAACTCTGAATCAAGCCGAGGCTAAATTAGAAGAAATTGCCCAGCAGGTTCCCTTTGAAACAGCACCGATTGTGAAAATAGTAGAAAGTTTGAGAATCAATGGCTAAGGAAAGAGTGGATGTACTAGCTTATAAACAGGGCTTGTTTGAAACGCGAGAACAGGCCAAGCGCGGTGTCATGGCTGGACTAGTCGTAGCAGTCCTTAATGGAGAACGCTTTGACAAACCAGGAGAGAAAATCCCAGATGACACTGAGCTAAAACTCAAGGGTGAAAAACTCAAGTATGTCAGTCGAGGTGGTCTAAAACTAGAGAAGGCCTTGCAGGTCTTTGATTTGTCAGTGGAGGGAGCAACTACGATTGATATTGGGGCTTCCACTGGTGGATTTACTGACGTCATGTTGCAAAATGGTGCTGAGTTAGTCTTTGCAGTCGATGTTGGCACCAATCAGTTGGCTTGGAAATTACGTCAAGACCCACGGGTTGTCAGCATGGAGCAGTTTAATTTTCGTTATGCTGAAAAGACTGATTTTGAGCAGGAACCGAGCTTTGCCAGTATTGATGTGAGTTTCATTTCCCTCAGTCTGATTTTGCCTGCCTTGCACCGTGTCTTGGCAGATCAAGGGCAGGTGGTGGCTCTGGTTAAGCCCCAGTTTGAAGCAGGTCGTGAGCAGATTGGAAAGAATGGAATCATTCGCGATGCCAAGGTTCATCAAACTGTCCTTGAATCTGTCACTGCTATGGCAGTTGAGCAAGGTTTTTCAGTGCTTGGATTAGACTATTCACCAATCCAAGGTGGACATGGAAACATTGAATTTCTGGCATATTTGAAAAAGGAAGAGGGAGCAAGTAATCAAGTTGCTCCCGAAATAGAAAAAGTTGTAGAGAGAGCACATAGAGAATTTAAAGATGAATAAAAAAGAGAGACTTGAAAAAATTAGAAGATTTGTCACGGATTATCAAATCGGGACTCAGGAAGAAATCGTTGAGCATTTGAAGGAAGCAGGTATTTCTGCTACGCAAGCCACTGTCTCAAGGGACATCAAGGAGCTTGGTATTGTTAAAATTCCTTTGAAGAACAACACCTATATCTATGAGTTGCCAAAATCAATCGTCAAAAGTTTGCAGTTAGCTGAGGACAATATTGTGAGTTCTGAGTTAATGGGAAATATGATCAACCTTGCTGTCATTCCTGGAAATACTATTTTTGTGAAGAGTCAGTTGGTTGAGGCATTCTCTGAACAGATTTTTAGCTGTCTAGCTGATGATGATTCTATCTTAATTGTAGCTAGAACAGCAGAGGCAGCTGAGGAAATTGTTGAACAAGTCAAAAAATGGTAGGTCAGTATGTTACTTGAAATTTCGATAAAAAACTTTGCCATTATTGAGGCGATTTCCCTCAATTTTGAAAAGGGTATGACTGTTTTGACCGGGGAAACGGGTGCTGGAAAGTCTATCATTATCGACGCTATGAATCTCATGTTGGGGGCTCGTGCAACGACAGATGTTATTCGTCACGGTGCGCCAAAAGCAGAGATTGAGGGGCTTTTCTCAGTTGAAAATAGTCGCCTTTTACAGGAACTTTTTGATGAGCAAGGTTTGGAAATGGGTGATGAAATTATCATCCGGCGTGAAATTCTGCAAAATGGTCGTAGTGTTAGTCGCGTGAATGGTCAGATGGTCAATCTTTCTGTCTTGCGTGCCATTGGGCAACACCTTGTGGATATCCATGGTCAGCATGACCAAGAGGAGTTAATGCGTCCTCAACTGCACATCCAGATGTTGGATGAGTTTGGTGATGCTGCTTTCTTGGACTTGAAGGAGACCTATCAGACGAGCTTTGATGCCTATCGCAAAATGCGCAAGCAGGTTTTGGAAGTCAAGAAAAACCAGCAGGAACATAAGGCTCGTATTGAGATGTTGGAATTTCAAATGGCAGAGATTGAGGCAGCGAACTTACAGGCTGGTGAAGACTTAGCTCTCAACCAAGAACGAGATAAACTCCTCAATCATAAAAATATTGCGGATACGCTAACCAATGCCTACAGTATGCTGGACAATGAGGAATTCTCCAGTCTTGCTAATGTCCGTTCAGCCATGAATGACATGGAAAGTGTTGAAGAATACGACCCTGAATACCGTGAAATTTCAAGTTCTCTGTCTGAGACCTACTATGTTTTAGAAGATATTACAAAGCGTTTGGAAGATATTATTGAGGACTTGGATTTTGATGGCAATCGTCTCATGCAGGTTGAAAATCGCTTAGACCTTATAAATACTATTACACGCAAGTACGGTGGAACTGTGGACGATGTTTTGCTTTATTTTGCCAAGATTACGGAAGAGTACAATCTCTTGACTGGAAATAATCTTTCTTCCGAAGATATGGAAGCAGAACTCAAGAAATTGGAAGTTAATCTTGTTGATTTGGCAGGTCAGCTTGCATCTGCTCGCCATGATTTGGCCCAGCAGCTTGAGGCAGAGATTAAACAAGAACTGCAAGATCTCTATATGGAGAAGGCTCAATTTCAGGTTCGCTTTAGTAAGAGTAAGTTCAGCCGTGAAGGAAATGAAGCAGTCGAATTTTACATTTCCACCAACCCAGGTGAGGACTTTAAGCCTTTGGTCAAAGTTGCATCTGGTGGGGAATTATCCCGCCTCATGCTAGCTATTAAATCCGCCTTTTCTCGCAAAGAAGGTAAGACTAGTATTGTCTTTGATGAGGTGGATACGGGAGTTTCAGGTCGTGTGGCCCAAGCCATTGCTCAAAAGATTCATAAGATTGGTCAGCATGGTCAGGTTCTTGCTATTTCTCACCTTCCACAAGTGATTGCCATCGCGGATTATCAATTCTTTATTGAGAAGATTAGCGATGAGCACTCAACGGTGTCGACGGTTCGCCTTTTGACTTTAGAAGAGCGAGTAGAGGAAGTAGCTAAGATGTTGGCTGGGGAAAATGTAACCGAAGCTGCCCTTACCCAAGCCAGAGAATTATTGCAAACGAGGATGAAATAAATGACAGACTATTATGTAATTGGAGATGTTCACGGAAAGGCAGGTATGCTAGAAGATCTGCTCAAGACCTGGGATGGTCAAACTCAGTTGCTCTTTCTAGGGGATTTGATTGACCGAGGTGAAGACAGTCGCCGTGTTCTAGAGATGGTCAAAGACTTGGTCGACAATCAAGGAGCTATTTGTTTATCAGGTAACCATGAGTATATGTTTCTGACTTGGCTTGATGACCCAGAAGAAAGCTATGACCATTATCGTCGCAATGGTGGTGATACAACCATTAACTCAATTTTAGGTCGTCCCTTGGATGCACCAGTTGATGGCGTAGAAGATGCCAAGCGTGTTGCGACTGAAGCGGCAGACTTGGTCGAATTTATTCGTCAAATGCCATTTGTGGTAGAGACAGACAAATATATCTTTGTTCACGCAGGTATTGATTTGACCTTGGATGATTGGCATGAAACGACTGATTACAAGAAAGTCTGGCTCAGAAAGCCATTCCACGAAGCCGAAAATCATACTGGGAAAATCATTGTCTTTGGGCATACACCAGTTTATGGTTTGCTAAAGCAAGACCGAGGTACTGCTGAGCTTTGGATGACAGAAGATGGCAAGATTGGCATGGATGGAGGAGCTGTTTATGGTGGTGTCCTTCATGGAATCGTCTTTACAGACCAAGGAATGACCGAACACCACTTTATCGAAAATGATGGTTTTATTGCCGAAGATTAGTACTCCTAGCAGGGTATGGTCTTGTCAAAATGTTAAAAACAATTTATAATTAATAGATACCCTGAAAGGAAGAGCATCATGAACTTAGAAGAATTGAAGAAACGACAGGAGAAGATTCGGAACTTCTCTATTATCGCCCATATTGACCATGGGAAATCAACCCTAGCAGACCGCATTTTGGAAAAGACGGAGACCGTTTCTAGTCGTGAAATGCAAGCCCAACTTCTAGATAGTATGGATCTTGAGCGTGAACGTGGGATTACCATTAAACTCAATGCCATTGAGCTCAATTACACTGCAAAAGATGGCGAAACCTATATTTTCCACTTGATTGATACACCAGGACACGTGGACTTTACCTATGAAGTGTCGCGTTCGCTAGCTGCCTGTGAAGGAGCGATTTTGGTGGTTGATGCGGCTCAAGGGATTGAAGCTCAAACTCTTGCTAACGTTTATCTAGCCTTGGACAATGATTTGGAAATTCTGCCAGTCATTAACAAGATTGACCTTCCAGCAGCTGATCCAGAGCGTGTTCGTACAGAGATTGAGGATGTCATCGGACTGGATGCCAGCGAAGCAGTCTTAGCTTCAGCCAAAGCTGGTATTGGTATTGAAGAAATTCTTGAGCAGATCGTTGAAAAAGTGCCAGCACCAACGGGTGATGTTGCAGCTCCATTAAAAGCCTTGATTTTCGACTCAGTTTATGATGCCTATCGTGGGGTTATCCTCCAAGTGCGTGTTATGGACGGAGTGGTTAAACCTGGCGATAAGATTCAGCTCATGAGCAATGGCAAGACCTTTGATGTGACGGAGGTCGGTATTTTCACGCCGAAAGCAGTTGGTCGTGATTTTCTTGCGACTGGTGACGTTGGTTATATTGCGGCTTCTATCAAAACGGTTCAAGATACCCGTGTGGGTGATACAGTTACTCTAGCAAGCAATCCAGCAGCAGAACCGCTAGATGGATACAAGCAGATGAATCCTATGGTCTTTGCGGGTCTTTATCCAATCGAATCAAACAAGTACAATGACCTTCGTGAAGCCCTTGAAAAATTGCAGCTCAACGATGCCAGCCTGCAGTTTGAACCAGAAACATCTCAGGCGCTTGGATTCGGTTTCCGTTGTGGATTCCTTGGACTTCTCCATATGGATGTTATCCAAGAGCGTTTAGAACGTGAGTTCAATATTGACCTCATCATGACAGCTCCGTCTGTTATTTACAAGGTTAACCAAACTGACGGTGAATCTATGGATGTGTCTAACCCCTCTGAATTTCCAGATCCAACCAAGATTGCGACTATTGAAGAACCGTATGTCAAGGCGCAAATCATGGTACCGCAGGAGTTTGTCGGAGCAGTTATGGAACTAGCTCAGCGCAAGCGTGGGGACTTTGTAACCATGGACTATATTGATGACAATCGTGTTAATGTCATCTATCAAATTCCACTTGCTGAAATTGTCTTTGACTTCTTTGATAAGCTTAAGTCTTCGACACGTGGTTATGCAAGTTTTGACTACGAATTGTCAGAGTATCGCCCATCTAAACTGGTCAAAATGGATATCCTTCTCAATGGGGACAAGGTGGATGCCCTCAGCTTTATCGTTCACAAGGATTTTGCCTACGAACGTGGGAAACTCATCGTGGATAAGCTCAAGAAAATCATCCCTCGTCAACAATTTGAGGTGCCAATTCAAGCAGCTATTGGGCACAAAATCGTGGCTCGTACTGATATCAAGGCCCTTCGTAAGAACGTACTTGCCAAGTGTTACGGTGGTGACGTTTCTCGTAAACGCAAACTCCTTGAAAAACAAAAAGCTGGTAAGAAACGCATGAAGGCTATCGGATCAGTAGAAGTCCCACAAGAAGCCTTCCTTAGCGTCTTGAGCATGGATGAAGAATAGAAATAGAAAATAAAACTCTTGAAGATTTTTCAAGAGTTTTTGCTTTAAATGTGAGCTATAAAATCGGAAACTAACAGAATAGATTAGGTTAGAATTTGACAGAAGTCCATATTTTTCTTATAATGCAGATGGAAAGGTGGTAGGATGAAAAAATTATTAATTTTAGGTACTGTAGTTACTGCTAGTGTTTTTCTAGCTTCATGCTCCAATAAATCACAAACAGCAACCGAAGAAAGTTCGTCTGCAGTTGTTAGTTCTTCTAGCAGTCAGGAAACGAGTAGCTCTAGCTCTGACGTTTCTGAAGCGAAAAAGGAAGAGACGCAAATCATTGGTTCGAATGAATATGGTTTTGTCAAGGTACCCAAATCATGGGTTCGATTCCATGAAGTAGAAGGTGGAAATGATATACAGTATAGTGATGGAACAGATATCAACATTGTTACGCTGAATACCTTCAAGGCTGAGCAGTTTAATATCAGCGAAGAAGAATATGCTAAACTGGATGTTGTGGCTGTCTCATCTAGTATTTTAACTTCCAAAGAACAAAGCTCTGATTTCAGTAAGGTTTGGGGCTCCAAATCGACCATTGGAGGTTATGAAGCCTATGTTGTCAATGCAATTGCTAAGTCAGGGAAATACCTCGTTACTTGGGTTTTCCGATCAAATGATGGTAAAATCCGCTATGTTTCACTTGAAGGGGATGGGGAAACTTTAAAAACAATCTTACCGATGGTTGAAAGTAGCTGGTCAAATACTAAAGCTAAAGCTGAATAAATGAAAAAAAGAAGATTCTTGGTCTTCTTTTTATTTTTTTACGAATAGATAGATGAGTAGAAAAAGAAATGGAGTTGTATATGAAGATCACAAACTATGAGATTTACAAATTGAGAAAAGCTGGGCTGACAAATCAACAGATTTTAACTGTTCTTGAATACGATGAGACTGTAGATCAGGAGCTCTTGCTAGGTGACATTGCAGAAATATCGGGATGCCGTAATCCTGCTGTCTTTATGGAACGCTATTTCCAGATAGATGATGCACAGTTGGAGAAGGAGTTTCAAAAATTCCCCTCCTTCTCGATTCTAGACGACTGTTATCCTTGGGATCTGAGTGAGATTTATGATGCTCCAGCGATCTTGTTTTATAAAGGGAATCTAGACTTATTGAAATTTCCAAAGGTTGCTCTTGTAGGGAGTCGTTCATGTTCAAGTCAGGGAGCAAAGTCGGTTCAGAAAGTCATTCAAGGTTTGGAAAACGAGTTAATTGTGGTCAGTGGTTTGGCCAAAGGGATTGATACGGCTGCCCATATGGCTGCACTCCAGAATGGAGGAAGAACGATTGCCGTCATTGGAACAGGCTTGGATGTTTTCTACCCCCGTGCCAATAAACGTTTGCAAGAACACATTGGCAATCACCATTTGGTACTTAGCGAATACGGACCAGATGAAGAACCCTTGAAATTTCACTTTCCAGCTCGTAATCGCATCATTGCTGGCCTTTGCCGTGGTGTGATCGTTGCAGAGGCAAGGATGCGTTCTGGTAGTCTTATTACTTGTGAGCGAGCTATGGAAGAAGGACGCGATGTTTTTGCCATTCCAGGAAACATTTTAGATGGCCATTCAGATGGCTGTCACCACCTGATTCAAGAGGGAGCAAAACTGATTTCCAGCGGTCAAGATGTGCTGGCTGAGTTTGAATTTTAAGGAGAAATTTGTTCCCTCAGATAAACTTTTCTTCTATATATAGTACTTAGGTCTTGACAGCTATAGAAAAATGGTTTACACTTTATAAAGTTTATTACTTTGAAAAGGTGTGATAGTGTGGCTACGGCAACAAAGAAGAAAAAATCAACAGTTAAAAAAAATCTAGTCATCGTAGAGTCTCCTGCCAAGGCGAAAACGATTGAGAAATATCTAGGCAGAAATTACAAGGTTTTAGCCAGTGTCGGGCATATACGTGATTTGAAAAAATCCAGTATGTCGGTCGACATTGAAAATAACTATGAACCGCAGTATATCAATATCCGTGGAAAAGGCCCTCTCATTAATGACTTGAAAAAAGAAGCTAAAAAGTCCAATAAAGTCTTTCTGGCGAGTGACCCGGACCGTGAAGGAGAAGCAATTTCCTGGCATTTGGCTCATATCCTTGATTTGGATGAGAATGATGCCAACCGTGTGGTTTTTAATGAAATCACCAAAGACGCAGTAAAAAATGCCTTTAAAAAACCTCGCAAGATTGACATGGACTTGGTCGATGCCCAACAAGCTCGTCGTGTCTTGGACCGCTTGGTAGGGTATTCGATTTCGCCTATTTTGTGGAAAAAGGTTAAGAAGGGCTTATCAGCAGGGCGCGTGCAGTCAGTTGCCCTTAAACTCATCATTGACCGTGAAAATGAAATCAATGCCTTCCAACCGGAAGAATACTGGACAATTGATGGTGTTTTTAAGAAGGGAACCAAACAATTTCAGGCTTCTTTCTATGGTATGAATGGCAAAAAGATGAAATTGACCACCAATGAAGAGGTCAAAGAAGTCTTGTCCCATTTGACTAGTAAAGATTTCACAGTAGACCAGGTAGATAAGAAAGAACGCAAACGCAATGCGCCCCTACCGTATACAACTTCAACCATGCAAATGGATGCGGCTAACAAAATTAATTTCCGTACTCGAAAGACCATGATGGTGGCTCAACAGCTCTATGAAGGGATCAATATCGGATCAGGTGTGCAAGGTTTGATTACCTATATGCGTACTGACTCGACTCGTATCAGTCCTGTGGCTCAGAACGAAGCTGCAAGCTACATTAACGACCGTTTTGGTAGCAAGTATTCCAAGCATGGTAGCAAGGTCAAGAATGCCTCAGGTGCTCAGGATGCCCACGAAGCCATTCGTCCATCTAGTGTCTTTAACACACCTGAAAGCATCGCTAAGTACTTGGACAAAGACCAGCTCAAGCTCTATACCCTGATCTGGAACCGTTTTGTGGCTAGCCAGATGACAGGCGCTATCTTTGATACCATGGCTGTTAAATTGTCTCAAAATGGGGTTCAATTTGCTGCCAATGGTAGTCAGGTTAAGTTTGATGGTTATCTTGCCATTTATAATGATTCTGATAAGAATAAAATGTTGCCAGATATGGCAGTAGGAGATGTGGTCAAGCAGGTCAATAGCAAGCCAGAACAACATTTCACTCAACCGCCAGCTCGCTATTCGGAAGCGACTCTTATCAAGACCTTGGAAGAAAATGGAGTTGGACGCCCGTCAACCTATGCTCCGACCATTGAAACTATCCAAAAACGCTACTACGTTCGTCTGGCAGCAAAACGTTTTGAACCGACAGAACTGGGAGAAATTGTCAATAAACTCATCGTTGAATACTTCCCAGATATCGTAAACGTGACCTTCACAGCTGAGATGGAAGGGAAACTGGATGATGTCGAAGTTGGAAAAGAGCAGTGGCAACGTGTTATTGACGAATTTTATAAACCATTCTCCAAAGAAGTAGCCAAGGCTGAATCCGAAATGGAAAAAATCCAGATCAAGGATGAGCCAGCTGGATTTGACTGTGAAGTTTGTGGCAGTCCAATGGTGATTAAGCTCGGTCGTTTTGGTAAATTCTATGCTTGTAGCAACTTCCCAGACTGCCGTCATACACAAGCGATTGTTAAGGAGATTGGAGTCGAGTGTCCAAGCTGTCATCAAGGACAAATCATTGAACGCAAAACCAAGCGCAATCGTATCTTTTATGGTTGCAATCGCTATCCAGAATGTGAATTTACTTCCTGGGATAAACCAATTGGCCGTGATTGTCCAAAATGCGGACACTTCCTTGTGGAGAAAAAGGTCCGTGGTGGTGGCAAGCAGGTTGTATGTAGTAATGGCGACTACGAAGAAGAGAAAATTAAATAAAATGTAGAGTCCTGAAAATAAATTTCAGGCTCTTTTTTGTTGAGGCTTGACAAATTTCCTCCTTGTATGCGAAACTAGAGGAAGAATAATTTATCTAGGAGAAATCATGCGTCTCATTTATCTCAGTATCGGCTTTATTTCACTGGCTTTAGCTGTTATTGGAGTTGTCCTACCCCTTTTGCCAACAACTCCCTTTCTTTTGTTAGCGATCGCTTGCTTTTCAAAATCTTCTAAGCGTTTTGAAGACTGGCTTTATCATACCAAGCTTTATCAGACCTATGTAGCTGATTTTCGAGAAACCAAGTCAATCGCGCGTGAACGAAAGAAAAAAATCATCGTATCTATCTATATCTTGATGGGGATTTCTATTTATTTTGCCCCTCTTTTGCCAGTCAAAATCGGTCTGGGAGCCTTGACTATCTTTATCACCTACTATCTCTTTAAAGTCATTCCTGACAAATAATAGATAAAAATAGTAGTTATTTGCCTTGATAAAAATAAAAGCATATTTAAAATAATATGATATAATAAATTTAAAGAAAACATCAAGGAGAATCAAATGATTTACGAATTTTGTGCTGAAAATGTGACCTTGCTTGAAAAAGCGATGCAGGCTGGAGCTCGTCGAATCGAACTTTGTGACAATCTAGCAGTAGGAGGAACAACACCCAGCTATGGAGTGACCAAGGCAGCGGTTGAACTGGCGGCTAACTACGACACCACCATTATGACCATGATTCGTCCCCGTGGTGGAGATTTTGTCTATACTGATCTTGAAATAGCAATCATGCTAGAAGACATTCGTTTGACTGCTCAGGCTAGAAGCCAAGGTGTTGTATTTGGGGCTTTAACTGCTGATAAGAAGTTGGATAAGGCTAATCTTGAAAAGTTGATTGCCACATCTAAAGGAATGGAAATTGTCTTTCACATGGCCTTTGATGAATTGAGTGATGAAGACCAGTTGGAAGCCATTGACTGGCTCAGCCAAGCCGGAGTCGCTCGTATCTTAACTCGTGCTGGTGTGTCTGGAGACTCGCTAGAGAAACGTTTCGCTCATTATCACAGAATTTTGGAACATGCTAAAGGTAAAATTGAAATTCTACCAGGTGGGGGGATTGACTTGGATAACCGTCAAACCTTTATCGACCAGCTGGGTGTGACGCAACTTCACGGTACTAAGGTTGTCTTTTAAAAAATAGAAAGGAACTGCTAGCTTTTGGTAGCAGTTTTCACTTATGTTTGAAATTTTTAAATCCTATCAGTTTAATAAAGAAAAAGCACATGCCTATGGTTTTGTGGAAAATGGGGAAGTCTGGACCTATAGTTGCCAGATTTTGCAAGGTGACTTTTCCATGACAGTCTCTATCACTCCTGACAATGTGAGTTTTCAGGTTTTTGATCAGGAAACGGGTGACCACTATCCTCAAGTACATATGGAAAGTATGCGGGGAAGTTTTGTCGGAAGTGTTCGTGAGGCTTGTTTGGAGATTCTTTACCAGATTCGGAAGGCTTGCTTTGATGTACAGGATTTTATCTGCCCTCAGACTAAGCGTATCATGGTTCAAGTTCAGAAAAAATATGGTAATCAATTGGAGTATCTTTGGGAGAAATCGCCTGATACAGCAGTGTTAAGACATGAAGGCAATCAAAAGTGGTATGCTGTTGTGATGAGAATTCCTTGGGATAAGCTGGAAAAGGGCAGAGAAGGGCTAGTCGAAGCAGTCAACCTCAAACACGACCAAGTAGCTGACCTGTTTTCAAAAAAAGGCATTTATCCAGCCTTTCATATGAACAAACGCTACTGGCTTAGTCTGGCGCTTGATGATAGTTTGCAAGATGAAGAAGTGTTAGAACTCATCGAAAAAAGTTGGAACTTGACTGTGAAAAAATAAGGAAAGTTACTTGACTTTTCAAATACTTTCAATTAGCAAAATATTCTTTACTGAAGAAATTTTCAGAAAATAATGGATTTTTTCTTGACAAGTGTTTTTAGCTATGCTAAAATACTAAACAAGATATCAAACGAAGGAGAAAGTCAAACATGAAAACAGCTAAGTTTAATCAATTTGCTTTGTTGTTGAGGTACTCGGGCTAGTGCAAAAGCATTAGTCCTGTTTGGCTTACCAAGCGGGAGTAAATCAACATCTCGCTTGGGCTTCTAAGCGAGATGTTTTTTTAAAACCACATTTGGAAAAGGGGAAATCTTATGCGTAAAGTTGAATTTTTTGATACAAGCCTTCGTGATGGGGAGCAAACACCTGGTGTTAACTTCTCAATAAAGGAAAAAGTTTCCATTGCAAGACAGCTGGAGAAATGGGGAATTTCTGTAATTGAAGCTGGTTTTCCGGCTGCTAGTCCAGATTCATTTATAGCTGTTCAAGAAATTGCTAAAGCCATGAAAAAAACAGCAGTGACAGGATTAGCTCGTTCTGTAAAATCTGATATTGATGCTTGTTATGAGGCTCTTAAGGATGCCAAGTATCCTCAAATTCATGTCTTTATCGCTACCAGTCCGATTCACCGCAAGTATAAGCTCAATAAAAGCAAGGAAGAGATTTTAGAAGCTATCAAGAAACATGTTTCTTATGCACGTTCTAAGTTTGAAATCGTCGAATTCTCTCCTGAAGATGCGACTAGAACAGAGTTGGATTTCCTCTTGCAAGTCGTTCAAACAGCGGTTGATGCAGGTGCATCTTATATCAATATCCCTGACACAGTTGGCTTTACAACTCCAGAAGAGTTTGCACGTATCTTTGATCACTTGACTGAAAATATTAAATCAGATCATAAAGTTGTCTTTGGTGTCCACTGTCACGATGATCTCGGTATGGCAACTGCAAATACTTTGACAGCAATTAAACACGGTGCTGGACGTGTCCAGGGAACTATTAATGGTATCGGTGAACGCGCAGGTAATGTTGCTCTTGAAGAAGTAGCTGTTGCTTTGAAGATTCGTGAGGATTTCTTCCAAGCAACTAGTGATATTGTTTTGGATGAAACAATGAATACGTCAGAAATGGTTTCTCGCTTCTCGGGTATTCCAGTTCCTAAAAATAAGGCTGTCGTTGGTGGTAATGCCTTCTCTCATGAATCGGGTATTCACCAAGATGGAGTCCTTAAAAATCCTCTCACTTATGAGATCATCACACCTGAATTGGTCGGTGTCAAGAGTAATAGCCTTCCACTTGGTAAATTGTCTGGTCGGCATGCCTTTGTTGAGAAACTAAGAGAATTGGCTCTAGACTTTACAGAAGAGGATATCAAACCACTCTTTGCTAAGTTCAAGGCGTTAGCTGATAAAAAGCAAGAAATCACGGATGCAGATATTCGAGCTCTGGTAGCTGGAACCATGGTTGAAAATCCAGAAGGCTTCCACTTTGATGATTTACAACTTCAAACCCATGCAGATAATGAGATTGAAGCGCTCGTTAGTCTAGCCAATATGGATGGTGAAAAAGTAGAATTTAATGCGACAGGGCAAGGCTCTGTTGAAGCGATCTTTAACGCTATCGATAAGTTCTTTAACCAATCTGTCCGCTTGGTGTCCTATACCATTGACGCTGTGACAGATGGAATTGATGCTCAAGCTCGTGTCTTGGTTACTGTTGAAAACAGAGATACAGAAACCATCTTTAACGCAGCAGGTCTTGATTTCGATGTGTTGAAAGCTTCGGCTATTGCTTATATCAATGCCAATACTTTTGTTCAAAAAGAGAATGCAGGTGAGATGGGGCATAGCGTTTCCTACCGAGACCTGCCTAGTGTGTAAAGGAGAAGGCTATGACAAAGAAAATAGTAGCTCTAGCAGGGGATGGAATCGGTCCAGAAATTATGGAAGCTGGTTTAGCGGTTCTGGAAGCTCTAGCTTTAAAAACAGGTTTTGACTATGAGATTGATAGACGACCTTTTGGAGGTGCAGGTATTGATGCTGTGGGGCATCCCTTACCTGATGAAACCCTCAAGGCATGTAGAGAAGCAGATGCTATTCTCCTTGCGGCTATCGGTAGTCCTCAGTATGATGGGGCAGCGATTCGACCTGAACAAGGCTTGCTGGCTCTTCGTAAGGAACTCAATCTTTATGCCAATATTCGCCCTGTAAAAATCTTTGATAGTCTTAAGCATTTGTCACCACTTAAACCAGAACGAATTACTGGTGTAGACTTTGTCGTGGTACGTGAGTTGACAGGTGGGATTTACTTTGGGGATCATATCCTTGAAGAGCGCAAAGCGCGTGATATCAACGACTACAGCTATGAGGAAGTAGAGCGGATCATTCGCAAGGCATTTGAAATTGCAAGAAGTCGCAGAAAAATCGTTACTAGTATCGATAAGCAAAATGTTCTAGCAACATCAAAACTCTGGCGCAGAGTAGCTGAGGAAGTCGCGCAGGATTTCCCAGATGTGACCTTGGAAGACCAGTTGGTGGACTCAGCTGCCATGCTCATGATTACCAATCCTGCTAAGTTTGATGTCATCGTGACAGAGAATCTTTTCGGAGATATCTTATCTGATGAATCAAGCGTTCTATCTGGCACGCTTGGAGTCATGCCATCGGCTAGTCATTCTGAAAAAGGTCCAAGTCTTTATGAACCTATTCATGGTTCGGCACCTGATATTGCAGGTCAAGGAATTGCCAATCCTATCTCTATGGTTTTATCAGTGGCCATGATGTTGAGAGATAGCTTTGGACGTCATGAGGATGCAGAGCGTATCGAGCGTGCTGTTGAAGCTAGTTTAGCGGCTGGCATTTTAACAAGAGATATTGGAGGACAGGCTTCAACCAAGGAAATGACAGAAGCCATCATTGAAAGATTATGAAGATAAATGAAGGAATCACGCTTGCCCTCTTGATTTGCAATTTGCTGATTTTCTTGATTTATGGCATTGACAAATCCAAGGCAAGAAGAGGTGCTTGGCGCGTCCCAGAGAAAATCTTACTCATTTTAGCCCTTACTTGTGGTGGTTTTGGTGCCTGGTTGGCAGGAATCACCTTTCACCACAAGACTAGAAAATGGTACTTTAAAACAGTTTGGTTTCTCGGGATGGTGACCACACTAGTAGCCTTATATTTTATTTGGAGGTAATGGATGGCAGGAAAATCGATTTTTGATAAATTATGGGACCGTCATGTCATCACAGGAGAAGAAGGGCAGCCCCAACTCATGTATGTGGATCAGCACTATATTCATGAAGTGACCAGTCCCCAAGCTTTTCAAGGATTACGAGATGCAGGTCGCAGATTGAGACGGCCAGACTTGACATTTGGAACTTTTGATCATAATGTACCAACGGTCAATATCTACGATATTCGAGATGTTATTTCTAAGGCTCAAATTGATAAGCTCGCTGAAAATGTTGAGGAGTTTGGGATTGAACATGCTGCCCACGGTTCTGAAAAGCAGGGAATCGTTCACATGGTAGGTCCAGAGACAGGACGGACACAACCAGGAAAATTCATCGTCTGTGGAGACAGCCACACAGCTACCCACGGAGCTTTCGGAGCTATCGCCTTTGGGATTGGGACCAGTGAGGTCGAGCATGTCTTTGCTACCCAGACACTCTGGCAAGTTAAACCCAAGAAAATGCTGGTAGAATTCACTGGTGTTCCTCAAAAAGGAGTTTATTCTAAGGATTACATTCTCGCCTTAATTGCCAAGTACGGCGTTGCCTGTGGTGTTGGCTATGTGGTTGAATATCGTGGAGAAGCCATTGATGCACTGAGCATGGAAGAGAGAATGACCATCTGCAATATGTCCATCGAGTTTGGCTCCAAGATGGGAATCATGAATCCAGACCAGACTACCTATGACTATCTCAAGGGACGGGAATGTGTTCCCGAAGCTTTCGAGGAGGCTGTTGCTGACTGGAAGACGCTTGTCAGCGATGACGATGCTGTTTATGATAAGGTTATCCGGATGGATGTCTCAGACTTGGCTCCTATGGTGACCTGGGGAACCAATCCTGCTATGGGCGTTGACTTTGACAGTAGCTTCCCAGAAATTAAGGATATGAACGATGAACGTGCTTATCATTACATGGACTTGGAGCCTGGTCAAAAGCCAGCGGATATTGAACTAGGTTATATCTTTATCGGGTCTTGTACCAATGCTCGACTCAGTGACTTACAGCTGGCTGCGCGATTTGTCAAAGGGAAGAAAATTGCTCCCAATCTAACAGCAATTGTAGTGCCAGGATCGCGTCCTGTCAAACGAGCTGCGGAGAAGTTGGGCTTGGATAAAGTATTCTTAGACGCTGGCTTTGAGTGGAGAGACCCAGGTTGCTCTATGTGCTTAGGGATGAATCCGGACAAGGTTCCTGATGGGGTTCACTGTGCCTCAACCAGCAACCGTAACTTTGAAGACAGACAGGGATTTGGCGCTAAGACCCATCTTTGCAGTCCAGCTATGGCAGCTGCGGCGGCTATCGCAGGGCGCTTCGTAGATGTTCGGCAAATGCCAGAGGCCCAGTAAGGAGAGGATATGGAGAAATTTACAGTTTATACGGGAACGACCGTTCCTCTCATGAATGATAACATTGACACTGACCAAATCCTCCCCAAGCAGTTTCTCAAGTTAATTGATAAGAAAGGCTTTGGTAAGTACCTCATGTATGCTTGGCGTTATTTGGACGATAAGTATACTGAGGATCCAGACTTTGTCTTTAACCGACCTGAATATCGTAAAGCCAGTATCCTCATCTCAGGGGATAACTTTGGGGCAGGTTCTTCAAGGGAACACGCAGCTTGGGCTCTAGCCGACTATGGTTTTAAGGTCGTGATTGCAGGATCTTTCGGGGACATTCATTACAATAATGAACTCAATAATGGCATGTTGCCCATTGTTCAGCCTAGAGAGGTTAGAGAGAAACTAGCCCAACTCAAACCGACCGACCAGGTAACTGTGGACTTGGAACAACAAAAAATCATCTCACCAGTTGGAGAATTCACTTTCGAAATCGATAGCGAGTGGAAACACAAGCTCTTAAATGGTTTGGATGATATCGGAATTACTTTGCAGTATGAAGATTTGATTGCTGCCTATGAAAAACAACGACCAGCCTACTGGCGGTATTAGAAAAAAATAGAAAAGGAACTATAGAATTATGACAAAACACATTCAATGGAACGGAACACTTTCACAAGAAGGCTATGACATTTTAAAAGGTGAGGGCGGGTGCATTGTATGCCCTACAAAAGTTGGTTACATTATCATGACGAGCGATAAGGCAGGACTTGAGCGCAAATTTGAAGCCAAAGAGCGTAACCGCAACAAACCAGGTGTTGTACTTTGTGGAAGCATGGATGAGCTTCGCGCTTTAGCACAACTCAACCCAGAAATTGAAGCCTTCTACCAAAAACATTGGGACGAAGACATTCTCCTAGGTTGTATCCTTCCTTGGAAACCAGAAGCTTTTGAGAAATTGAAAGCATACGGTGATGGTCGCGAAGAACTCATGACAGACGTTCGTGGTACTAGCTGTTTTGTCATCAAATTTGGGAAAGCTGGTGAACAATTGGCTGCCAAACTCTGGGAAGAAGGTAAAATGGTCTACGCCTCATCAGCCAACCCATCTGGTAAAGGAAACCGTGGTAAGGTGGAAGGGATCGGAGCACGGATCGAAGGAGCAGTGGACCTTGTCATCGAAGCAGATGACTATGTGGCATCTATCCAACCTGACAAAACGATTGAAACACGCTACGAGCAAGGCGTGATGGTGTCTATGGTTGATAAAGATGGTAAGCTCATCCCAGAACAAGGAGGAGACCGTTCAATCTCACCAGCTCCAGTTGTTATCCGCAAAGGGCTTGATATTGATAAAATCATGATGCATTTGTCAGATACCTTTAACTCATGGGACTACCGTCAAGGTGAGTATTATTAGGATAAAAAAGAGTCCAGTGTTATGAGATATTTAATCTCCTGACACTGGGCTTTTTCTTTAGAAATTCTTTTCTTTTTCTATAGGATATGATATTCTATATATGAAATATATAGTTTTTATTCGAACACTATTATAAAAGGAGTAAGATTGATGGATAAAAGAAAGGTTAGCTTGGAAGATTTTTATGCTTGGTACCAAGAAAATAAAATAAGATTAAGAGAAGATGCATTTAAATATAGTGTTCACAATGAAAAATTACGTGAAGAATTTCTTAAAGAATGGCCACTTGATAGAATTTTAACCATGTCTATCGATGAATACGTCATTGGGAAAGGTGCTAAAAGTAATTCTTTTTGCTATACTCTTGAGATAGGAAAGTACCAATCATTATTTATGGGGATTGGTGGAGGAGGTTCTTCAAAATTTGGTATTTATTGGAATGAGGATACCAAAAGCTATAAGAATCAAGCAAATAAAATCATTCCAGAATCGGAACTAGAAGGCCGATTTAACAAATTAAAATCGGATTTGTATGAGATCATCCAAGCTGGTAGAATGTTGGATTTCAATAATCCTATCTTTGACATGAAACAGTCAAAGAATGAATTTATTAGGCGTTCTGCAGTGGTAACAAAACTACTTTGTATTTATTCTGAGAATCCTTCTTTTTTAGGAGTAAATATGAATAGTCAAAATGAATTTTGGAATAGGTTGATTCCCCAAAGCAATCAAGGAGGACCCTATCGTCAGAATCATGAGATTTTTAAACTGTTTTCTAAAACATATCCTGAACTAGAATCTTCAATGTTGGGTAGTATTTTATTTGAGTATTCAAAAGATATTATAGACAGTAATGATAAGCAAGGAGAGAAAGAAATGTCTGAACAAAATAATTTTCATCATACCTTGAGTAATATCTTATTACAATCCAAAAACCTCATTCTCCGTGGTGCACCTGGTACAGGAAAAACTTATCTTGCTAAAGAAATAGCTAAAGAATTAACGGATGGCAACGAAGACCAAATCGGCTTTGTACAGTTTCACCCTTCCTATGATTATACGGATTTTGTAGAGGGGTTGAGACCAGTATCAAATGGGGATGGAGCTATTGAGTTTAAGCTACAGGATGGTATTTTTAAAGATTTTTGTCAGAAAGCAAAAGAAGCCCAATTGATTGGAGGACAAGATAATTTTGAGGAGGCTTGGGATTCTTACTTAGAATATATAAATGTTGCTGAAGAAAAAGAATATATAACAAAAACATCTTACTTATCTGTTAATAGTAGACAAAATTTGTCAGTAAATTATGATAGTGGTGTTCCAGGATGGTCACTACCTCGCAAATATGTTTACGAGTTGTATAAAGATAAAAATTATAATAAGCAAGAATACTACAAAAGTGGTGGAAAAACTGTCCTAGAAACATTGAGAAAGAGATTTGGTTTGAAAGACTATGTTTCCCCAACAGAAATTGATACTGATAAGAAATTCGTCTTCATCATCGATGAAATCAATCGTGGAGAGATTTCAAAGATTTTTGGTGAACTCTTTTTCTCTATTGACCCTGGTTATCGTGGTGAAAAGGGAAGTGTTTCTACCCAATATGCTAATTTACATGAGACTGATGAGAAATTTTATATCCCTGAAAATGTCTATATCATCGGAACTATGAATGATATTGACCGATCAGTGGATACCTTTGATTTTGCTATGCGTCGTCGTTTCCGTTTTGTTGAAGTTACTGCCGAGAGTCAAGTTGGTATGCTTGATGAGGTGCTTGGTGATAAAGCCGAAGAAGCAAAACTTCGTCTAAGAAATTTGAATGTTGCTATCGAAAACGTTCAGGAATTAAACAGCCATTATCATATTGGACCAAGTTATTTCCTTAAGTTGCAGGATGTAGATTTTGACTATGAGTTACTCTGGTCTGATTACCTCAAACCTCTATTGGAAGATTACTTACGTGGTTCTTATGAGGAGGCCGAAACTCTGGATACATTGAAAAAAGCATTTGATCTGACAAATAACGAGCGAACAGAACCCCAAGATACTGGTGATGACAATGCGGATCACTGATAATCAGTATAGAATCGCTAAAGAGGACTTTGTCGCAGAATATCCCAAACTTAGTCAAGCACTACTTGATAAAACACTAGATAACCTATCTCGAGAGGACAATATTTTTATTTTCCCAAATGATTTGATGAATTCTCCTGATCTAGACAGGGACCAAAAGATTTTGGAAACAGTTAATCAGGAAATCAAGACAGGAAATGTAATTGGTTTTCTTGGATATGGTCAGGAAAGATTAACGATTTCCTCTCGTTTTTCTGATGAAAGTAACGACCATTTTTTGCATTATCTTTTACAAAAGGTTCTCAATATAAATCTGACTAGTTTGGATGTTGGTCTATCTTCAGAGGATAAACTCTATCAGCTTTTGATTTACCTCTTTCCCAAATATCTGCAAGCTACTCTCCGAAAAGGTCTTTATAAGGAATACCAGCGATTTTTCCATAACGATAGTCATGTAAAGGGTGTACTAGATGTTGGAAATCATCTGAAAAAAAATCTCCCTTTTACGGGAAATATTGCCTATACTACTAGGGAATTTACCTATGATAATCCACTCATGCAGTTGATTCGACATACGATTGAGTACATAAAGAATCAGAAAAGTTTCGGAGCTCTGCTCGATAGTAATCGTGAAAATATGACAGAAATTACTCGTGCAACCCCAGCTTATAAACTCGCTGATCGTGCTAAGATTATCAGAATGAATAAAACGAAACCCATCCGACACGCCTATTTCAGAGAGTATAGAAAGTTACAGGAGCTTTGCCTGATGATCCTAAATAGAGAGAAGCATGGGTTAGGATATCAAGAGCAAAAAATTCATGGTATTCTCTTTGATGTTTCCTGGCTCTGGGAAGAGTATATTTACACCTTGTTGCCAAAAGGTTTTGTACATCCCAGAAATAAGGATAAGACGGATGGAATTTCAGTATTTTCTGTTGGGAAACGAAAAGTATATCCAGATTTTTATCATAAAGAGTTAAAAATAGTTTTAGATGCTAAATATAAAAAACTTGAAGATACTGAAAAAGGAATCAACCGTGAGGACTTATTCCAGCTGATTTCCTATTCTTATATTTTAAAAGCTGAGAAAGCTGGTCTTGTTTTTCCGAGCAAGGACAAGGTTGTTGATAATGAGATAGGAAAGCTAGCAGGTTATGGAGCTTTGTTGAAGAAATTGTCTATCCAAATTCCTCAGAATGCTTCATCTTATAATGAGTTTTGTGAAATGATGGAAAGCTCCGAAGCAATTTTTAAAAGAAATATTGATAAGGAAGTGGGGAGAAACTAATCTCCTCACTTTTTATATTTAAATTATAAAAACCGAACATTATTGTTTCATAATTGAAATTATTTGACAAAAGCTGTACTTTGGTTTATAATAAGTCAAGGAAACGTCGGAAAAGACGTAGGGATGCGTAAGCATAGGTAGGTCATTACAAAAGAAACGAGACATCGATATGTTAAATGAATTTCCAATTTTTGATTACGAAGATATTCAGTTGATCCCAAACAAATGTGTCATTAAAAGCCGTGCAGAAGCAGATACCACTGTCACACTTGGAAATCACACTTTCAAACTACCTGTTGTACCAGCAAATATGCAGACGATTTTGGATGAGAATGTTGCAGAGAAACTGGCTAAAGGCGGATACTTCTACATTATGCACCGTTTTGATGAAGCGGGGCGCATTCCTTTTATCAAGCGCATGCACGATCAAGGGCTCATTGCTTCCATTTCGGTCGGTGTCAAGGACTACGAGTATGACTTTGTTAGCCAACTCAAGGCTGATGCTCCTGAGTATATTACTATTGACATTGCTCATGGTCATGCAGATAGCGTGATTTCTATGATTCAACACATCAAGAAAGAATTGCCAGATACTTTTGTCATTGCTGGGAATGTTGGAACACCAGAGGCTGTACGTGAATTGGAAAATGCTGGTGCGGATGCTACCAAGGTTGGAATTGGTCCTGGTAAGGTTTGTATCACCAAGGTCAAGACTGGTTTTGGTACAGGTGGTTGGCAGTTGGCAGCACTTCGCTGGTGTGCTAAGGCGGCTCGCAAACCGATTATTGCTGATGGTGGGATTCGTACTCATGGTGATATTGCTAAGTCTATCCGTTTCGGTGCTAGCATGGTCATGATTGGTTCCCTATTTGCAGGTCATATTGAAAGCCCAGGAAAGACGATTGAAGTCGACGGCGAACAGTTCAAAGAATACTATGGTTCAGCTTCTCAATACCAAAAAGGAGCTTATAAAAACGTGGAAGGAAAGCGCATCTTACTGCCTGCTAAAGGGCATTTGCAAGACACCCTTACTGAGATGGAACAGGACTTGCAAAGTGCTATTTCCTATGCAGGTGGACGCAAGGTTGCTGACCTCAAACACGTTGATTATGTTATCGTGAAAAATTCTATCTGGAACGGGGATGCTTCCCACTAATGGACGCTTAGTCTAGCCATAAAAAACTTGTTATTAGAGCAAATTTCTGTTATAATAAGACAAGTTTCCACCCTTAGTGTAATGGATATCACGTAAGATTCCGGTTCTTGAGATGGGGGTTCGATTCCCTCAGGGTGGATGTAAAAAGCCTATGAAAGCCTTAAATAAGGCTTTTTTCTTTATCTCGCCCCAAGTTTGCCCCTAAAAATGAAAAGTTTGTTCTAAAAAATGCTCAAATCCCCTCTAGTCCCGTTTTAAAGTGACTCAGGGGGCTTTTTTTGATATAATAAAAGAGACTGTTATCAGTTAGAAAGAGGTTGGTATGAAAGAATTACAAACTGTACTAAAGAAGCGTTTTGCAATCGAATTTGCAGACAAAAACTTACTGGAAACGGCCTTTACTCATACGAGTTATGCCAATGAGCACCGCCTCTTAAAAATTTCACACAATGAGCGCTTGGAATTTTTAGGAGACGCTGTTCTGCAATTATTGATTTCAGAATATCTGTATAAAAAATATCCTAAGAAACCAGAGGGAGATTTGTCTAAACTCCGTGCTATGATTGTCCGTGAGGAGAGTTTGGCTGGTTTTGCGCGTGATTGCCAGTTTGATCAGTTTATCAAGCTAGGAAAAGGAGAAGAAAAGTCTGGTGGGCGCAATCGTGACACCATTCTTGGCGATGCCTTTGAAGCCTTTCTGGGAGCATTGCTTTTGGACAAGGATGTTTCTAGAGTAAAAGAGTTCATCTATCAGGTCATGATTCCCAAGGTTGAAGCAGGTGACTTTGAAATGATTAAGGATTACAAGACACACTTGCAAGAGCTGCTCCAGGTCAATGGAGATGTAGATATTCGTTACCAGGTGACCTCTGAGACGGGGCCTGCCCATGATAAGGTTTTTGATGTAGAAGTTCTAGTTGAGGGCAAGAGTATCGGAAAAGGTCAAGGCCGTTCTAAAAAATTGGCAGAACAAGAGGCCGCCAAAAATGCAGTTGAGAAAGGGCTGGATTCATGTATTTAAAGGAGATTGAGATTCAGGGATTCAAGTCCTTTGCTGACAAGACCAAGGTCGTCTTTGACCAAGGTGTGACAGCTGTCGTTGGGCCCAATGGTTCTGGGAAGTCAAATATCACAGAAAGTCTGCGATGGGCCTTAGGGGAGTCTAGTGTCAAGAGCCTTCGTGGTGGCAAGATGCCCGATGTTATCTTTGCTGGAACTGAAAGTCGTAAACCACTCAATTATGCATCTGTTGTCGTGACCTTGGACAATGAAGATGGTTTTATCAAGGATGCGGGGCAAGTCATTAAGGTAGAGCGTCATATTTACCGTAGTGGAGATAGCGAGTATCGAATTGACGGAAAGAAAGTGCGCTTGCGTGATATCCACGACCTCTTCTTGGATACTGGTTTGGGACGGGATTCCTTCTCCATCATTTCCCAAGGGAAGGTTGAGGAGATTTTTAATTCTAAGCCAGAGGAACGCCGAGCTATTTTTGAAGAAGCTGCTGGAGTTTTAAAATACAAGACTCGTCGAAAAGAAACAGAAAGCAAACTGCAACAAACTCAAGACAATCTCGATCGCTTAGAAGACATTATCTACGAGTTGGACAATCAAATCAAGCCCTTAGCAAAACAAGCCGAGAATGCTCGAAAGTTTCTAGACTTGGATGGTCAACGCAAGGCGGTTTACTTGGATGTACTGGTTGCCCAAATCAAGGAAAACAAGACTGAACTAGAGTTAACAGAAGAAGAGCTAACGCAAGCTCAGGAACTTTTGACTAGTTATTATCAAAAGCGTCAAGAGCTAGAAGAAGAAAATCAAAGTCTTAAAAAGAAACGTCAAGATCTCCAAGCTCAAATGGCCAAGGATCAAGGAAGCTTGATGGATTTGACTAGTTTGATCAGTGACTTAGAGCGAAAACTAGCCCTATCCAAACTGGAATCCGAGCAAGTTGCCCTTAATCAACAAGAAGCGCAAGCCCGTTTGGCGACTCTGGAAGATAAGAGAAAGGCTCTAAGTAAGGAAAAGGCTGAAAAAGAAGAGAATCTGGAACAGTTAGAGGAAAGTCTAGTTGAAAATAACAAGGAACTCAATCGCCTAGAAGCGGAATTGCTGGCTTTTTCAGATGATCCTGACCAAATGATCGAGCTCCTGCGTGAACGTTTTGTGGCGCTTTTACAAGAAGAAGCGGATGTCTCAAACCAGTTGACCCGCATCGAGAATGAACTAGAGAACAGCCGTCAGTTATCTCAAAAACAAGCAGATCAACTTGAGAAATTGAAAGAACAACTGGCTACAGCTAAAGATAAGGCCAGTCAACAACAGGCTAAACTTGAAACTGCCAAGGTGCAGGTTCAGAAATTATTGGCTGACTACCAAGCTAGTGCCAAGGAGCAAGAGGAGCAGAAAGTTTCTTTCCAAGCCCAGCAGAGCCAACTCTTTGACCGTCTAGACAGTCTCAAAAACAAGCAGGCTCGAGCCCAGAGTTTGGAAAATATCCTAAGAAATCATAGTAATTTTTATGCGGGTGTTAAGAGTGTTCTCCAAGAAAAAGACCGCCTTGGTGGGATCGTTGGTGCAGTCAGTGAACATTTGACCTTTGATGTACATTATCAAACTGCCCTAGAAATTGCGCTTGGAGCTAGCAGTCAACATATCATTGTAGAAGATGAAAACGCGGCAACAAAGGCGATTGATTTCCTAAAACGTAACAGAGCTGGTCGTGCAACTTTTCTTCCATTGACGACTATCAAGGCACGTACGATTTCTAGTCAGAATCAAGATGCTATCGCAGCAAGTCCAGGATTTCTGGGAATGGCATATGAGTTGGTGTCGTTTGATAAGAGACTAGAAGCCATTTTCAAGAATTTGCTAGCTACCACGGCTATCTTTGATACTGTAGAACATGCGCGTGCAGCTGCTCGTCAAGTTCGTTATCAGGTTCGCATGGTGACACTGGATGGGACAGAGTTGCGTACAGGTGGTTCCTACGCGGGTGGTGCCAATCGTCAAAACAATAGTATTTTCATCAAGCCAGAGCTGGAACAATTACAAAAAGAAATTGCTGAAGAAGAAGCTGACTTGCGGTCAGAAGAAGCGAGTTTGAAGACCTTGCAAGATGAGATGGCGGTATTGGCAGAAAGATTAGAAGCTATCAAATCTCAGGGTGAGCAAGCTCGTATTCAGGAGCAAGGTTTGTATCTTGCTTATCAACAAACCAATCAGCAGGTCGAAGAACTGGAAACGCTTTGGAAACTTCAAGAAGAGGAATTAAATCGTCTTTCTGAAGGAGATTGGCAAGCGGACAAGGAAAAATGCCAAGAGCGCCTTGCTACTATTACCAGTGAAAAGCAAAATCTAGAAGCTGAGATTGAAGAGATTAAGTCTAACAAAAACGCTATTCAAGAACGCTATCAAAACTTGCAGGAACAGATTTCTCAAGCGCGCTTGCTTAAGTCAGAACTGCAAGGACAAAAGCGGTACGAAGTGACTGATATTGAACGCTTAGGTAAGGAACTGGATAATCTGGATATCGAACAAGAGGAAATCCAGCGCCTCCTCCAAGAAAAGGTTGATAATCTTGAGAAAGTGGATACGGATCTGCTAAGTCAACAAGCGGAAGAGGCCAAAACTCAGAAAACCAATCTCCAACAAGGTTTGATTCGCAAGCAGTTTGAGTTGGATGATATCGAGGGTCAACTGGATGATATTGCCAGCCATTTGGACCAGGCTCGCCAGCAGAACGAAGAGTGGATTCGCAAACAAACACGTGCTGAAGCTAAGAAGGAAAAGGTCAGCGAACGCTTGCGCTATCTACAAGCTCAATTAACAGACCAGTACCAGATCAGTTACACAGAGGCTCTAGAAAAGGCTCATGAACTGGAAAATCTCACTTTGGCAGAGCAAGAGGTTAAAGATCTTGAGAAGGCTATTCGCTCACTCGGTCCTGTCAATATAGAAGCTATTGACCAGTACGAAGAAGTCCACAATCGTTTGGATTTCCTAAATAGTCAACGAGATGATATTTTGTCTGCGAAAAACCTGCTCCTTGAGACCATCACAGAGATGAATGATGAGGTTAAGGAACGCTTTAAATCAACCTTTGAAGCTATTCGTGAGTCCTTTAAAGTGACCTTTAGACAGATGTTTGGTGGAGGTCAGGCAGACTTGATATTGACTGAAGGCGACCTTTTAACAGCTGGTGTGGAGATTTCTGTTCAACCACCAGGTAAGAAAATCCAGTCTCTCAACCTCATGAGTGGTGGTGAAAAAGCCCTATCGGCTTTGGCCTTGTTGTTCTCTATCATTCGAGTCAAAACTATTCCTTTTGTTATCTTGGATGAGGTAGAGGCGGCACTGGACGAAGCCAATGTCAAACGTTTTGGGGATTACCTCAATCGTTTTGACAAGGATAGTCAGTTTATCGTTGTGACCCACCGTAAGGGAACGATGGCGGCAGCGGATTCTATCTATGGAGTTACCATGCAAGAATCAGGTGTGTCTAAGATTGTTTCGGTTAAGTTAAAAGACTTGGAAGAAACAGTAGACTAGTTATCAAATGATAGCATCTCTTAGGAGGTGCTATTTTTTAAAACTCATAGCTTGAATTGTCCATCAAGGTCAGTTCAGGCGCAAAAAACGACATTTGGGATTTCCTCTTAGCGAAAAGACTTTCTCTATGATATAATAGTTTCATGATTACAACAGTACCTATTAAGAACGAAAAAGATATTGCAGTACCAGGTAATACAGTCCTTGTACTAGGTTATTTTGATGGCATCCACAAGGGACATCAGAAACTCTTTGAAGTAGCTAGCAAGGCTTCTATGAAGGATTATCTGCCAGTTGTCGTGATGACCTTTACAGAATCGCCAAAACTTGCCTTACAACCTTACCAACCTGAACTCATGCTCCATATCGTCAATCACGAAGAACGGGAGCACAAGATGAAATGGCATGGAGTAGAGGCTCTATTCTTACTCGACTTTAGTAGCAAATTTGCTAGTTTAACGGGTCAAGAATTCTTTGATACTTATGTTAGAGCTTTAAAACCAGCCATTATCGTAGCAGGATTTGATTACACCTTTGGCTCTGATAAGAAAACTGCGGATGACCTGAAGGATTATTTTGATGGAGAGATCATCATTGTTCCTCCGGTCGAAGACGAAAAGGGCAAGATTAGTTCTACACGGATTCGTCAGGCTATTCTTGATGGAGATGTAAAGGAAGTCAATCATCTGCTCGGCACTCCGCTCCCATCTCGCGGAATGGTCGTTCATGGAAATGCTCGTGGGCGTACTATCGGTTATCCAACAGCCAATCTGGTCCTAAGAGACCGAACCTATATGCCGGCAGACGGTGTTTACGTAGTCGATATCGAAGTGCAACGTCAGAGATATCGTGGAATGGCAAGTGTTGGAAAAAATGTTACCTTTGATGGTGAAGAACCACGTTTTGAAGTCAATATTTTCGACTTTTCAGATGATATTTACGGTGAGACAGTCATGGTCTACTGGCTGGACCGTGTCCGCGATATGGTCAAATTCGACTCCGTAGAGGAACTGGTAGACCAACTCCAGAAAGACGAAGAGATTGCTCGAAACTGGAAGGATGGAGATTCTGTCATTCAAGGGGCTCAGGTATAGAAAACGTCTGAATAAGCTTATAGAAGGTTTAGTTTATTTGATTGTAGTTTTGAAAGAGTGATATAATTCTTTTTAGTTCCCATAATTCCCTATTTTAGCATCTACTTATGCTCAGAATATAGACGAGGCTTTATTATGCAAACGCAAGAAGAAATGAATGTTCTAGTACCGGAAAAATTAGCAGAAATTGAGCGTGATTATGGTGTCAGAGTTTTATGGGCTATCGAGTCTGGTAGTCGTGCCTGGGGTTTTGAGTCTCCCGATAGTGACTTTGATGTACGATTTATCTACAAACACAAGCAAGATTTTTATCTCCGTTTAAATGAACAGCGTGATGTTATCGAGCTACCAATTGACGATACTTGGGATGTGAGTGGTTGGGATTTAGACAAGACTTTAAAACTCCTTTATAAGTCAAATCCTACACTGTTTGAATGGTTACAGTCACCAATTGTCTATCGACAAACGGATTTTATCGAGCGCATGCGTCCTCTTGCCAACCAGTATTTTTCTGAGAAGAAAATGCTCTACCATTACTTGAACACTGCTAGAACTCAAATGAATAAGTATCTTTCAGGAGACAAGGTCAAACCTAAAAAGTATTTCTATGCGCTGCGTCCTATTTTGGCCTGTCGTTGGATTGAAAAATACCATTCTGTTCCTCCAATTTTATTTGACGATTTGGTCAAAGAATTGCTTCCTGATGAGATGAAAGAGCATGTGTTAAGATTGCTTGATATCAAGGTCAAGGGAGCTGAAGGTATGGAAATTGATCCGATAATGCCAATTCAAGATTATATTTTAGCTAACATCCAAGAGTTGGATGCATACGTTCAAAGTGTTAGAGAGGAAAAGAAAGAGTGGAAAGCTCTAAATCAATTTTTCCTTGAAGAATTAGGCCACGACTGAGGTTTTTTATGGGTAAATGGACATGTAAATGTGGGCAAGCAATGAATGACCACCGAGCGCCCGATCCAAATGCTTATTCAGTTTATTCGGATGAGTTGTTTGAAGAAATCATAAATAAAGCTGACGACCATAATAAAATTTCTTATGATGATATTTCTGAAGCGTCATTTTATATGTGGAAGTGCCCTGAGTGTGGCAGTTTCATGGTTTTTGGCGAAGACGGGGATGGAGATCACTTTACTTTTTATGAGCGCCAAGAAGTAGAAAAGGTAGAGCCTCTCTTTGATCCAGATCAAGAGTTAAATCTTGTTGTGGTTGAGTTTCAGGAGGGAGGGAATGGCTATACGTATATCTGTGATGACCCAAATATCCATATAGGACACGCTGTTATTGTCCCAGTCGGGAAGGAAAATACTGAAAAAACTGCTTTAGTTGTACAGAAGTATCATGCCCTACCAAAGGATATCACTTTTCCTGTTGAAAAGTTAAAACGTGTCATTCGTAGGTATTCACATTTCGACCCAATCACTTCGAAAAACGTTTGTAGAAATATAATAAAGCTGGGAAGAATGCTTGATGCTTGCTCTAAAAATGTTAAACCTGCTAATCAGCAATATTATAGTATCAAAACTCCCTTAGGCTATTTCTGGTTAGAATTAAATGGAGTTCCAATTCCAATGAAAATTACGCAGGTTCAAGTCAAAGATACAAAGTACCAAGTAGATGTTGCCCTTTATATTAAGCCTTCAGAGATTAACTGTAGAAGATTCTATGAGCTGGAATTATGTGCAGATTTTGATATTGATGCTTCTAGATGGATCGATGTTCTCTCTGATGAAAACGTTTGGGGAAATACTTGGGAACTAAATGGCTTTCAATTTGGTATTACAGCAGGGGAGTCTCCAGAATTTGAAGACGAAGTTGTAGCGAGAAAGTATAGTCGTGTCCCACTTTATTATGACTGGCACCCTGAATTTGAAGATTATTATGGCTTCAGTTTAGCTTGGAAAAAATACGAGTCTGATAGCGATTTGTCAATTTTTTTCTATACAACGTAAGAAGCGGGAGGATATGTATGAATCAAGCATGGGATTTATTGTTTGAGGGTAAGATTGAAGAGGCTAAAAAATTAGTTGAAGCTGATTTTTCATTGGAAACTTGCACGGATTTTAGTTTGTTAAATTTGATGGGGTATATTTATCTTGAAGAGCAAAAATACAACGAGTGCTTAAGTATCTATCAGCGTTACATTGACTTAGCACGAACTAAAAGTGACCCAGAAAATGAACATATAGGCTATCATCAGTTAGCCATGGTTTATCGTGAAATGAATGAATTTCAAACGGCACTTTTCTATATCGAAAGAGAGCAAAAAGTCATTGAAGAAGCTTTTACAGAGGATACCCTCAAATCTTCTGTTAACAATTATGAGCAAGGTTATTTACGATTAAAGCTAGGGAAAGTAGCAGAAGCATTCATGTATATGGAACAGTCCTTAAAACAAGCTTTGCAAACAGATGATTTGATTGCCCAAGCTTGTGCTTATAGAGGTTTAGGAGAGATTGGTTCGATACAAAATCCTGAAGAATCACATGAAAATTTTTTACAAGCTATCGCTCTTTTTGAAAAGGCAGGCGATCAGATTGGTGCTCAAGAGGTTAGAAAATTGCTAAATAATAAAAAGTAGCCTGTAAAGGCTACTTTTTATTAAAACACGCGATAGACATAAGGATTTTCTGGTTTGTCTACTTTTGTGAAACTCTCAACTTCCAGTGTTGGGAGTTTTTGTTTGAGTTCTTTATGGTAGTGGAGTGTCAGGGTTCCTCTAGCGGTAATCCAGGTATTGTCAGGATACTGACGTGAGTTTCCCTTGGTCAAGAGTCCATATACTCCAGAGTCGGCTATACAGTGGATGATTCCAAAGCGAAAGAGGAACTGGCTATCTGGATGGCTAGGATCGTTATAAACAAAGCCTGTAAATTGGATTTTCTTTCCTTCAAACTCCTGAGGATAGTCATAGAGAACTTCCATGACTTCCATATAGTTTTCATCAGTAACTTGAATGGTTGGCCGGGAGAGGTATTTATCAGCTGTAGACCTCATTTCCTTTTCATAAGCAGATTTGGAAAAATAGGTGCTGGTATCGGGTTTGAGGTATTGACTGGATGTTCCTTCGCTTGCCTGAATGGCTGTGTCGATTCCCTCAGCAAGTGGGAAATGGTATCCCTTAGCAGACACGGTTCTCGAGTCCAAACTTACGGTAGGAAAGGCAACCCCAATCAACAGAGGTAGTGACAGTAAAAAGAAGCTGATTCGTCTAGCTCGACGACTTTCTAAATGGCTGTGAGAATTGATTTTCTTGATCCAGATATAGAATTGGACCAGAGCCAATAGAAAAGAAAGGAGCATAGAAATATAGACTAGATAGGAATAGTGGAGGTTGATGTAGTGACTGAGCTTGCCAGATAGCTGCAGATAAAGGGTCAGAGCAAAATAACCTAGTAGAATGATAAATCGGATCATAGCATCACCCCCAACATGTAAGAATAAAGCAAGACAAGCACTGTCACGATGCCCATGAATTGCCAGATGAAGCGTGCTTTTAGATAGTGTTTCATCATGAGGAGATTTTTGATATCAAGCATGGGGCCAATGACCAGAAAAGCAAGGACTGGCGCTAGGCCGAAGCTCGAGAGGAGAGAAGCACCGATAAAGGCGTCCGCCTCGCTACAAAGAGAGAGGAGAAAGGCTAGAAACATGAGCAAGAGAATCGCAAGGACTGGACTTGCGCTGATAGAGGTCAAGATCCGAGTCGGGACATAGACCTGCACGATAGACGCAAAGAGACAGCCAAAGACCAAGTAACGCCCCATATCGAAAAACTCATCAATAGCTTGTATAAAGACCTGAAACACTTTTCTAGAGGGACTCAAGTGTGAAAAGTCATGTTCATGACAAGTGATAGGATTCTCTTTTTGAATGGGTTCCTTCCAGAAAAATCCTAAGAAAATCCCAAGCACCAAAGCAATCATAATGGCTCCCAGCGCTCGCAAGAAGGCAAGTTTTATTGAATTGCCAAAGGCAGAATATGTAGCGAAAAGAACGATAGGATTGATGATGGGAGCAGTCACCAGAAAAGGAACCGCTGTGTAGCTGGGCACTTTCTTTTCCAGAAAACGATTGATAATCGGAACGATTCCACACTCGCATGATGGAAAGAGAAAGCCAATGAAGGTACCAAAAAAGATCCTCCCCCAACGATTGCGAGGAAGAAACTCATAAACTTTATCAGGTGTGATATAGACCTCAATCAACCCCGAAATCAGACTCCCAATCAGGACAAAGGGAAGGGCTTCAATCATGATGGAGAGAAAAATAGCTCCCGCTTGTAATACACTAGGAGGAAGAGATTGGAAAATCGTCATCTATTCTTTCTTCTCAACTTTTTCTTTTTTGTCTTTGTCATCTGGGAAAGTGACTTGTGTTAAGTCAGGAAGTTTGGCGAATTCTTCAAACATCTTGTCCAAATCATCCGTTTTTGTAAATTTAACAGCCATGGGCCTACCTCTTTTCTATATTCTATCTCTATTATACTATTATTTTGTGGAAAAGGGATTATTTTGATAATCAAAGATGCAAAAACAGGTAAGGCAAAACAAGAGCAGTTCCTTATGGTATAATAGATTTATGGATAAAAAATATGAAAAAATCTCCCAAGATTTGGGAGTAACCTTAAAGCAAATCGATACCGTTCTAAGTTTGACGGCTGAGGGGGCGACAATTCCCTTCATCGCACGTTATCGAAAGGACATGACTGGTAGTCTGGATGAGGTGGCGATTAAGGCCATTATCGACTTGGATAAAAGTCTGACAAATCTCAACGACCGTAAAGAAGCTGTCTTAGCTAAGATTCAAGAACAAGGCAAACTAACCAAGGAATTGGAAGCAGCTATTTTGGCAGCTGAAAAATTAGCAGACGTAGAAGAACTCTACCTTCCTTATAAGGAGAAACGTCGTACCAAGGCAACCATTGCCCGTGAAGCTGGACTCTTTCCTCTTGCTCGCTTGATTTTGCAAAATGTAACTGGCTTAGAGAAAGAAGCTGAGAACTTTGTCTGTGAAGGATTTGCTACTGGTCAAGAAGCTTTGGCTGGTGCGGTTGATATCTTGGTAGAAGCCCTATCTGAAGATGTCAATCTACGTGCTATGACCTATCAGGAAGTGTTGAGACACTCTAAAATCACTTCGCAAGTCAAGGATGAAAGTCTTGATGAAAAACAAGTTTTCCAGATTTATTATGATTTTTCAGAGACAGTTTGCAACATGCAGGGTTATCGTACCTTGGCCCTCAATCGTGGGGAAAAATTAGGTATTTTGAAGGTTGGCTTTGAACATGCGACGGACCGTATCTTATCTTTCTTTGCTGCTCGTTTCAAGGTGAAAAATGCCTATATAGATGAAGTTGTTCAACAGTCAGTTAAGAAAAAGGTCTTGCCTGCTATTGAGCGACGCATTCGGACAGAATTAACTGAGAAAGCGGAAGAAGGGGCTATCCAACTCTTTTCTGATAACCTGCGCAATCTTCTCTTGGTTGCTCCGCTGAAAGGGCGCGTGGTTCTTGGATTTGACCCTGCCTTTCGTACAGGTGCCAAGCTAGCCGTTGTTGATGCAACTGGAAAAATGCTGACGACACAGGTTATTTATCCTGTCAAACCAGCATCAGCTCGTCAAATCGAAGAAGCCAAGCGAGACTTGGCAGACTTGATTGGTCAATACAGTGTAGAAATTATTGCTATCGGAAATGGAACTGCCAGTCGTGAAAGTGAAGCCTTTGTGGCGGAAGTTCTTAAAGATTTTCCAGAAGTCAGCTATGTTATCGTCAATGAAAGTGGCGCTTCTGTCTACTCTGCCAGCGAACTTGCTCGTCAGGAGTTTCCAGAATTAACTGTTGAAAAACGCTCTGCTATCTCTATCGCTCGACGTTTGCAAGATCCGCTTGCCGAATTGGTCAAAATCGATCCTAAGTCAATCGGTGTCGGCCAGTACCAGCACGATGTCAGTCAGAAGAAACTATCTGAAAGTCTGGACTTTGTAGTTGATACCGTGGTTAACCAGGTTGGCGTCAATGTCAATACAGCCAGCCCAGCACTTCTCTCCCACGTAGCTGGACTCAATAAAACTATCTCTGAAAATATTGTCAAATATCGTGAGGAAGAAGGAAAAATCACTTCGCGCGCACAAATCAAAAAGGTTCCTCGTCTAGGTGCCAAAGCCTTTGAGCAAGCTGCAGGTTTCCTCCGTATCCCGGAAAGTAGCAATATCCTTGATAATACGGGAGTTCACCCAGAAAACTATGCTGCGGTTAAGGAGCTCTTCAAACGCTTGGATATCAAGGACTTGAATGAAGAAGCAAAAAATAAGCTTAAGTCCCTATCAGTCAAGGAGATGGCGCAAGAACTGGATCTTGGACCAGAAACGCTTAAAGATATCATTTCCGACCTTCTCAAACCAGGTCGAGATTTCCGTGATTCTTTTGATGCACCTGTACTCCGTCAAGATGTACTGGATATCAAAGACTTAAAAGTCGGCCAGAAGCTAGAAGGTGTGGTGCGTAATGTCGTTGACTTCGGTGCATTCGTTGATATCGGGATTCACGAAGACGGCCTCATTCATATTTCTCACATGAGTCGCAAATTTATCAAACATCCTAGTCAAGTGGTGTCTGTTGGAGATTTGGTAACGGTTTGGGTTAAAAAAATTGATACTGAACGTGAAAAAGTCAATCTGTCGCTCCTCGCTCCAGATGAATCTAACTGAGTACGTTCAGTCCGTTTCCCTCGAAGACTTTGGTAGACCTTTCACACACCAAGCCCAGTGGAATTCTCGTCTGCGAACGACAGGTGGACGATTTTTCCCCAAGGATGGGCATTTGGATTTTAATCCCAAGGTTTATAATGAACTAGGTTTGGAAGTCTTTCGCAAGATTGTGCGCCATGAACTCTGTCACTATCACCTTTATTTTCAGAAAAAGGGATATCGCCATAAGGACCGAGATTTTAAGGAACTTTTGAAAGAAGTGGATGGACTACGCTTTGTTCCCCCTTTGAGAGCCCAAAGTAGTTACCTAGTCTATCAGTGCCAATCTTGCCAGCAAAGTTATCAGCGTAAGAGAAGAATCGACACAAAACGCTATCGCTGTGGCGTCTGCCGTGGCAAACTCGTCATTTTAAATCGGCCTAAGGACTGATGTTCTTGGTTTCGTTTCATGCTATACTACTTGTAAGAATACCGAAAGAGGAAATAATCATGAATACAAAATTTTATAAAATGAAACGAAACAGCATGGTATCGGGAGTTTTAGCTGGTCTATCAGACAAGTGGAATTTTGATGTAACTCTAGTCCGCTTTCTCTTTGCCATTTTTACCATATCAAATTTTGGGATTGGCGTGATTATTTACATTATCCTAGCCTCTATCCTGCCAACTAAGGAAGAAATCGAAGCAGAAATGTACGGAACAGGACCACGCAAACGCAAGGAAGCCGAGGCCATTGATGAAAATGATGGACGGTTTTGGTGAGGTATAGAAAAGTAAACAACTTTGCTATCATATAGAATATTTACAGTAGACCCCTTGTATCCGCAAGGGTTTTCTTCTTGACTTTCTTTTATGGTAAAATATTGATAGCGAAATTGCTTGATATTCTTCAATCTTACAAAAATGTAAGATTAAAGTCTCTTTTGTAAGGTTAGGTTATGGCAGACTACCTTTTTTTGCGATAAACTAGACTCATAAAGAACAAAGGAGCAAAACCATGAAAAGAATTTTACAAAAGAAAACAAGAAAACCAAGTCAAAAAGATATCGAGCGTGTTCAACTGGGATGCGCTATGATGCAAGCACAGTTTCAAATGATGGGATATTAAGAAGGAGAAAATCATGACACTTTTAGATGTAAAACACGTTCAAAAAATCTATAAAACTCGTTTTCAAGGCAACCAAGTAGAAGCCCTCAAAGATATTCACTTTACCGTAGAGAAGGGTGACTATGTTGCCATCATGGGGGAGTCTGGTTCAGGAAAGTCAACTCTGCTCAACATCCTAGCTATGCTGGATAAACCAACTCGTGGTCAAGTTTACTTGAACGGAGTAGATACAGCAACTATTAAAAACTCACGGGCTTCCAGCTTCCGTCGTGAGAAGTTAGGATTTGTCTTCCAAGACTTTAACTTGCTAGATACCTTATCTGTTAAGGACAATATCTTGCTTCCGCTAGTTTTATCACGAAAACCCATCACGGAGATGATGAAGAAATTGGTGGTAACAGCTGAAAATTTGGGCATCAACCAATTGCAAGAGAAGTATCCTTACGAGATTTCAGGTGGTCAAAAACAGCGGGTAGCAGTAGCACGCGCCATCATTACCGAGCCTGAAATTCTCCTTGCGGATGAGCCAACAGGAGCCCTTGACTCCAAGTCATCTGCAGCTTTACTCGATGTATTTGATGAAATCAATGAACGCGGTCAAACCATTCTCATGGTAACTCACTCAACGGCAGCAGCCAGCAGGGCCAAGCGCGTTCTCTTTATCAAGGACGGCATTCTTTACAACCAAATCTACCGTGGAGACAAGACAGAGCGTCAAATGTTCCAAGAAATCTCTGATACTTTGACTGTTATGGCAAGCGAGGTGAATTAGTATGTTCCGATTAACCAATAAGTTAGCGGTATCTAATTTGATTAAAAACCGCAAACTCTACTATCCCTTTGCCCTTGCTGTTCTCTTAGCAGTGACCATCACCTATCTCTTTTACTCACTGTCACTTAATCCTAACATTGGCAAGATCCGAGGGGGAGAAACTATCTCTATGACCCTTGCTCTAGGTATGGTGGTTGTTACCATCGCTTCTGGAATTATTGTCTTTTATGCCAATAGTTTTGTTATGAAGAACCGCTCCAAGGAGCTAGGTGTATATGGTATGCTGGGGCTTGAAAAGCGCCATTTGATCAGTATGGTTTTTAAGGAGCTTCTTATTTTTGGTTCCTTAACCTTGACAGCTGGTCTCGGTCTAGGAGCTCTCTTTGATAAGCTAATCTTTGCCCTTCTTCTGAAGCTGATGAAAATGAAAGTGGAGCTCGTTTCGACTTTCCAACCAATTGTCTTCATCCTAGTTCTCATCGTCTTTGGAGCTATCTTCCTAGGTCTAATTTTTATCAATGCCTTTCGCATCGCACGCATGAATGCCCTTCAGCTCTCTCGTGAGAAGGCCAGTGGTGAGAAAAAAGGACGTTTCTTAGGTCTTCAAACTATACTAGGTTTGATTAGTATGGGAGCTGGCTACTACCTAGCAGTAACAGTTGAAAATCCACTTTCTGCTGTTCTGATTTTCTTTGTAGCAGTCTTGTTGGTAATTTTGGGAACTTATCTTCTCTTCAATGCAGGAATCACAGTTTTCCTACAAATCTTGAAGAAAAACAAGCGTTACTATTACCAACCCAACAACATGATTTCCGTATCCAATCTCATTTTTCGTATGAAGAAAAATGCTGTTGGTCTAGCGACGATTGCTATTCTCTCAACCATGGTCTTGGTGACTATGTCTGCTGCAACGAGTATCTTTAAAGGCTCTGAAACTTTCAAGAAAGTCATGAATCCACATGATTTTGGAATTACAGGGCAGAATGTTGAAAAAGAAGACATAAATAAACTCCTAGACCAGTATGCTAGCGATAAAGGATTGACTGTCACAAAGAAAGAAGTCCTTACATACAGTAGCTTTGGTGTAGCAAACCAAGAAGGTACGAAATTGACAATCTTTGAGAAAGGTCAAAATCGTGTTCAACCGAAAACTATTTTTATGGTCTTTGACCAAAAAGACTATGAGAATATGACGGGCCAAAAACTTGCACTTTCAGGAAAGGAAGTTGGATTGTTTACTAAGAACAAAGAACTTCAAGGACAGAAAGAACTGACTCTAAATGACCAGACCTATACAATAAAGGAAGAAATCAAAAAAGATTTTATTCTTGAACATGTCCCAAATCAGTACAATATTCTAACTTCGGACTATAACTATCTGGTTGTTCCTGACTTGAAAGCCTTTCTTGACCAGCATCCTAATTCTTCCATTTTTAATCAATACTATGGTGGTATGAATGTAACAGCTAGTGAGGAAGAGCAACTCAAACTTGCAGATGACTATTCAAAATTCCTTGATGATTTTAATAGAGAATCAAGCAAAGAAGGAAGCTTTATTTACGGAAGCAATCTGGCTGATAGTAGTGCGCAGATGAGTGCTTTCTTTGGTGGGACCTTCTTTATCGGTATCTTCCTCTCCATCATCTTTATGGTGGGAACAGTTCTCATCATCTACTACAAACAAATCTCTGAAGGCTATGAAGACCGTGAACGCTTTATCATTTTGCAAAAGGTCGGTCTCGATCAAAAGCAAATCAAGCAAACCATTAATAAACAGGTCCTAACTGTTTTCTTCCTCCCATTGCTCTTTGCCTTCCTACACCTTGCCTTTGCCTATCATATGCTTAGTCTCATCCTAAAAGTCATTGGGGTCCTAGATGCGACCATGATGTTGACAGTCACTCTGTCCATCTGTGCTATCTTCCTCATCGTCTATGTTTTAATTTTTATGATTACCTCAAGAAGCTATCGCAAGATTGTGCAAATGTAAAAAAGATACCTCGATGCTGGTCGAGGTATTTCTTTTATCTTAGATACTAAAGAGTTGTCCTAAGAGGAAGGTTACTCCCATGGTGAGAAGTCCGATACAGAGGTTGCGGATCATGGCAGTTTTCGTAGGTGCCTTGCCTAGTTTAGCACTGGTATAGCCGGTGACGAGAAGGGAAAGGGCCACGATAAAAACAGTAGCAGGAATACGATAGTCACTTGGAAAGACGGTGATTGAAAGCATAGGAGGAAGGCTTCCCAGTACAAAGGCAATAAAGCTAGAGATAGCAGCATGCCAAGGGTTGGTAAACTCTTCATACTCGATTCCATACTTTTCTTCGACCAAGGCTTTGAGTGGATTTTTTAAAAAGGCCTTGTTGGTCAAGAGTTGGGCTGACGTTTCACACTCACCGTTTTGAAGGTAGGCAGCATAGAGGGATTGTTTTGCAGATTCGATATCCTTATCCAAGAGCAACTGTTCTCTAGCAACAGCGGCTTCTTCCGTGTCTTTCTGAGTGGATACAGAGACATATTCGCCACCGGCCATAGAGAAAGCACCAGCGAGGATAGCCGCTAAACCTGATAAAAAGATAATCCAGATATTGCTTGTCGCACTGGCAACGCCGATAACGACTCCAGCGATGGAAATAATTCCATCATTGGCGCCCAGAACACCTGCGCGTAGGATATTGAGTCGTCCTGCAAAGTTAGCATCAATTTCATGTTTTATTTCTGTCATAGTCATCTCCTTTCTCTCCATTATAGAGAAAAGGGTAGGGGAATACAAACTTTTTAAACTATCTGAAAAAAGTTTTACAATTCTAATTTTTAGGCCCTTTGAAGTTTCTCCGAAAAAGTAGTGCTTTCCTGCTGTACTGGAACTTTTTAAACTTATCTATGGTATAATAGAAGATAGATTTATCAATTGGAGTATGAAGGATTTTATGATTAAACTTGTAGCAACCGATATGGATGGAACCTTTCTAGATGGAGAGGGTCGGTTTGATATGGAACGCCTTAAAAACGTACTTGTTTCCTACAAGGAAAAGGGGATTTATTTTGCAGTGGCTTCAGGTCGCGGTATCTTGTCCCTGAAAAAGTTGTTTGCGGATGTGTGTGATGAAGTGATTTTTATAGCTGAAAATGGGAGCTATGTTGAGTTTCATGGTGAGGATATGTATGAGGCTACTATGTCTCGGGATTTTTACTTGAGCACTTTTGAAGCTTTAAAGAAATCACCCTATTTTGATGAAAGAAAAATGTTGCTGACGGGGAAAAAAGCTTGTTATGTATTGGATACAGTCGATGAGACCTATCTCAAGTTTAGCCGTCACTACAATGAAAACATTCAAAAAGTAACGCGTCTGGAAGCTATTAAGGATGAGATTTTTAAATTCACTACGAACTTCACAGAAGATACGATAGAAGCTGGAGAGGCCTGGGTCAACAAAAACGTTCCTGGTGTAAAAGCCATGACAACAGGTTTTGAATCCATCGATATTGTCTTGGACTACGTTGATAAGGGTGTGGCTATTGTTGAGCTGGCAAAAAAACTTGTTCTAACCATGGATCAGGTCATGGCTTTTGGCGACAATCTCAATGACCTTCACATGATGCAGGTTGTGGGACACCCAGTCGCTCCTGAAAATGCGCGACCAGAGATTTTAGAATTAGCAGAAACAGTGATTGGCCACCATAAGGACCAGTCAGTGATGACTTATATGGAGGGCTTGTAATGGTAGATATTAAATTGATTGCACTTGATTTAGATGGTACCTTACTGACAACGGATAAAAAGCTGACAGATCGAACTAAGGCGGTCCTCAAAGCTGCGCGTGATCGTGGCATCAAGGTCGTTCTGACAACGGGACGTCCTCTGAAGGCTATGGATTTCTTTCTCCATGAGCTAGGGACTGATGGTCAGGAGGATGAGTACACCATCACCTTTAATGGTGGTCTAGTACAGAAAAATACAGGGGAGATTCTCGATAAAACCGTCTTTTCAATCGACGATGTGGCACGCTTGTACGAGGAAACTGAAAAACTCGGATTACCGTTAGATGCTATTTCAGAAGGAACCGTCTATCAAATCCAGTCAGACCAAGAAAGTCTCTATGCTAAGTTCAACCCAGCCCTGACTTTCGTACCTGTCGCTTTTGAAGATCTATCTAGTCAGATGACGTATAATAAATGCGTGACTGCTTTTGCCCAAGAACCTTTGGATGCAGCGATTCAACAGATTTCTCCAGAATTGTTTGACCAATACGAAATCTTCAAATCGCGTGAACTCTTATTGGAATGGTCGCCGAAAAACGTCCACAAGGCAACAGGTTTAGCGAAATTAATTAAACACTTAGGAATCGATCAAAGTCAAGTCATGGCTTGTGGTGACGAGGCCAATGACCTTTCCATGATTGAGTGGGCAGGTCTAGGAGTTGCCATGCAAAATGCTGTTCCAGCGGTTAAGGAAGTTGCCAATGTGATTACCCCAATGACCAACGACGAGGAAGCCGTTGCCTGGGCTATCGAAGAATACGTGCTAAAGGAGAATTAGAATATGGGATTATTTGACCGTCTATTCGGGAAAAAAGAAGAGCCGAAAATCGAAGATATTGTTAAAGAAGCTCTGGAAAATCTTGATTTGTCAGAAGAGGTTGAAGAAAACCAAACGGCAGTCGAAGAAACTGCTCAGGAAGAGACAGCAAGAGACAAAGTGGAAAAAACACCTGCTCAAGAAGAACTTCCTCAAGTCTCAACAGAAGAAGTGATTGAACCAGAAGCAGTCGAGGAAATGGCTCAAGAAAAAGTTGAGTTAGAATCTAATGAGACAGAGCAAGGCCAAGAGCTTGAAGAATTTTTCGAAGAAGAGAGCCAAGAATCTCTAGAAACTGGAGAAGAGCTAGGGGATGAAGACGTAGAAGAAGAACTTCCTCAGGTTGAAGAAACCGTGCAGGAAAAATATGACCGCAGTCTAAAGAAAACCCGTACAGGATTCGGTGCTCGTTTGAATGCCTTCTTTGCCAACTTCCGTTCAGTCGATGAAGAATTCTTCGAGGAATTGGAAGAACTGCTCATCATGAGTGACGTCGGTGTGCAAGTCGCTTCCAACTTAACAGAAGAACTACGCTATGAAGCTAAACTCGAAAACGCTAAGAAGCCAGACGCACTTCGTCGTGTCATTATCGAGAAATTGGTTGAACTCTATGAGAAGGATGGCAACTACGATGAAAGTATCCACTTCCAAGATTGTTTGACCGTCATGCTCTTTGTTGGTGTCAATGGTGTTGGGAAAACAACTTCTATCGGAAAATTAGCTCATCGTTACAAGCAAGCTGGCAAGAAGGTCATGTTGGTTGCGGCAGATACTTTCCGTGCTGGAGCTGTTGCCCAGCTAGCAGAGTGGGGCCGTCGTGTGGATGTTCCGGTTGTGACGGGAGCTGAAAAGGCTGATCCAGCAAGCGTGGTCTTTGATGGGATGCAACGTGCTGTAGCTGAAGGGATTGATATTCTCATGATTGATACAGCAGGCCGTCTGCAAAACAAGGACAACCTTATGGCCGAGTTGGAGAAGATTGGTCGTATTATCAAACGTGTGCTTCCAGAAGCACCACATGAAACCTTCCTGGCACTTGATGCTTCAACTGGACAAAATGCTTTGGTACAAGCTAAAGAATTTTCTAAGATAACTCCATTGACAGGAATTGTTTTGACAAAAATTGATGGAACTGCCCGAGGTGGTGTTGTTCTGGCTATCCGCGAAGAACTCAATATCCCTGTAAAATTGATCGGTTTCGGTGAAAAAATCGATGATATTGGGGAATTTAACTCAGAAAACTTTATGAAGGGTCTCTTAGAAGGCTTGATTTAATACAAAATAAATATCCTGCAAGATTGACTTGCAGGATATTTTTGCTATTCCAAACGGCCATCTTCACGATAGGCGATATCTGGTTGCCAGGTCCATTTAGCTCCATACTTCTCAAGTAAGTCAAAGCTAGCTTGTGGCCCCATGCTTCCAGCTTTATAATCGTAGAGTGGAGCTCCGTTTTCATCCCAGAGCTTTTCGATACGGTCAATCAATTTCCACGAAGCACTTACCTCATCCCAATGGCTAAAATTGGTTGAGTTGTTGTTCAAAACATCGTAGATTAATTTTTCGTATGGGTCTGGTGAGGCTCCAGTAGCAGTAGCATCTGTACGATAATCCAGAGAGCTTGGTGCCAGGTTAAATTCTTCACCGACTTGCTTACCATTGAGGCTAAGAGAGAATCCTTCAGTTGGTTGGATATAGATGGTCAAGATATTTGGCGCCAAAGGCTCGCCGAAGATTGAGTCCATTTGCTTAAAGACGATATTGACATGAGTTCCTTTTTCAGTCAGACGTTTACCAGTACGGAAGAAGAAGGGAACACCACGGAAACGGTCGCTATCTACAAAGAAGGCGCCAGATGCAAAGGTTTCTGTTGTAGATTCAGGGTCGACATTTGGCTCGCTACGATAGGAAATGTATTTCATGCCATCGATTTTACCAGAGCGATATTGACCACGGATAAACTGTTCTTTCAATTCTTCCTCAGTTGGATGATAGAGGTTTTTAAAGACCTTTATCTTTTCAGCACGAATCTCATCCTTTGTAAAGCTAGCTGGTTTGTCCATGGCTAGAAGAGAGAGGAGTTGGAGAGTATGGTTTTGCACCATATCACGAAGGGCACCAGATTGATCATAGTAGCCACCGCGTTCTTCAACACCCAAGCGTTCCGCAAAGGTAATTTGAATATTATCGATGTGCTCACGGTTCCAAACATTCTCAAAGATCATGTTGGCAAAACGAACAGCAAAGATACTCTGAATCATCTCTTTACCTAGGTAATGGTCGATACGGTAGATTTGCTCCTCATCAAAGGCTGCAAGGAGATCTTCATTGAGTTTGCTAGCTGTTTCGTAGTCTGTACCAAATGGTTTCTCAACGATCAAGCGCTCAAAACCTTTGCCGTCAACAATGTTTTCAGATTTGAGGTGCTTGGCAATAGTTCCAAAGAACTGAGGTGCCATAGACAAGAAGAAGAGCTTGTTGTGTTCAGCTTGGTATTTTTCATTGAGCTCAGCTTGTAATTGGCGCAAAGCAATGTAATGTTCCGTATCATTCACATCATGGCTTTGATAGTAGAAGTGGCTAGCAAATTCCTGGGCTTGCTCGGTACTATCTGCCAAATCAAGGATGGACTCGACAACAACAGATTCAAAATATTCCTTACTCCAAGGTCTACGAGCTGTTCCGATAACAGCAAAATGCTCAGAGAGATTGCCTGATTTATAGAGTCTGAAAAGGGAAGGGTAGAGTTTGCGTTTAGCTAAATCTCCACTCGCACCGAAAATTGTAACAATAACCTTTGATGACATCTAGCTACCTAATTTCTATATTTTTTCCTAGTTGGACTAGGGATGAGATTTCCTCATTATCATAGTTTTTATTTTATCATAATTTTCAAAAAAAACAAAAAATCCAATACGCAATTAAAAAACTGTAAGGAGAACCTTACAGTTTTGTTTTATACATTTAGGACCTTATCCAAGAACTCTTTTAGACGAGGGTGTTGCGGGTTGTCGAAGATTTGATCTGGAGTTCCATCTTCCAGGAATTCACCATCAGCCGTAAAGATAACACGGTTAGCCACCTGACGAGCAAATCCCATCTCATGGGTTACGATAATCATGGTCATGCCTTGTTCCGCCAATTCCTTCATAACATTCAGTACATCTCCAACCATCTCAGGGTCCAGAGCGGAAGTTGGCTCATCAAAGAGCATGATATCAGGATTCATGGCAAGTCCACGAGCGATAGCTACACGCTGTTTCTGACCACCTGAAAGGCTATCTGGGTTGGCATTAGCTTTATCTGCTAGTCCTACCTTTTCAAGCAACTCCATCCCCAATTTTTCAGCTTCTTCTTTTGTCATCCGTTTGTGTTCAATAGGTGCAAAAGTGATATTTTCTAGGACGGACATGTGAGGAAAGAGGTTGAAGTGTTGGAAGACCATTCCGACGTTTTCGCGAACATGGTCGACATTGGTTGATTTTTCAGTCAAATCATAACCATTCACTGTGATGTGGCCACTCGTTACCTCCTCGAGGAGGTTAAGGCTACGGAGGAAAGTGGATTTACCAGAACCAGAAGGACCGATGATGCAGACAACATCTCCTTCATAGAATTTAGTTGTAATTCCTTTTAAAACTTCGTTTTTTCCATAATACTTATGCAAATCATTTACATCAATTTTTAGTTTTGCCATTAACGAATCCTCTTTTCTAAGCGTTTCGCTAGTCTAGTCAAAAGCGTGATAATTACAAGATAGAAGATAGCAAGGATTGCATACATCTTGAAACTTTGGTAGTTACGGGCGATGATAATCTTACCAGTTTGGAAGAGTTCAACCAAACCGATAGCAGATACGATGGTTGTATCTTTAAGAGCGATAACGAACTGGTTGACGAAGTTTGGCAACATCAATTTAGTCGCTTGTGGCAAGATAATCTTACGCATGGTTTTTCCATAAGAGATACCAAGACTGCGGCTGGCCTCCATTTGGCCAACTGGAACAGCTTGAATCCCACCACGAACAATTTCAGCGATATAAGCAGCTGCATTGAGTGAGAGGGCGATAGTACCAGCTACAAAGTCATTGATTGGACTTTGTTGGCCTGTAATGGACTCGATGAAGTTTGGAATACCCCAGAAGATGAAGGCTGCAAGAATCATCAATGGGATACCGCGAATAACGTCAACGAAAATCTCAGAGATTAGACGAAGAGATTTGTATGGGCTAACGCTAAACATACCGAAGATAATACCGATGACAATGGCAATTGCAAATGAAATAAGCGCTAAGGCAAGAGTGATTCCAAGTCCACTAAGAAGTTGTTTGTAGTTGTTTTGAAGCAAGCCCCAGATAGTTGTTTCGTCAACCGTACTTGTAGAGTTAGTTGAAGTTTCGCTAGCTAGATACTTGTCAAGAATCTTTTGGAATTCACCGTTAGCTTTGAGGTTCGCAAGTCCGTTATTGAACATCTGGATCAATTCTGGGTTTGTTCCTTTTTTAACCGCAAAGGCAGTTTCACCGATTGGAGTTCCAGCGATTGGTGTTTTCAATTTTTGCCCTTGACTGATAGAATATTTGAGAACAGGCTCATCATCCATCACAGCATCAATAGATCCAGTATTGAGGCTATCATACATGGATGCACCATCTGCAAAGGTTTTAATCTTATAGCCGTATTTGTTTTGATTTTCAGTAAGGAACGTTTGAGAAGCAGTTCCGTTTTTAACACCGACAGTTTTATCCTTGAGGTCTTCATAAGAAGCAATTGTGCTTGATTCTTTTACACCAAGAATCGTATTTGCTGTGTAGTATGATTCTGAGAAGTCGAAGGTTTCCTTACGGGCATCTGTTACAGACATACCAGCAATGATACCATCTGCTTGTCCTGCTTGAACAGCACTAATGGCTGCGTCAAATCCTGGGTTGGTAATCTCAATTTCAAAACCTTGGTCTTTGGCAATGGCCTTGATGAGGTCCATATCAATACCAGTGTATTGATTGCTTGAATTTTGAAAGACGAATGGGGCAAAAGATGAGTCACTGGCAATAATGTACTTGCTTTTCACTGGAGTAGCTTTTTGTCCAGCAGCAGTAGTTGTCGTTGGGCTTGCCGTAGTTGTAGAAGCTGTCCATTTTTGGATGATTTGCTCCAAGCTGCCATCCTTCTTCATTTGGGCTAGGGCTTCGTTAAACTCGGTAACCAAGTGTTCATACTTGCTTCCTTTCTTGACACCAAAGGCAAAGCTTCCAACAGCCTCACCATCCATATTGATGCTGAGATCTTGTCCTTGGTTAATCGCATACTCAATAACAGGTTTATCATCCATGATGGCATTTACAGCACCAGCACTTAGACTGTTATTCATCAAATCACCTGTATCAAAGGTTTTAATAGAGAAACCGTATTTATCTTTGATACTTTCGAGGAAACGTTGAGCGGCAGTTCCGTTCTTAACTCCAACTGTTTTGCCGCTAAGTTCCTCATATTTGGTGATTTTATTTGCCTTTGTGGTAGCAATGACAACTTTTGTATCATAATAGGTATCAGACATGGTAAAGACATTTTCGCGTTCTTTTGTTTTTGTCATGCCTGCCATAATAGCATCTGCTTGACCTGACTGCACTGCATTTACAGCTGCGTCAAAGCCAGGATAAGACATTTGGATGTTCCATCCTTTGATTTCTGCGACTTTATTGATAATATCAACATCAATCCCTTTATAGGTTTGATCTGAATCTTTAAACTCAAAAGGTGCGTAAGCTGTATCAGACACAATCTTAACAGTATCAGCTTTTGCCATACCTAGTGAGAAAATGGGAAATAAAATGAGCAAACATGCTAGTATTTTTTTCTTCATTTTTAGTCTCCTTTTCCGAATATTTTCCCATTATATCAGAAAATGAATGAAAAGGCAAATTTTATGGATTTTATGTAAGGAAATGTAACATGAAATACTCACTCTTATCAACTTAGAGAAGAGTCTGAAAAGTAAATTTATGGTAAAATAGAAGGATAGAAAAATGCAGATGAGGCAATCATGATTAATAGAATTACAGATAATAAATTTAAACTAGTATCAAAATATGAACCTTCCGGAGATCAACCCCAAGCGATTGAGCAGTTGGTTGACAATATCGAGGGTGGAGAAAAGGCTCAGATTTTGATGGGGGCGACGGGTACAGGGAAGACCTACACCATGAGTCAGGTCATTTCCAAAGTCAATAAACCAACTTTGGTCATTGCCCATAACAAAACCCTAGCTGGTCAACTCTATGGGGAGTTCAAGGAATTTTTCCCTGAAAATGCTGTTGAGTACTTTGTGTCTTACTATGATTATTACCAACCTGAGGCCTATGTCCCTTCGAGTGATACTTATATTGAAAAGGATAGCTCTGTCAATGATGAGATTGACAAGCTTCGACACTCAGCGACTTCAGCACTTCTGGAGCGCAATGATGTCATCGTCGTAGCTTCTGTCTCTTGTATCTATGGTTTGGGTTCGCCCAAGGAATACGCTGATAGTGTCGTTAGTCTCCGTCCAGGTCTTGAGATTTCTCGTGATAAACTCTTGAATGATTTGGTGGATATCCAGTTTGAACGTAATGATATTGATTTCCAACGGGGAAGATTTCGCGTTCGCGGGGATGTGGTGGAGATTTTCCCAGCTTCCCGTGATGAACACGCTTTTCGAGTAGAGTTTTTCGGGGATGAGATTGATCGTATCCGTGAAGTTGAGGCTTTGACAGGTCAGGTATTGGGAGAAGTGGATCATTTGGCGATTTTCCCTGCCACTCACTTTGTGACCAATGACGACCACATGGAGGTTGCGATTGCTAAGATTCAGGCAGAGTTGGAGGAGCAGTTGGCTGTCTTTGAAAAGGAAGGCAAACTGCTAGAAGCTCAGCGTTTGAAACAGCGGACAGAGTACGATATCGAAATGCTGCGTGAGATGGGTTATACCAACGGTGTTGAAAACTATTCTCGTCACATGGATGGTCGTAGCGAAGGAGAGCCTCCTTATACGCTTCTTGATTTCTTCCCAGATGATTTCTTAATCATGATTGATGAAAGTCACATGACTATGGGGCAGATTAAGGGCATGTACAATGGAGACCGTTCACGTAAGGAAATGCTGGTTAATTATGGTTTTCGTTTACCGTCAGCCCTGGACAATCGTCCTTTACGCCGTGAGGAGTTTGAGAGTCATGTTCATCAGATTGTTTACGTTTCAGCGACACCTGGTGACTATGAAAATGAACAGACCGAGACAGTAATTGAGCAAATCATTCGTCCGACAGGACTTCTAGACCCAGAGGTGGAAGTCCGTCCGACTATGGGACAGATTGATGACCTCCTAGGTGAAATCAATGCCCGTGTTGAAAAGAATGAACGAACCTTTATCACCACTTTGACAAAGAAAATGGCTGAAGACTTAACCGACTACTTCAAAGAAATGGGCATCAAGGTCAAGTATATGCACTCGGATATCAAAACCTTGGAACGGACGGAGATTATCCGTGACCTACGCTTGGGTGTTTTTGATGTCTTGGTCGGAATCAACCTGCTCCGTGAAGGGATTGACGTTCCTGAAGTAAGTTTAGTAGCCATTCTCGATGCCGACAAGGAAGGATTCCTACGTAACGAACGTGGCCTCATCCAGACCATTGGACGTGCCGCCCGCAATAGTGAAGGGCATGTCATCATGTATGCAGACACGATGACCCAGTCTATGCAAAAAGCTATCGATGAAACAGCCCGTCGTCGGAAAATCCAGATGGCCTATAATGAAGAACACGGTATTGTGCCTCAGACAATCAAGAAAGAAATCCGTGACCTGATTGCTGTGACCAAGGCAGTTGCTAAGGAAGAGGACAAGGAAGTCGATATCAATAGCCTCAACAAACAAGAGCGCAAGGAACTCGTTAAAAAACTCGAAAAACAAATGCAAGAAGCCGTCGAAGTGCTTGACTTTGAACTCGCAGCTCAGATTCGTGATATGATGTTGGAAGTGAAGGCGTTGGATTAGGAATTAAATTAAATTTTTTAAGGTTGAATAAAGTTTATAAGAAATTTATTCAGGAATTATAGTATATGTTGTTATAATTTGTGAGGTAGAGGTGTGGGAACAAGACTAAATAATTTATTTTTATGGTGCAATGAAAAGTATATTATGACAATGAGATGGTGGTTGGTTTTATCGGGTATAATCTTTTTAAGTTTGATTGATGCAACTAGAAAAATTGTTAAGAATGTAATATCATATTTGAATGTACTATTTCCTTTGTGGCATTTTGAGTATAAAATTATAGCTGTTTTTTTATTAAATTTTATATTCGTATTATGGTTATGTACTACAATTTTTGTAATGATTCTTAAATTATATTTGTTTATATATAGTTTTTGTACAAAAAACAAGAAAGAAGTTCCACAAGAACTTGTATATAAGATTAATAAAACTCGTGCAAAAAATTTATGGATTATTGGACCGTGGGGGTCGGGCAAAACTAAATTAATAAAAGAATCATTACCTGCATTAAAAAAGAAGTACTTTTATGTTTCTCTTTTTGGTCTTAACAATCGTTCAGATATTATTAAAGAAATAAATACACAAGTGGTTCAAGATTCTATTCTCTCCAATCTAATAAATATTCCAGTAATTGGTAGCTTATTTGGTTGGATAATTTCTCAGGATGGGTTGCAGATTTTGAAACGATTTCAAGATAGAATATTAGTGTTAGACGACTTTGAGAGAGTTGGGGGGATTAAAGATGATGATATTAATATAAAAGACTATTCAATTTATAATGAGGCATTAGGTGTTATTGACTATATTGAACAAGAAATTGGAATGAAAGTGATTGTCATTACCTCGAATGATGGAATTAAAAAATTATTTGATGAAGTGATTGTTCCAAAATTTTACCCAATAAAATATGATGTTGGATTCAGTAAAGAAAGTATCAAGTCTATTGCTAAATCATATTTATCAAATAATAAACAATCAGAGCAACTTTCCGAAATATTTTATATTCTTTGGTCTAAACGAATTGATAATGAAAAGAATAATGAATATCTAAATAATAACTATCGTCCTATAATTAATGATTTAATATATTTGAGTCAAATACGAGATAGTAAAACAATTAAATCAATAATGTTAAGTTCATATTTTAGTGATTTAAAATTTGATTTAAAAACTGGAAATTCCATTAATTATGAAATTGCTAAACTGTTAGCCATGAATGATCAAAACAAAAAGGTTAAAAAATATTTGAACAATCAGATTATTGAGTTACTTACTGAAGATGATGATTTAACAGTTTCAGAAATACAAAACTTCGATTCTCAAGAAAAAAGTTTAGAATTTGATAAACAAATTCTAGTAGCAAAAATTTATTGGAATGGATGCATAGATAACGAATTTGTTTATGATATAAATCAGACTGATATCAAAATTTTATTTCAAAAAGAGCCACAAATTCTAGTAGGGAACAAACTATTAGCTCAAATTATTACTAATTATTACCTGTCTAAGAGTGATGAACAAAATTTTAAACTGCTAGATACAATAAAAAACCAACGTAAACTCTATAGAATGTGGAAAAAAGTTTTAATAAAAGATGTCATAAAGAAATATAATAATGGGAAAAGGAATTTTCTGACTAGTAATCAATTTCAAAGATTAGTTGAATATCTTCAAAGTCTTGATACTACTTTTTTTGATGATAAAATTTTTCTTACTTTGATTGATTCCATTTGTAACGATAATCTAAATAGTTTACTTGAGAATGAAGAAACTTTTTTGAGTGGTCTATTAGTTAATTATATTAAACTTAAACAACCAGAATATGAATTTAATAAAAATAGAATACCATTTTATCTTTTAGAAAATTTCATTAAATATGAATATCCCAAATTGAGTTTACCAATATCAGATATACGAAATAAAATTTCTTTAAACTATGTTTCGGAGTTTTCAAGTTCAATGGAAAAGAGGAGGAATCTTCGGCAAGAAATATTTGAATCAATCTTGTACAACATGCAAAAAAATCCAAACAAGGATTATTCAAAACGGACTTTTTCCATTTCTATAAATGACTTAAAAATATACAAAGAGCATGCATATTTCTTTGTTATGGAGTTAGACCCCAAAGAATTAATTGGAGGTATTCAGATATTAGATTTACTCATAAAGTTCTTGTGCGCAGATAATCAAAGTTATATCCCTAAATTGTTGAGTATCTTAGAGAACGCTCTAATTGATGATAAAGGAGAAGAAGAGAATCTGAGGGGACCCAAAAGCCCGATTTATGAAGAAGATGGTATTTTCTATGATTATATAGAAAATGTTTCCGCCCGATATAATAGATGGATAGATGAATTAAAAACATTAGAAAAAAATATTGTACCTATTTGATTTTTAAAATTGATATTTTAAAGAATCTATATCTAATATTGCACCACAGTTTTTCGGCTATATAGATATGTATACTCCTGTTCCTTATAAAGTAAAATACAACGAAGATACATTTTAATAACTTAGAAAGCGAGCAAATCTATGTCCCGTGCCCAAGCAACTATTTTAACCAATATCTGTCTGATTGAAGACCTCGAAACCCAGCGCGTGGTGATGCAATATCGCTCTCCTGAAAACAATCGCTGGTCTGGCTATGCCTTTCCAGGAGGACATGTTGAGAATGGCGAGGCCTTTGCCGAGTCTGTCATTCGTGAGATTTATGAAGAAACTGGTTTGACCATTCAAAATCCCCAACTGGTCGGTATTAAAAATTGGCCCTTAGATACAGGTGGGCGCTACATCGTCGTTTGCTATAAGGCGACAGAGTTTACTGGGAATCTCCAATCTTCAGAAGAAGGAGAAGTATCTTGGGTGCAAAAAGACCAGATTCCAAATTTGGATCTGGCCTATGATATGTTGCCTTTGATGGAAATGATGGAAGCACCTGACAAGTCTGAGTTCTTCTATCGCCACCGTACAGAGGACGGCTGGGAGAAAGAAATTTTCTAGTTGTATGATTGCTGGAACGGTGTTAACCTTTAATGATTGGTACTTAAATATAGGATAAGTATGTCGGTGTATGTCAAATGAATACTTCAAAATTTCCTATTCTTCTTTTCTATCTTTATCTTTAACAATCTCCACCTTCAATTTTGAAATCGGAGATGTTTTATTTTATGGTATAATCTTAAGATATGAAAGGAAGTAAAAGAAAATGGCTGATAAGGTAATTGAACAATATGCAAAACAAGATAATCTTGACATTAGAGTAAAACTACACAAGAAATATTCAAAAAATAAATTAGGGTTTAACAATTGGATATTTTCCAACTACCAAATCACTGATGAGGTAAAGGTCCTAGAATTAGGGTGTGGAACAGGAGAACTATGGAAAAGTAATAGTGATTCTATTGATAGAATGAAGCAGTTGGTTGTTACAGATTTTTCTAAAGATATGGTGAAAACAACGAAGTCAGTGATTGGAAATAGAGACAATGTCAACTATGAAATAATGGATATTCAAAAGATTTCTTTTGAGAATGAAACGTTTGATATTGTTATTGCTAATATGCTTCTACATCATGTAAATGATATTCCTAAAGCTCTCTCCGAGGTAAATAGAATCTTAAAAACAGGAGGCATTTTTTACTGTGCCACATTTGGTGAAAATAGAGTTGTAGATTATTTAGCAAGTTTATTTAAAGATGAGATCAATCAAGATTTGGAAAATAAAACGTTTACTTTACAAAATGGCAAAAGCCAACTGAGTATGTATTTTGACTCTGTCGAAACATTACTCTATGATGATGAGTTACAGGTAACTAGTATAGATGACCTAGTTAAATACATCCAATCCTTTAAAGGAATTTCAGAAATAGGTTCGCTAGAAGAAAAAGTCATTCGTAAAAGATTAGAAATGAATTTTCATAAGGGTATGTTAATCATTCCTAAAGAATATGGTATGTTTATTGCTCGAAAAGAAAATTAAGGGAACGATATTGTAAAAAATTTGGAGAAAATTTTCAATGTAAAATTAAACGGATAGTGTTTAGAGCATGTTACAGCTAATTCTCCATATATAAACCTCAAATTTTTAGATTTGAAGAAGTATCTTGGGTGCAAAAAAACCAGATTCCAAACTTGGATCTGGCCTATGATATGTTGCCTCTGATGGAAATGATGGAAGCACCTGACAAGTCTGAGTTCTTCTATCGCCACCGTACAGAGGACGGCTGGGAGAAAGAAATTTCCTAGTCTTTTACTAAATAACCTAACTGATCCAAGGCCTCCTCGATATAGTGGAGGTCTTGTTGTGTCTCGGCTTCAACAAGGTGGTAATGGATGCCGTCTGTCAATTCAGAAAGGGGTCTAAAGTCTGAATTCTCGACTTGTTCAAGAAAATGCTGGACATCTCGGCGACAAGTGAGTTTGAGTAGGGTTTCAATTTCTCCATAAACGGGATGATCGATTAAGATATTTTGAACGCGTCCGCCATTGTCTACAATAGCTAGTAGTTCCTGACCGATTTCTTCCAGTTCATGTTTCACTTTAAAGAGTTTGTGCACGTAGGGGCTGGCATCATTTTCTTTGTAGATATAACCACGATTGGTGGATAGGATAGGAGCTCCATCTGCTCGGAGAATAGCGATGTCCTGTACAATGACCTGGCGCGTAACATGGAAGTGTTCAGCCAAGGTTTGACCATTGAGAGCTTTTGGCGCCTCTTTTAAGAGTTTGAGAAGAGCTTGTTTGCGATCATTTGTCATAGTTTTTCCTTTTAGCGACGTTTTCGAAGCACTTTATAGACAGCTAGTGCTAATGTATAGTCTACCATACTATGGACGATTGTGCCAAAACCAACTAGGACAAAGAGAACATAAAACATATTTTCAACATTTGTCCCTGAAGTAGCATAGAAGATGATACAAGCTATTACTTCAGCGATAGCATGAACAACACCCAAAACAAAGTTAAAAATCCAAGATGCCTTTGGTTTATCCAAGGTTTCAGGGAATTTTTTTAAGTACAAAGCCCCCAAAGTACCAAAAACAATGTGAGAGAAGGCACGGAGTACAATAACAGGCGGATAGCCTGCCATCAGAAAACCAAGACTAGAAGCAATAATAACAAAAGCAGCCATCAAAGGCGAAAGAAACATGGCGATAAAGATGGGGATATGACTTCCCAAGGTGTAAGAAGCCGGTGGAATAACGATTTTAAAAGGCATAATGATTGGAATCAAAATCGCGATTGCAGTGAGTAGGGCAGTCATAGTCATAAACTGCGTTTTTTTCCGTATATTCATAAGAACCTCCATTTGTCTGTATATACACAAGTATAGTACAATAAATCACCAATCAAGTCAAGAAGCATTATTGATTTTTCAGGAAAATTTGGTTAAAATGTGGTAAAGAATAATAGGAACTGAGGAGAAATTGTGATGATACTTTTTGTTTACCTAATCGTGGTAATCGTGATGATGTCAAAACAGAAAAGTGAAGGGAAAGTAGTCTCAGGTTGGACTCGTTTCCTAGTTTATAGTTTATTGGTCCTGTCTCTACTCTCTCTATTAGCAAGCAGTCTGGCTGTTTCACTCTTTAGCCTTCCTTTATTAGGTTTTCTTTTGATGGCAGCAATACTCGAAATTGCTTATTTCGTCAGATTGGTGATTGCATTTGGTTTGGTTTTTCTATCACTAACCCTATACTTGGATAGCCAGAAAAGCCAGCAACCTACCCCTCTTTCGTATCAGCTCCTGCGCTTTGGCTTTCATATTCTATTGATGTTTCTTATGTTTTAAATGCTAAACTCCACCTTCAGGATGAAAGTGGAGTTGATTTTTTATTTCTTCAAGGTTTGTAAACGTGGGACAATTGCTACTGTTAGAACGGCAGAAATGACAAGCTCGGCAATTGAGTTTGTAGAAATGACGGTTGCTAGGAGTTTTTGGATATTGCCGTCGAAGACATTTCCAAAAAGGAAGAAGATCCCCCCAAGGACAAAGACGGTGTTGGTAAGGGAACCAAGGGCACCAGCTAGGATTAGCCCAGTTTTATTTTTCATCAGTTTATAGACCAAGTAAGGTGTCAGACCGATCAAAATGCGAGGGACAATAGCGATAATCGCAGAGTAAATGTTTCCGTTCGGTACGAATGGTGAGAAGAGGTAGCTGGTTGGAAGGATGGTAATCGTGTTTACCGTTAAGCTTAGCAGTCCCATCAAGAAACCAAGTGTAACACCAACTCGTGGGCCGTAAATGATACTAGCAATGATTACTGGAATATGAACGATAGTTGGTTTAATTGGAAATGGGAAAAGATTAAATAGGAGAGAGCTCAAAAAGTGGATAACGAGCATAACTGCAAAAAAGATAGCAATTGGGGCAATGTTAGAGCGTTTGTTCATCGAGGGTTTCCTTTATTCTTTCTAATATAGTATTCAGGTCAGCTAGGGCGCCTTTGCCGTGATCGCCACAGGCTAGTAGAGATTCTTTTGGAGAGATGATCTGATAACCATAGGTCTCTAATGTTTTTAGATTAGCCTGGGTTGCCGGATGGTCATACATCTTTGTATTCATGGCTGGCGCGACTAACTTTTTGACGTGGTCTGGCAGGGCAAGTGCTGTACTTGTCACCATGTTGTCCGCAAATCCATGGGCTAACTTTGCTATGGTATTAGCAGTAGCTGGGGCTACAATAAAAAGGTCAGTCCTTTTGCCTAGTTCGATATGATTGACTTGATCAGGAGCGGGTTCCTGCATGACATCAAGGTGGACAGGATTTTGAGAGAGGACCTGTAGTGTCAGCGGTTGGATAAACTCTCTCGCTGCCTCAGTCATTAAGACAGTGACCTGATGGCCCTGTTTCTTCAAGGAACTGACTAGATCAGCTGATTTATAGGAGGCAATGGAACCTGTCACTGCGATGAGAATATTTGCCATGGCTTTCCTTTCTAAAAATCGTATGCTTGAATTTTTTCAAGGAGGAGGTTTGCTATTTCCTCTTTGGTTTGAACGGTTTGGAGTTCCTCTTTCTCAACAAAGATTGCTTGATGCTGGTTTGCTGAAATTTGAGTCAGGTCATTTGCGATGATTAAGTCTGCTTGGTTCTTGATAAGACTTTTTCTAGCAATCTCAATGAGATAATCCTCAGAGACATCAACCAATAGTTTGAAACCAATCAGATGAATGGCAGGGTTCCATTCTTTGACCAAAGAGATGATTTTGGGTGTTTTTTTCAGGAATAAGACCTGAACCTCATCAGTTGAAGAAATCTTAGTCTGATGATTCTGCTTGCTTAAAAATTCTTCTAGATTGGAGCTGGCCTGAACCTCCTCAAGCCCTGTCATATAAACAGGAGTGTAATCAGATACGGCCATTGAGTGGAATAAGACCTGATATTCCTTAACAAGTTCTTGCATCACAACTAGAAGGTCGTTGGTATTATTAATTTCTCGAATGCTTAGGTTGGGATGAGGTTCTGGCTTAAGAGCTCGTTTTGTCGTTATCAAACAAACTTCATGCCCCGCAGCAAGTAGGGTTTCGGTGATGATTTTCCCCAAGCGACCAGTCGAGTGATTAGTGATAGAGCGGACACTATCAATAGCTTCACTGGTACCGCCTGACGTGACTAAAATTTTCATAGCACTATTGTACACAAAAATAAACAGTAAGTAAAATGAAAGCGATAAAATTTTGCTAAAACAAAGCTACACTATAGTTTATAACTATAAAGCCATATAAAATTTTTCAAAGCGCTCTAAAAATCTTGAAATTCAGGATATTTACGAACGTTTAGAGAGTTTATGGATGTTAAAAATCTTGTTTTGTGTTATAATGAATTATCATATTAGAGGTTAGAGGAGTTTTGAATGAAAACAGATATTGAAATCGCACAGAGTATTGAGTTGAAACCAATCGTTGATGTTGTTGAGAAATTGGGTATTTCTTACGACGATTTGGAATTGTACGGGAAGTACAAGGCTAAGCTCAGCTTTGATAAAATTCGTGCAGTTGAGAGCAATCCAGTTGGTAAATTGATCTTGGTTACTGCCATCAACCCAACACCTGCAGGTGAAGGAAAGTCAACCATTACCATTGGTCTGGCAGACGCCTTGAACAAGATTGGTAAGAAAACCATGATTGCTATTCGCGAACCGTCTCTTGGCCCAGTAATGGGGATTAAGGGTGGTGCAGCCGGTGGTGGTTATGCCCAAGTGTTGCCAATGGAGGACATCAACCTTCACTTTACCGGGGATATGCATGCCATTACAACTGCTAACAACGCTCTTTCTGCCTTGATTGACAACCACTTACACCAAGGAAATGAGCTGGGAATCGACCAACGTCGAATCCTTTGGAAACGTGTGGTGGACTTGAACGACCGTGCCCTTCGTCATGTGACTGTTGGCCTTGGTGGTCCTCTAAATGGTATTCCTCGTGAGGATGGCTTTGACATTACCGTAGCTTCAGAAATCATGGCCATTCTTTGCTTGGCGACCGATATTGAAGATTTGAAACACCGTCTGGCGAATATCGTTATCGGCTATCGTTACGATCGTTCGCCAGTTACTGTTGGTGATTTGCAGGTTGAAGGAGCTTTAGCATTGATTTTGAAAGATGCTATCAAACCGAACTTGGTTCAGACAATTTACGGTACACCTGCCTTTGTACATGGTGGTCCATTTGCCAATATCGCTCATGGATGTAACTCTGTTTTGGCAACGACTACAGCCCTTCACTTAGCGGACTACACAGTTACTGAAGCTGGTTTTGGTGCGGACCTTGGTGCTGAGAAATTCCTTGATATCAAGACACCAAACTTGCCAACTTCTCCAGATGCTGTTGTCATCGTTGCAACCCTTCGTGCCCTTAAGATGAATGGTGGTGTAGCTAAGGACGCTTTGACAGAGGAAAATGTGGAAGCAGTTCGTGCAGGTTTTGCTAACTTGAAACGCCACGTTGAGAACATCCGTAAGTTTGGTATTCCAGCAGTTGTTGCGATTAACGAATTTGTTACTGATACAGAAGCTGAAATTGCAGCTTTGAAAGAACTTTGTGCTTCTATTGATGTGCCAGTTGAACTAGCAAGTGTCTGGGCTGATGGGGCAGAAGGTGGTGTAGCACTTGCCGAAACGCTTGTCAAGACAATCTCAGAAAATCCAGCAAACTACACTCGTCTTTATGACAACGACCTTTCTGTCCAAGAAAAGATTGAAAAGATTGTCACTGAAATCTACCGTGGTAGCAAAGTGAACTTTGAGAAGAAAGCTCAAACGCAAATTGCCCAAATCGCTCAAAATGGTTGGGACAAATTGCCAATCTGTATGGCTAAAACTCAATATAGTTTCTCTGATAATCCAAATGCACTTGGAGCACCAGAAAACTTTGAAATTACCATTCGTGAATTGGTACCAAAATTGGGTGCTGGCTTCATCGTTGCTCTTACTGGTGATGTCATGACCATGCCAGGACTTCCAAAACGACCAGCAGCTCTCAACATGGATGTTGAAAGTGACGGAACCGTTCTAGGATTGTTCTAGTAAATTGCAATTGATTTAAATGAGTTTGGAAAAGCTATCCAAACTCATTTTCTTGTCTAGATATGAGGAGTTGTCTTCAGCTGATAATAGAGTTACTTTCTAGACGCAACCGGTCTATGTAAAGATATTTTCCCTGATTTCTGATATAATAGAAACATTGACTTCAAGAGTAAGGAAGAGAAAATGAACGCATTATTGAATGGAATGAATGACCGTCAAGCCGAGGCGGTGCAAACGACAGAAGGGCCCTTGTTAATCATGGCGGGGGCTGGTTCTGGAAAGACTCGTGTTTTAACTCACAGAATCGCTTACTTGATTGATGAAAAGATGGTCAATCCTTGGAATATCTTGGCCATTACCTTTACCAATAAGGCTGCTCGTGAGATGAAGGAGCGTGCCTATGGGCTCAATCCAGCTACTCAGGACTGTCTGATTGCGACCTTTCACTCCATGTGTGTTCGTATCCTACGTCGCGATGCGGATCATATTGGCTACAATCGTAATTTCACCATTGTAGATCCTGGTGAACAGCGAACCCTCATGAAACGAATCCTCAAGCAGTTAAACTTGGATCCTAAAAAGTGGAATGAACGGACCATTTTGGGAACCATTTCCAATGCTAAGAATGACCTGATTGATGATGCCGCATATGCTGCTCAAGCTGGTGATATGTATACGCAAATCGTGGCTCAGTGTTACACAGCCTATCAAAAAGAGCTTCGTCAATCTGAGTCGGTTGACTTTGATGATTTGATTATGCTGACCCTGCGTCTCTTTGATCAGAATCCTGATGTTCTGACCTACTATCAGCAGAAGTTCCAGTACATTCACGTTGATGAGTACCAAGATACCAACCATGCACAGTACCAACTGGTCAAACTTTTGGCTTCACGCTTTAAAAATATCTGCGTGGTCGGTGATGCAGACCAATCTATCTACGGTTGGCGTGGGGCTGATATGCAGAATATCTTGGATTTTGAGAAAGACTACCCTAACGCCAAGGTTGTTTTGTTAGAAGAAAATTATCGTTCAACAAAAACCATTCTCCAAGCCGCCAATGACGTCATCAAAAACAATAAAAATCGTCGTCCTAAGAATCTCTGGACTCAGAATGCGGATGGAGAGCAGATTATTTACTATCGCGCAAATGACGAACAGGATGAGGCTGTTTTTGTAGCAAAAACCATCGATGAACTTGGTCGTAGTCAAAACTTCCTCCACAAGGATTTTGCAGTTCTTTATCGGACTAATGCGCAATCCCGTACCATTGAGGAAGCCCTGCTCAAGTCCAATATTCCTTATACCATGGTTGGTGGGACTAAGTTCTACAGCCGTAAGGAAATCCGTGATATTATTGCTTATCTGAATCTTATTTCTAATTTAAGTGACAATATCAGTTTTGAGCGCATTATCAACGAGCCTAAGCGCGGAATCGGGCCAGGTACTGTTGAGAAAATTCGCGACTTTGCTAACCTACAAGAGATGTCCATGCTGGATGCTTCAGCCAATATCATGCTGTCTGGCATCAAAGGAAAAGCAGCCCAGTCTATATGGGATTTTGCCAATATGATTTTGGATTTGCGAGAGCAACTGGATCAATTAAGCATTACAGAGTTAGTTGAAGCGGTTCTTGAAAAAACAGGTTATGTGGAAATTCTTAATGCCCAAGCGACCTTGGAAAGCAAGGCGCGGGTTGAAAATATTGAAGAGTTCCTATCTGTTACCAAGAACTTTGATGACAATCCTGATAGTCAGGAAGAGGAAACAGGTTTAGATAAACTCAGTCGTTTCTTGAATGACTTAGCCTTGATTGCGGATACGGATTCAGGCAGTCAGGAGACATCTGAAGTAACCTTGATGACCCTCCATGCAGCGAAAGGACTAGAGTTCCCAGTTGTCTTTATCATTGGGATGGAGGAAAATGTATTTCCGCTTAGCCGTGCGGCTGAAGATCCAGATGAGCTAGAAGAAGAACGCCGTTTGGCCTATGTCGGTATCACGCGCGCTGAGAAGATCCTCTATCTGACCAATGCAAATTCTCGTCTGCTTTTTGGTCGTACCAATTATAATCGTCCAACTCGTTTTATCAATGAAATCAGTTCGGACTTACTTGACTATCAAGGCTTGGCTCGTCCAGCGAATACTAGCTTTAAGGCATCTTATAGCAGTGGTGGGATTGCTTTCGGTCAAGGTATGAGCTTAGCTCAAGCCCTTCAAGAACGGAAACGCAATGCCGCACCAAGCTCTATCCAGTCAAGTGGTCTCCCATTTGGACAATTTGCAGCCGGAAATAAAAAAGATTCGACTGATACAAGTTGGTCCATTGGGGACATTGCTCTTCACAAGAAATGGGGAGAGGGAACGGTCCTAGAAGTTTCGGGTAGTGGCGATACTCAGGAATTGAAAATCAATTTCCCAGAAGTGGGGCTGAAAAAACTCTTAGCCAGTGTTGCCCCAATTGAGAAAAAAATCTAATTTTCCATCCTTCTCACGAATAATAAAGTGAGGAGGATTTTTATGTACAGTATTTCATTCCAAGAAGATTCACTTTTGCCTAGAGAAAGACTAGTTAAAGAAGGAGTAGAGGCTCTGAGTAATCAAGAATTACTAGCTATTCTGCTTAGAACCGGAACACGTCAGGCTAATGTATTTGAAATTGCTCAGAAAGTCTTGGATAGTCTTAACAGTCTAACTGATTTAAAGAAAATGACCCTGCAGGAATTGCAGAGTCTGTCTGGTATTGGACGGATTAAAGCCATTGAACTACAAGCAGTGATTGAACTGGGGCATCGTATTCATAAACATGAAACCCTTGAGATGGAAAGCATTCTCAGCAGTCAAAAGCTAGCCAAGAAAATGCAACAGGAGCTTGGCGACAAAAAACAAGAGCACCTAGTGGCGCTCTATCTCAATACTCAAAATCAAATCATTCATCAGCAGACCATTTTCATCGGCTCTGCGACACGTAGTATTGCTGAACCGAGAGAAATCCTTCACTATGCATTGAAGCATATGGCAACCTCTGTGATTCTCGTTCACAATCATCCATCTGGTTCTGTATCTCCTAGTCGAAATGATGATCATGTCACTAAGCTAGTCAAGGAAGCTTGCGAACTGATGGGAATTGTTTTCTTGGACCATCTGATTGTCTCTCACTCTGATTACTTTAGTTACCGTGAAAAGACGGATCTGATTTAGAGTTCGTTAACAACATAGTCAAATAGCGTTTTATCTTTGGGGCGATTTTCAAAGAGAAATTCAGGATGCCATTGAACACCAAGATAAGGAAAGCCGTCCGTAGTTGTCACAGCCTCAATGATTCCATCTTTAGGATCATGTGCTACAACCTTAAGATTTGAAGCTAGATCTTTAATACTCTGGTGGTGGAAGGAGTTGATATGAGAGATTTCTCCATAGATTTCTCGGAGAATGGTATCAGGTTCCGTTACGAGGCGTTGAGTCGTGTATTCGGCTGAACAGTCCTGCCAATGATCCTCGATATCTTGGTGTAGCGTGCCTCCCATGGCGACATTGAAAAGTTGAGTACCCCGACAAACAGAGAAAATTGGTTTCTTTTGCTTAATCGCTTCTTTGATAAGTGCTAGTTCAAAAATATCTCTTTGAAGGTGGTAGTCATCACTATCAATAGCCTTTGATTCACCATAGTATTTTGGATCAACATTTTGCCCACCCGTTAGGATGAGCTTATCAATGATACTGATGTAATAGGCAGCCATTTCTTGATCACCAATCGGTAGGATGATTGGAATTCCGCCAGCGTCCTTGACTCCTTCAACGAAGCCCTTTGCTGCATAGCTCATCATGATGTCATCATCTGGATGAGCTTTTTCATTTCCTGTAATCCCAATAACTGGTTTTTTCATAAATGCTTTCGCTTTCTAATCCTCTTTACGCATAAAATAGAGGAGGGTTTGGAGTTCGCTTGTCAAATCGACATACTGAACGACCACATCTTTTGGGAGGTGAAGGTGAACAGGGGAAAAACTGAGAATCCCTTTTACACCTGCATCAACCAAAAGATTGGCAACTTCTTGTGATTTAACACTTGGAACTGTTAGGATAGCAGTTTTGACATCTGCTTCTTTGATTTTTTCTTTAATCTGTGAGATACCATAGATTGGAATTCCATCAGGTGTCTGGCTCCCAACTTCTGGATGGTCATCTAGGTCAAAGGCCATGATAATTTTCATCTTGTTACGCTCGTGGAAGCGGTAGTGGAGAAGGGCATGGCCCATATTTCCGATTCCAACTAACATAACATTTGTAATGGAGTTATCATTTAGGAGATCAGCAAAAAAATTCATCAATTTTTTGACATCGTAACCAAAACCACGACGACCTAGTTCACCAAAATAGGAAAAATCCCGACGAACGGTCGCAGAGTCGATACCGATAGCCTCTGCAATTTGCTTGGAGTTGGCACGTTCGATTTTTTCTGCATGAAATCTCTTGAAAATTCGATAGTAAAGAGAGAGTCTTTTTGCTGTTGCTTTTGGAATAGCAGACTGTTTATCTTTCACAAAATCACAACCTTTCTATTCTTCTATTTTATAGAAACATTGTGAAAAAATCAACAAAAACAAGAAAAAACTAAGAAATTTCTTAGTTTTTATCTGAAAAATGAGCTTGTGATAGAAAACGGTAGAGATCGCCAACCAATCCTTGATAAATCACCTTATCATTCAGCGTTAAGGAGCTGAATGATAAGGTGAGTATCAGGTAGGGTCACACAGCCTGATAGAGATAACATAAGCTCTTCGTAATCCTTATATTCAAGTGTACGTTCTACGTGATAGTTATCTTGATAGGTAAGTCGATACATAGTCAATTATCTTTCTTCTTTAGTGAAGATACCGCGTTCTACTAAACTGTCCATGAGGAAGTAGAATTTTTCTTGGTGAATATGGTGATCTTCTGATTTAAAGATATTCACCAAACGAAGGCCAGATTTGTCAGTGATGTTGAGTTTAGCACCTGTAAGGTCTTTATTGATGATGATTTTTAGGTTGAAACCTTCACCACTGTTGGGTACTTTTTCAAGTAGACGAGTCAGTTCGAAGTTTCCAACTTTTGTTTCAAAGAAAGTATTGTCTTTCAGTGTGAACTTTTTGACAGTTGGGCTAAGTGTATAGTCGTAGCGGCAGTTTTGTAGTTTAATGGTTTTTTCGAATGCCATTAGATTAATCTCCAATAATATTTTTTAAGGTTTGTGCGAGTTGTTTCAGTTCCTCCTCAGTGTTAAGAGGAGAGAGACTGATACGGACAGATTCTTTCAATCGATGTGAATCTGGTCCATAAAATGCTTCAAGCACATGACTGGTTTGCACAATACCAGCAGTACAAGCGGAACCGGTAGAAATTGAAATTCCCTCAAGGTCTAACCGAAGTAAAAGCAAATCATTTTTCTGACCAGGAAAACCGATATTCAAAACATAAGGCAGTTGGTCTTGACTTTCATTGAGATAGTAGTCTAAATCAGCAATTTCTTCTAAAAAAGCAGATTTGAGTGCGCTTAGTTTTTGGTAATGCTTAGCTTGGTTATTTAAATCCTCTTTGAGAGCAGCGACCATACCTACAATGGCAGCGAGATTTTCTGTTCCAGCCCGTTTCTTTTGTTCTTGGTCTCCACCGTGAAGGTAGGAATCAAAGCCCGTGGAAGAAGCATAAAGAAAGCCAACTCCTTTTGGTCCATGGAATTTGTGGGCAGAAGCGCTAAGGAAATCAATTCCTAATTCTTCAGGATGGATAGGGATTTTTCCGATAGCTTGAACAGCATCAACATGATAAGCAGCAGGATGTTCTTTTAAAATACGTCCAATCTCAGCGATAGGTAAGAGACTACCTGTTTCATTATTAGCATACATGGTGGAAACGAGAATGGTATCGTCACGTAAAGCTTCTTGAATCTGCTGCGCAGTGATTTCTTGATTTACTGGTTGGATGATGGTCGCTTCAAAACCAAAATGTTGTACCAGATAATCGATAGTCTCAAGCACAGAATGGTGTTCAATAGCTGTCGTGATGATATGTTTTCCACGATTTTGATGACGGAGACAATAGCCGATAATGGCTGTATTATTACTTTCTGTACCGCCAGATGTAAAAAAGATATGTTGAGGTTTGGTTCCTAGTAAGAGGGCTAAGTCCTGACGAGCTTCTCGCAAGAGTTTGCCAGCCTGCCGACCATGGCTATGAATACTAGAAGGATTACCATGAGTTTCTTGCATGACCTTAGTCATTTCAGAAATAGCTACTGCTGACATAGGAGTCGTAGCAGCATTGTCCAAATAAATCAAAGAATCACCTTATTTCTTTTTGTTGTAAGCAAAGAGTGGGCTGACTGGTTTTCTTTCATGGATGCGGACGATAGCATCTCCGATTAATTCGCTAGCAGTAATGTAACATACATTTTCTGGAGTTCTTTCTTTGGTTGCTACTGAGTCCGTCACGAGGATTTCTTTGATGTTTGTAGCGTCAAGAAGATCTGCTGCACCTTCAACAAATAAACCGTGACTGGATACTGCATAAATCTCAGTTGCGCCTTCACGTTCAACGATTTTGGCTGCTTCAGAGAATGTACGACCAGTATTTAGGATGTCGTCAATCAAGATAGCCTTTTTGCCTTCAACATCCCCAATGATATAGCCTTCGTTACGATCAGAATCATCTTGGGCGTAGTCAATGATAGCGATAGGAGCATCAAGGTATTCAGCCAAACTACGTGCACGTTTAACACCAGAGTTCTTTGGACTAACAACAACGACATCAGAGCCAAGAAGACCTTTATCACAGTAGTGCTTAGCAAATAGAGGAACAGTATAAAGATTGTCTACAGGAATGTCAAAGAAACCTTGGACCTGAACAGCATGGAGGTCAAGTGTTAGAACACGGCTTACACCAGCTTTGACAAGCATATTGGCAACTAGTTTTGCAGTGAGGGGTTCGCGAGAAGAAGCGATACGGTCCTGACGCGCATAACCAAAGTAAGGAAGGACAACGTTGATACTATGAGCACTTGCACGTACACAAGCATCAACCATGATCAACAACTCCATCAAGTGGTTGCTAACAGGGTAGCTGGTTGACTGGATGATGTAGACATCGTAACCACGGACACTTTCTTCAATGTTGACCTGGATTTCGCCGTCAGAAAATTGTCGAGAGGATAACTTCCCGAGAGGTACACCAACTGTATCCGCAATCTTTTGAGCGATTTCATGGTTAGAGTTTAGGGTGAAAAGTTTCATGTTGTTTCTATCTGACATTATAGACCGTCCTCTGTAAACTTTGCGAATCTTCTCTGAGAAAGTTTTGTTTTTCAAAGCCAGATTCTTTTATTTTTATCTTTTCTATTTTACCAAAAAAAGGAGATTATTTCAGCTTTTTTTCATGCTTTTAATAAAACGAATTAATTTTGATGGAGCTTTCTGATAAGTAATCTGATTTTCATCTAAAAATCTCTGAAAATCTTCTTTCCCTTTTTCATGGTCGGTGACTTCAAGCTCGAGTTCATAGTCCATCTGGTCAAAGTATCGACTTTCATCTAAGGCCATTAAGCCAATCTCAGCTTTCATTTCATAACGTAGAGTGGAAAGGCAGCCTAGAACAAGCCAGTCATGGCTTTCGATGCCAATCTTAGCGAGTTTCTCTAGAACGAGCCCTGGAGGTAGTTTTTGTTTTTCGAGGTACGATTCAGCTTCTGGAAGAGTTAGTTTCTGGTTGTATTCCATATTTCCTACAGTTTGAGGTACTTTTAAGGTCAATTCCGCCCAATCTGCAAAAGTGCGAATGCGCATGGCAACCTTCTTTTCACGCAATTGGAAATCTGGTGTGTCAATGTAGTAGTTTTTCTGAAGAACGGGTTGGATATGGGAAAACTGTTTTTTTAGATGCTCATAGTCCTCTTTTTTCAGAAGTGTTTTCAATTCTATTTCTAAATGTTTCATTTTTTCAACCTTTTCTATATCTTTGAAAGCGATTTATGGTATAATGGACAATGTATTTATTGTATACGAATGTACTGAAAAAATCAAAGATTTTCGACAGAGCAATCAAACATTTTAAGGGAGAAAGTATGACCATAGAATGGGAAGAATTTTTAGATCCTTACATTCAGGCTGTTGGTGAATTGAAGATTAAACTTCGGGGAATTCGCAAACAGTATCGTAAGCAAAACAAGCATTCTCCGATTGAGTTTGTAACGGGTCGTGTAAAACCGATTGAAAGTATCAAAGAAAAGATGGCTCGTCGAGGAATTACTTATGCAACTTTAGAAAATGACTTGCAAGATATTGCTGGTTTACGTGTCATGGTCCAGTTTGTTGATGACGTCAAAGAGGTAGTTGAGATTCTACGTAAACGCCAAGATATGAGAATCGTTCAGGAACGAGATTATATCACTCATCGTAAGGCTTCGGGCTATCGTTCTTATCACGTGGTTGTCGAGTACACGGTTGATACGATCAACGGAGCTAAGACGATTTTGGCAGAAATTCAAATACGGACGTTAGCCATGAATTTCTGGGCTACGATTGAACACTCGCTCAATTATAAGTATCAGGGTGATTTTCCAGAAGAAATCAGGAAAAGACTGGAAATCACAGCGAAAATAGCCTATCAACTGGATGAAGAAATGGGTAAGATTCGTGACGATATCCAGGAAGCGCAGGCTCTCTTTGATCCATTGAGCAGAAAATTAAACGATGGTGTAGGAAATAGTGACGATACAGATGAAGAATACAGGTAAACGAGTTGACCTCATAGCAAATAGAAAACCTCAGAGTCAGAAGGTCTTGCATGAGCTGAGGGAAAAACTCAAGAAACAACATTTTATACTGAACGATACCAATCCCGACATCGTCATTTCCATTGGTGGTGACGGGATGCTTTTGTCTGCCTTTCACAAGTATGAGAATCAGTTAGACAAGGTTCGATTTGTAGGTGTTCATACAGGGCATTTGGGATTTTACACAGATTATCGTGATTTTGAGCTGGATCAATTGGTGACCAATCTTTTACTAGATACTGGTGCCAAAGTTTCTTATCCGGTCTTGAATGTTAAGGTAACGCTTGAAAATGGAGAGGTGAAAATCTTCCGTGCTTTAAATGAAGCCAGCATCCGTCGATCAGACCGCACCATGGTTGCGGATATCATCATTAACCATGTTCCGTTCGAGCGATTTCGTGGAGATGGAGTGACTGTTTCAACGCCGACGGGAAGTACTGCCTACAACAAATCCTTGGGTGGAGCTGTTTTGCATCCGACCATTGAAGCCTTACAGTTGACGGAAATAGCGAGTCTTAACAACCGAGTCTATCGCACTTTGGGTTCATCAATCATTATTCCCAAAAAAGATAAGATTGAGCTCTTGCCGACACGCAATGATTACCACACGATATCAGTCGATAACAGCGTCTATTCCTTCCGTAATATCGAACGGATAGAGTATCAAATCGACCATCACAAGATTCACTTCGTAGCAACTCCAAGCCACACTAGTTTCTGGAATCGTGTTAAAGATGCCTTCATCGGCGAGGTGGATGAATGAGGTTCGAATTTATCGCAGATGACCACGTCAAAGTCAAAACTTTCCTCAAGAAACATGAGGTTTCCAAGGGACTTTTGGCTAAGATTAAGTTTCGAGGCGGGGCTATACGGGTCAATGGCCAAGCTCAAAATGCGACCTATCTCTTAGATATTGGAGATAGAGTAACTATTGACATTCCTGCAGAGGAAGGGTTTGAGAGCCTTGAAGCTATTGATCGACCACTCGATATTTTATATGAGGATGACCATTTTCTGGTTTTGAATAAGCCTTATGGAGTAGCTTCCATCCCCAGTGTCAATCATTCCAATACCATTGCCAATTTTATCAAGGGCTACTATGTCAAGCAAAACTATGAAAATCAGCAAGTTCACATCGTGACTAGGCTTGATAGAGATACTTCTGGTTTGATGCTCTTTGCCAAGCACGGCTACGCTCATGCACGTTTAGACAAGCAACTGCAACGAAAGTCTATCGAAAAACGTTACTTTGCTTTGGTTAAAGGAGCTGGTGTCTTGGAGCCTGAAGGGGAGATTATCGCCCCGATTGCGCGTGATGTGGACTCCATTATCACGAGACGGGTTGCCAAAGGTGGGAAATACGCCCATACATCTTATAAAGTTATAGCGTCTTATGGAAATATTCACCTAGTCGATATTCGTCTGCATACTGGACGAACTCATCAGATACGAGTGCATTTTTCTCATATCGGTTTTCCTTTGTTGGGAGACGATCTCTATGGAGGCAGCCTAGACGACGGTATTCAGCGCCAGGCCTTGCATTGCCATTATTTATCTTTTTATCATCCTTTTCTAGAGCAAGATTTGCAACTAGAAAGCCCCTTGCCGGATGATTTCAGCAATCTTATTACTCAGTTATCAACTAATACTCTTTAAAAATTGTTTGGAGTATAATTTATTTTCTTAAAGGAGAAAACTCATGGAAGTTTTTGAAAGTCTCAAAGCCAACCTGGTTGGCAAAAATGCTCGTATCGTTCTCCCTGAAGGGGAAGAGCCACGTATTCTTCAAGCAACAAAACGCTTGGTAAAAGAAACAGAAGTAATTCCTGTTTTGCTCGGAAACCCTGAAAAAATTAAAATTTATCTCGAAATCGAAGGGATCATGGATGGTTATGAAGTAATTGATCCCCAACACTATCCTCAATTCGAAGAAATGGTTGCTGCTTTAGTAGAGCGTCGTAAGGGCAAAATGACTGAAGAAGAAGCGCGCAAAGTTTTGGTTGATGATGTCAACTACTTTGGTGTGATGCTAGTCTACTTGGGCTTGGTTGACGGTATGGTATCTGGTGCGATTCACTCAACTGCTTCAACAGTTCGCCCAGCCCTACAAATCATTAAAACTCGTCCAAATGTAACTCGTACGTCAGGTGCCTTCCTCATGGTTCGTGGTACAGAACGTTACCTATTTGGAGACTGTGCCATTAACATCAATCCAGATGCAGAAGCCTTGGCTGAAATTGCTATCAACTCAGCAATCACAGCTAAAATGTTTGGTATTGAACCTAAAATTGCTATGCTAAGTTATTCTACTAAAGGTTCAGGCTTTGGTGAAAGTGTTGATAAGGTAGTGGAAGCTACTAAAATTGCTCACGACTTGCGTCCTGACCTTGAGATTGATGGTGAATTGCAATTTGACGCTGCCTTTGTTCCTGAAACTGCAGCTCTTAAAGCTCCAGGAAGTAATGTAGCTGGTCAAGCAAATGTCTTTGTCTTCCCAGGTATCGAAGCCGGAAATATTGGGTATAAGATGGCAGAACGTCTCGGTGGTTTTGCGGCTGTAGGACCTGTTTTGCAAGGTTTGAACAAACCTGTTAACGACCTTTCTCGTGGATGTAATGCAGATGATGTGTACAAGTTGACCCTTATCACAGCAGCTCAAGCAGTTCATCAATAAGATTTAGTCCTCTTTCCCATGGGAAGAGGCTTTTTAGTACTGAGAAAAGGACAGTTAGAAGCTTCTATGTTATACTAGATATATGTTAGATTTGAAAGAATACGGTATCGTCATGTGGCCGGAGGAGAATATTATTTCTTTTCGTGAAAAACTCCTCAACTGGTATGATGAAAACAAGCGAGATTTGCCTTGGCGGAGAAGTAAAAATCCTTATCACATCTGGGTATCTGAAATCATGCTTCAGCAGACCAGAGTGGATACAGTTATTCCATACTACGAACGATTCTTGGACTGGTTTCCAACTGTTGAAAGTCTGGCGAATGCCCCTGAAGAGCGTCTGCTTAAGGCTTGGGAAGGTTTGGGTTATTATTCTCGAGTGCGCAATATGCAGGCTGCAGCTCAGCAGATTATGACTGACTTTGGGGGGCAATTTCCAAATACCTATGAAGGAATATCTTGCCTGAAAGGGATTGGCCCTTACACTGCGGGAGCTATTTCCAGTATCGCTTTTAATTTGCCTGAGCCAGCGGTTGATGGCAATGTCATGCGGGTTTTGGCACGCTTGTTTGAGGTTAATCATGATATCGGAGTTCCCAGCAATCGCAAAATTTTTCAGGCAATGATGGAAATCTTGATTGACCCGAAACGACCAGGTGACTTTAACCAAGCTCTGATGGATTTAGGTTCTGATATAGAATCTCCGGTTAACCCTCGACCAGAAGAAAGCCCTGTTAAGGACTTTAGCGCAGCCTATCAGAACGGAACTATGGATGTATATCCGATTAAAGAACCCAGGAAAAAACCTCTCCCAATTTATCTCAAGGCTTTAGTTGTACGCAATGACCGTGGTCAATATCTACTTGAGAAAAATGAAAGCGAGAAACTACTAGCCGGTTTTTGGCACTTCCCCTTGATCGAAGTTGATGATTTCTCAAGTGATGACGATCAGCTAGATCTCTTTTCACAAGTCAAAGAGGAAAGCAGAGCATTTGGACCAAGCCCTCAAGAAAACTTTGAGCAGGATTATGATTTAGAAGTGAATTGGTCCCAGCAAGTATTTGACCAGGTCAAGCATGTATTTAGTCATCGGAAATGGCATATTCAAATCCTAGCTGGTCAAGTGTTGGAAACAAAACAGTTTTCGGACAGAGAAATTCGCTGGGTTTCTCCTCAGGAGTTTTCTGATTATCCACTTGCGAAGCCTCAACAAAAAATTTGGCAGGCTTATAAAACAAATCTTGAAGATGAAGGCTTACAGTAGCCATTTGTGCCTTCTTTGCATTTTTTTGTTATAATAGATAGAGAAAAGGTGATAAAATGAAAAAAATATTAATTGTAGATGATGAGAAACCAATCTCAGATATTATTAAGTTTAATATGGCCAAGGAAGGTTATGAAGTCGTTACAGCCTTCAATGGTCGTGAGGCAATCGAGCTATTTGAAGCTGAGCAACCAGATATTATTATCCTTGACTTGATGCTACCTGAAATCGATGGTTTAGAGGTTGCTAAAGCTATTCGTAAGACTAGTAGCGTGCCGATTATCATGCTATCAGCTAAGGATAGCGAGTTTGACAAGGTTATTGGTTTAGAGTTAGGTGCAGATGATTATGTTACAAAACCCTTCTCAAACCGTGAGTTGCAAGCACGTGTCAAGGCCCTACTTCGTCGTACCGACCTAGTTTCTGTGGATAGCCAAGAGTCTGATGAGAAGAAGACGCAACCTTTACAAATTGGTGATTTGGAAATCGTTCCAGATGCTTACGTTGCTAAGAAATATGGTGAGGAATTAGATTTGACCCACCGTGAGTTTGAACTCTTGTATCACTTGGCATCTCATATTGGTCAAGTGATTACGCGTGAACACTTGCTTGAGACTGTATGGGGTTATGACTATTTTGGTGATGTTCGTACTGTGGACGTGACCATTAGACGCTTGCGTGAGAAAATAGAAGATACTCCAAGTCGTCCAGAGTACATTCTCACACGTCGTGGTGTTGGATACTATATGAGAAATAATGATTGAAGATATTAGACAAACTATTCTGACCAGCGATTTTATCTTTATCTTGATTTTACTGGGCTTTATCCTGGTGGTGACCTTGCTGTTACTGGAAAATCGTCGGGATAATATCCGTCTGAAGGAGATAAATCAAAAGGTTAAGGACTTGATTGCAGGTGATTATTCTCAAGTTTTGGACTTGCAAGGAAGTACAGAAATCACCAATATCACCAATAATCTGAACGATTTGTCAGAAGTTATTCGTTTGACCCAAGAAAATCTGGAACAAGAGAGTAAACGATTGAACAGTATTCTTTCTTACATGACAGATGGCGTTCTTGCGACCAATCGTCGTGGCCAGATTACTATGATCAACGATATGGCCAAGAAACAGCTCGGTGTGCAGAAAGAAGATGTTCTGAATAAAAGCATCCTTGAATTGCTTAAGATAGAAGATGAGTATGAGCTGCGTGATCTAATTACACAGATTCCTGAGTTGACGATTGACTCCCAGGATGTGAATGGGGAATACCTGAGCCTTCGTGTACGTTTTGCTCTGGTTCGTCGTGAGTCAGGTTTCATCTCTGGTTTGGTTGCCGTTTTACATGATACGACCGAGCAGGAGAAGGAAGAGCGTGAGCGAAGACTCTTTGTTTCGAACGTGAGTCACGAGTTGCGAACTCCTTTGACCAGTGTTAAATCTTATCTTGAAGCCTTGGACGAGGGAGCTCTGTATGATCCTGTTGCTCCTGATTTTATCAAGGTTTCACTCGATGAAACCAACCGTATGATGCGGATGGTGACAGATCTCTTGCATCTCTCTCGTATTGATAATGCGACCACTCAGTTAGATGTGGAATTGATTAATTTTACAGCATTCATCACCTTTATTCTCAACCGCTTTGATAAGATGAGAAGCCAGGATGACGAGAAAAAATATGAGCTTGTCAGAGATTACCCTATTAATTCAGTTTGGATCGAGATTGATACCGATAAGATGACTCAGGTGATTGATAATATTCTTAACAATGCCATTAAGTACTCACCAGATGGTGGGAAAATCACTGTCAGCATGAAAACTACTGATGACCAGATGATTTTATCCATCAAAGACCAAGGTCTAGGTATTCCAAAGCAAGATTTGCCTAAGATTTTTGACCGCTTCTACCGTGTGGATCGTGCAAGAAGCCGGGCTCAAGGTGGAACTGGTCTAGGTCTGGCGATCGCAAAAGAAATCATCAAACAACACAATGGCTTTATATGGGCCAAAAGTGAATACGGTAAGGGCTCAACCTTTACCATAGTGCTCCCTTATGATAAGGATGCCGTAAAAGAAGAAATATGGGAGGACGAAATAGAAGACTAGAATGAGTGAAAAAGGCTTTAAATACAGTATTTTAGCATCAGGTTCCAGTGGAAATTCCTTTTATCTGGAAACCCCAAAAAAGAAAATCCTAGTAGATGCAGGCCTGTCTGGTAAGAAAATTACAAGTCTGCTAGCTGAAATCAATCGCAAACCAGAAGATCTGGATGCGATTTTGATTACGCATGAGCACTCAGACCATATCCATGGAGTCGGTGTCTTGGCTCGTAAATATGGCATGGATCTTTACGCCAATGAAAAGACTTGGCAGGCTATGGAAAATAGTAAGTATCTTGGCAAGGTTGATTCTTCGCAAAAGCATATCTTTGAAATGGGCAAAACCAAAACCTTTGGTGATATCGATATTGAGAGTTTTGGTGTTAGCCATGATGCGGCAGCACCACAGTTTTACCGATTTATGAAAGACGACAAGAGCTTCGTCATGCTGACCGATACAGGTTATGTAAGTGACCGTATGGCAGGAATTGTCGAGAATGCGGACGGCTACCTCATCGAGTCCAACCACGATGTGGAGATTTTGCGAGCAGGATCTTACGCTTGGCGTCTCAAACAGCGAATCCTGTCGGATCTCGGTCACCTCTCTAACGAAGACGGTGCTGAAGCCATGATTCGTGCAATGGGAAATCGAACCAAGAAAATTTATCTTGGTCACTTGTCCAAAGAGAACAATATCAAGGAGCTGGCTCACATGACCATGGTCAACCAGCTAGCCCAAGCGGATTTGGGAGTCGGAGTAGACTTTAAAGTTTACGACACCTCTCCAGATACCGCAACACCATTGACAGATATATAAAAAGAAGGCGAGTGCCTTCTTTTGTTTTGTACTTTATCAGGGATTTAGTGTGGTATAATGATTAAAAAATTAAAGGAGTAGCAGTTTGAAGAGAAAATGGTTATTAAAGGATTACTATGACACAACGATTATCATACTTGCATTGATATCCGTTGTCCTTGTTTTGCTTGGATTTGCTGAGATGATTGATTTGGATAGTCCACCCTACAGTATTATTGACTTGCTACTTTGGTTTATCTTTGTGGTGGATTATGGTTGGCGCTTCTTTTCAAGTAAAGAAAAATGGAGATTTATACTTGAAAATATCTTCGACTTGCTAGCTATCCTTCCTTTGAATGCTATTTTTACAGTATTTCGCTTAGGGCGTATCTTCCGCTTAGCAAGGCTGACAAAATTACTGAAACTAACTCGTCTTTTAAGAGTCGTTGGATTGACTGGCAAGTTAGAAAAGAAGGTTGGAAAACTCTTACGAACAAATGGCTTACTTTATATTTTCTATCTCAATTCCTTTATTGTACTGTTAGGTAGTTCAATTTTATCTGTTGTTGAAGAAAAATCATTCTCAGATAGTCTTTGGTGGGCGCTTGTAACTGTAACGACTGTTGGTTATGGAGATATTGTTCCTGCGTCGATTTTTGGGAAGTGGTTAGCTGTTTTACTAATGCTTGTTGGTATTGGCACAATAGGGATGTTAACGAGTGCCTTGACAAACTTTTTTGTAAAGGATAATCCAGATGATCAGATAAAGCTTGATAAACTCCAAGACGAATTAATAACTCAAAGATTATTACTAGAGAAACAATCTGAGAAGATAGAAGAACTACATAGAATGATGCAAGTCTTGCTTGAAAAAAAGTAATTTAGACAATACAAAAACCACTCGATGAGTGGTTTTTTTACAATCCAGCAAAGTCCTTGATTTCTTGTGCTGACATGGAAGAGTCGCAACGGACATTGATTTGGCCATCTGCAATGTGAACAAATCCTGGTACGGTTGGAATTCCATAACGTGAGCGGAATTCTTGCAATTCATTGAGTTGGCTTGGTTCTTCACTGTTGATGAAGTAGATGTGGGCTTTAGTTTCAGCTACGACACCTGCCAATGTGCCAGCAAATTTACGGCAGTAAGGGCAAGTTTTACGGCCAATAAAGAAGGTTGCTGTTTCTTTATTATCGAGTGCTTCTTGTGCACGCGCAACTGTAGTGACTTCAAGGTCTTTAATGTTTTCTAAAAATTGTTCCATGAGATTACCTCGCTTTCATTGATAAGTCTAGTATGCCATAAAGTTTCTAAAAATGCTTAGATTTGATACGAAAAAAAGATGAGATTGGTTGGTCTCATCTTTTATAATTTCTTATTTAACAAACGCATTGATTTCTGCTTCGATGTTGGCAATCTTAGCTTGTGAATCTTCGTTGCTTTCACCCACAACGGCAATGTAGAACTTGATTTTTGGTTCTGTACCTGAAGGGCGAACTGCAATCCAAGAACCATCCGCAAGAGTGTATTTCAAAACATCACTTGGAGGAGTTGTCAAGTTTGTAACAGTACCGTCAGCAGCAGTAGCAGTTTGAGCCTTGAAGTCTTCTACGACAGTGATAGCTGTTGCGTTCCATTCTTTTGGAGCATTGTTACGGAACTTAGCCATAATCGATTTGATTTGTTCAGCACCATCAACACCAGAAAGGGTAACAGAGATGGTCTTTTCAGCGTAGTAGCCGTATTCTTTGTAGATTTCTTCGATACCGTCAGCAAGTGTCAAACCACGTGAACGGTAGTAGGCAGCAAGCTCAGCAACGACAAGAACGGCTTGGATGGCGTCTTTATCACGTACGAATGGTTTGATCAAGTAACCGAAGCTTTCTTCAAATCCCATCATGTAAGTGTGATTGTGTTTTTCTTCGAATTCTTGGATTTTTTCAGCGATAAATTTGAAACCTGTCAAAACGTTGAACATAGTTGCGCCGTAGCTTTCAGCAATCTTCGTTACCAAGTCAGTTGATACGATAGATTTACATAGGGCTGCATTTTCAGGAAGAGTTCCAGCATTTTTGTGGGCTTCCAAGATGTATTTAGCCATGATAGCGCCGATTTGGTTACCTGAAAGGTTGAGGTAGCTTCCATCTTTTTGAAGAACTTCAACACCAACACGGTCAGCGTCAGGGTCAGTTGCAACAAGCACATCTGCACCAACTTGACGACCAAGTTCTTCAGCAAGTGCGAAGGCTGCTTGGCTTTCTGGGTTTGGAGATTTTACAGTTGAGAAGTCAGGATCAGCAGTTGCTTGTGCTTCAACAACTTGAACAGAGTCAAATCCTGCTTGAGCAAGAGCACGACGAGCCAACATTTCACCCGTACCATGAAGTGGTGTGTAGACAATCTTCATGTCTTTACCGAATTCTTCAATCAAGGTTGGATTGATGTTTACGTCTTTAACTTCTTTAAGGTATTCTACATCAACAGCTTCGCCGATAACTTCAATCAAGCCAGAAGCTTTTTCAGCTTCGACATCAGCAACTTCCACAGCGAATGGATTTTCGATTGCACGAATGTAAGTTGTCAAAGCATCTGCATCATGTGGAGGCATTTGCCCACCGTCTTCACCGTAAACCTTGTAACCGTTAAATGGAGCAGGATTATGGCTGGCAGTAATCATGATACCTGCGAAACAGTTGAGGTGACGAACAGCGAATGAGAGTTCTGGAGTTGGACGGAGGCTTTCAAATACGTAAGATTTGATACCGTGTTTAGCAAGAACTGCCGCAGATTCAAAGGCAAACTCAGGTGAGAAGTGACGGCTATCGTAGGCAATTGCTACACCACGTTCTTTTTCGTTTCCACCTTTTGATTCAATCAAACGAGCCAAACCTTCGGTAGCTTGACGAACAACATAGATGTTGATGCGGTTTGTACCAGCACCAATCAAGCCACGCATACCTGCAGTACCAAATTCAAGATTGGTATAAAAGGCGTCTTCCTTTGTTTTTTCGTCCATATTGATTAAGTCTTGACGAAGGTAGTCTGGAAGGTCAGCAAAATCGACCCATTTTTGATAATTTTCTTGGTAAGTCATAGAGTGTCTCCTTTGTTTATTTGCTTTAATCGCTTTCATTATATCACGATTTGACATTTTAGTAAAACGTTAGCATAACTTAAAATGTAGGAAATTAACTTTTGTACTTTAGCGGGAAAATGGTGGGGACTGTGCTTACTTATACTAAGTTAGGGATGAAAATTAATTATTAGATACTTTATAACATGAAAGTTTATAATTCATTTTGTAGGTTTGTTGAAGAAAAAAATCAAAAATATTGTTATATTCTATTCTTTTTATAAAAAATCCTTTAATGTATCAAATGAACAGATAGAAAAATTTAAGTTGAAACTCTATAAATTTAAGATATTTTGAAAATATCTGGTTTCTGTTTTGATTTTTATTCTGCGTATGGTAAAATATAGTAAATCATTAAAGGAGAATCCATTATGAAAAAAATTCTTAAGCATTCTGCCTTGCTTTTATCAGCTTTAGCACTGGTTGCCTGTGGAGCTCAAAAAAAAGCAAGCGACAATGGTACAGCTTCAAACTCTAACTTTGAGGTTTCTGTAAAAGACGGTATGTATGTATTGCCTAAAGATGAGGATTCATCATCAACATACCTTGCACTTCAAGTCGAAATCAAGAACAATCGTGATAAACAGTTTAGTTTTACTAGCCAAGATATCACGCTATACAATGAAAAGGATGAAAAATTACAACCAATTCAAGTTTATGAAAGCGACAGTAAAACGAAATTTATGTCATATGGTGACAGTCTTTCTAAAGGAAAGAGCGTTGCTGGTTATGTAGTGTATGAAGTCGATAAGAATGCTAAGTATGAACTTCACTTTGCACCTAGCTTTTACGATGACATCAAAGAAAATTCTAAAAAGAATAACGATGTAGCAATCAAGGTGGATCCAAGTCAGTATGAAGACAATATTGATGAAGCGAAAGATGTAATGAAAAAATATGTCGATGCTGTTTACCTTAATGGGGAAAGCTCTGGTGGTGGAACGAACCTAAGTGCTACTGACAAAAAGTCGCAAGTTGTAGCACTTGCTGATGATAAAAAATCTTCTGATAATAGTGCTGAATTCACAAACGATGCGAAAGCTGATAAAGAAGAGTTTATCAAGAAATTTACAGAGTCATTCGGAAAAGGTTTCTATAACTACAAACCATCTGATTCAGAACTTAGAACATTCGCAGATGCCTACATCAAAGCAAATGCTAAGAGAGCAAAAGTTGATTACAAGGTGAAGACATACTTGCCTGATTATGCTGTTGTTTATGTTAGACCAGAAACAATCGACTTGGATAACTTGAATGTTTATGAATTGAGCCGTAAATTCTACGAAGAAAACAAAGGTAAATATAGCAACTACTCTGAAGCTATGAAAGCTGGTGAAAAATACATTTTAGAAAATGCACCGAGTCAATTTGATTCAACTCCTCTAGACACTAGTGATAACATGAAGAAAGAGGGTTATGAAATTAAAATGACCAAGAAAGATGGAAAATGGACCATCGATACCTCTTCTAAAAACTATGAATTGAAAGATATGGCTCGCACATTCCGTGGAGGCATTGGATACTAAGATGAAAGGTTCGAGTTTATGACTCGAACTTTTTTCATTGCAATTGTGCAAAAGAGAAAAAGATAGTAAAATAGATGTATGATTATTTTACAAGCTAATAAAATTGAACGTTCTTTTGCAGGAGAGGTTCTTTTTGATAATATCAACCTGCAAGTTGATGAACGAGACCGGATTGCCCTCGTTGGGAAAAATGGGGCAGGTAAGTCCACTCTTTTGAAGATTTTGGTTGGGGAAGAGGAGCCGACCAGTGGAGAAATCAATAAGAAAAAAGATGTTTCTCTGTCTTACCTAGCCCAAGATAGCCGTTTTGAGTCTGAAAATACCATTTATGATGAAATGCTTCACGTCTTTGATGACTTGCGTCGGACTGAGAAGCAACTTCGTCAGATGGAACTGGAGATGGGTGAAAAGTCTGGTGAAGATCTGGATAAACTGATGGCGGATTATGATCGTTTATCAGAGAATTTCCGCCAGGCTGGTGGCTTTACCTACGAAGCTGATATTCGAGCGATTTTGAATGGATTCAAGTTTGACGAGTCTATGTGGCAGATGAAAATTGCCGAGCTTTCGGGTGGTCAAAATACCCGTCTGGCACTGGCTAAAATGCTTCTTGAAAAGCCCAATCTCTTAGTCTTGGACGAGCCAACCAACCACTTGGATATTGAAACCATAGCCTGGCTAGAGAATTACTTGGTGAACTATAGCGGCGCCCTCATTATTGTCAGTCACGACCGTTACTTTTTGGATAAGGTTGCGACGGTTACACTGGATTTGACCAAGCATTCCTTAGATCGTTATGTAGGTAATTACTCTCGCTTTGTTGAGTTAAAGGAGCAAAAGCTAGCTACTGAGGCAAAAAACTATGAAAAGCAACAAAAGGAAATCGCTGCTCTAGAAGACTTTGTCAATCGCAATCTAGTCCGAGCTTCAACAACCAAACGTGCTCAATCTCGCCGTAAACAACTAGAAAAAATAGAGCGTTTGGACAAGCCTGAAGCTGGCAAGAAATCAGCCAACATGACCTTCCAGTCGGAAAAAACATCGGGAAATGTTGTCCTGACTGTTGAAAATGCGGCTATTGGCTATGATGGGGAAATATTGTCAGAACCTATCAACCTTGACCTCCGTAAAATGAATGCTGTCGCTATCGTTGGACCAAACGGTATCGGGAAATCAACCTTTATCAAGTCTATTGTGGATCAGATTCCTTTTATCAAAGGAGAAAAGCGATTTGGGGCCAATGTTGAGGTTGGCTACTATGACCAAACCCAAAGCAAGCTAACACCAAGTAATACGGTTCTGGATGAACTTTGGAATGATTTTAAATTGACATCAGAAGTTGAAATCCGCAACCGCCTCGGTGCCTTCCTTTTCTCAGGAGATGATGTTAAAAAGTCAGTCGGAATGCTGTCTGGTGGTGAACGAGCTCGTCTGTTGCTTGCCAAACTTTCAATGGAAAACAACAATTTCTTGATTTTGGACGAGCCGACCAACCACTTGGATATTGATAGCAAGGAAGTCTTGGAAAATGCTCTGATTGATTTTGATGGAACCCTTCTTTTTGTCAGCCACGACCGTTACTTTATCAATCGTGTAGCCACTCATGTACTGGAATTGTCTGAGAGTGGTTCAACCCTCTACCTTGGAGATTATGACTACTATGTTGATAAAAAGGCTGAAATAGAAGTCAGCCAGACAGAGGAAGCTTCAATGAGTAATCAAGCAAAAGAAGCAAGTCCAGCTAATGACTACCAAGCTCAGAAAGAAAGTCAAAAAGAAGTTCGCAAACTCATGCGACAAATCGAAAATCTAGAAGCTGAAATCGAAGAGTTAGAAAGTCAAAGCCAAGCTATTTCTGAACAAATGCTGGAAACCAACGATGCTGAAAAGCTCATGGAATTGCAGGCTGAACTGGATAAAATCAGCCATCGTCAGGAAGAAGCTATGCTTGAGTGGGAAGAATTATCGGAGCAGGTATAAGAAATGGAACATCTTGGAAAGGTATTTCGTGAATTTCGAACAAGTGGGAAGTACTCCTTGAAAGAGGCGGCAGGTGAATCATGTTCAACCTCTCAATTATCTCGCTTCGAGCTTGGGGAGTCTGATCTAGCAGTTTCTCGTTTCTTTGAGATTTTGGACAATATTCATGTGACTATTGAAAATTTCATGGACAAGGCTAGAGATTTTCAAAATCATGAACATGTTGCCTTGATGGCACAGATTATTCCGCTTTACTACTCAAATGATATTGCAGGTTTTCAAAAGCTTCAAAAGGAACAGCTCAAGAAAGCAAAGAGTTCGACCAATCCCCTCTATTTTGAGCTGAATTGGATTCTGCTACAAGGACTGATTTGTCAAAGAGATGCTCATTACACGATGAGTCAGAGTGATTTGGAAAAGGTAGCAGATTATCTTTTTCAAACAGAAGAATGGACTATGTATGAGTTGATTCTTTTCGGAAATCTCTATACTTTCTACAATGTGGACTATGTGGCTCGGATTGGCAGAGAAGTCATGGAGCGAGAAGACTACTACAAAGAAATTGGTCGGCATCGAAAACTTGTTTTGATTTTAGCTCTTAACTGTTACCAGCATTGTTTGGAAAACCGTACCTTTACGGATGCGGACTATTTTGAGGGCTATGTGGAGAAGTTGATTGGAAATGGTATCAAGCTTTATGAGCGCAATATCTTCCATTATCTCAAAGGTTTCGCCCTCTACCAGAGAGACTTGAAAGAAGAGGGGTGTAGTCAGATGCAGGAGGCTATGCATATTTTTGATGTGCTTGGACTTCCAGAGCAAGTGGCTTACTATCAGGAACATTATGAAAAATTTGTAAATGCTTAAATTTCCCAAATAAGGGAAGAATAAAGAGACTCCTTTCAGTTTTGATACAATAGTTTCAAAATTTGAGAGGAGTTTTTTATATGAACCGACATGCAATCCAGTTGATTAGTCGTGGTGCTATTAATAAGATAGGAAATATGCTCTATGATTATGGAAACAGTGTTTGGTTAGCATCAATGGGGACGATAGGACAGACTGTTCTTGGGATTTATCAGATTTCTGAACTCGTCACATCGATTCTGGTCAATCCCTTTGGCGGAGTGATTTCAGACCGCTTTTCACGTCGCAAAATTTTGATGACGACGGACTTGATTTGTGGTATTCTCTGTTTAGCTATTTCTTTCATCAGAAATGATAGCTTGATGATTGCTGCCTTGATTTTTGCCAATATTGTTCAGGCGGTTGCCTTTGCATTTTCTCGTACAGCCAACAAAGCCATTATAACTGAGGTTGTAGAGAAAGACGAGATAGTGACCTATAACTCTCGCTTGGAGTTAGTTTTGCAGGTTGTAGGTGTTAGCTCCCCTGTACTTTCTTTCCTCGTTTTACAATTTGCCAGTCTCCATATGACGCTCGTTTTAGATGCCATTAGTTTTTTCATCGCATTTACCTTAGTAGCTTTTCTACCCAAAAAAGAGACTCAGTTACAAGAGAAAAAGACTTTCAGCTGGAAAAATATTTTTGCTGATATGAAAGAAGGACTCGGCTATATCTGGCACCAGCAAGAAATCTTTTTCATTTTGGTAGTTGCTTCCAGTGTTAATTTCTTTTTTGCAGCTTTTGAATTTCTCCTCCCTTTTTCAAATCGACTATACGGGATAGAAGGAGCTTATGCAACTATTTTGACTATGGGCGCTATTGGTTCGATTATCGGAGCTCTTCTAGCTAGCAAAATAAATGCAGGTGTTTATAATCTTTTGATTCTATTGGCCTTGACTGGAGTTGGAGTTTTTATGATGGGGTTACCACTGCCAACTTTTCTTTCCTTTTCTGGAAATTTAGTTTGTGAACTGTTTATGACGATTTTTAATATTCACTTTTTTACTCAGGTGCAAACCAAGGTTGAGGGGGAATACTTGGGAAGAGTACTAAGCACCATTTTTACCTTAGCCATCCTATTTATGCCGATTGCAAAAGGCTTTATGACAGTGCTACCAAGTGTACATCTCTCTTCTTTTCTGATAATTGGAAGCGGTGTTATCATCTTGTCTTGTCTATCCCTCGTTTATGTACGAAGTCATTTTGAAAAAGAGTTATAATTTCTCTATTTAAGAAAATATTTCACTACGAATCATTTTTCAGTCCTTCTCTATTGTGAGGAGGGCTTGCTTTGTGGTAAAATGGGATTATGAATGAAAGAATGAATGAGTTAGTTGCCTTACTTAACCGCTATGCGACCGAGTACTATACGAGTGACAATCCCTCGGTTTCAGATAGCGAGTATGATCGCCTCTACCGAGAGTTGGTCGAATTGGAAGCTGCCTATCCAGATCAAGTTTTAGCGGACAGTCCGACCCATCGTGTTGGTGGTAAGGTTTTAGATGGTTTTGAAAAATACAGTCATCAGTATCCTCTATACAGTTTGCAGGATGCTTTTTCACGTGAAGAGTTAGAAGCTTTTGATGCGCGTGTTCGAAAGGAATTGCCCCAACCGACCTATATTTGCGAACTGAAAATCGATGGTTTGTCTATCTCGCTAACTTATGAAAAGGGAATTTTGGTTGTTGGTGCGACACGTGGGGATGGTTCTGTTGGTGAAAATATCACAGAAAACCTCAAGCGTGTCAAGGATATTCCTTTGACCTTGCCCGAAGAGCTTGATATCACTGTTCGTGGAGAGTGCTATATGCCACGCGCTTCATTTGACCAGGTCAACCAAGCTCGCCAAGAAAATGGAGAGCCTGAATTTGCCAATCCTCGTAACGCAGCTGCAGGAACCCTTCGTCAGTTGGATACAGCAGTAGTGGCCAAGCGTAATCTTGCGACTTTCCTCTATCAAGAAGCCAGCCCTTCTACTCGTGATAGCCAAGAAAAGGTCTTGAAGCATCTTGAACAGCTTGGCTTTGTAGTTAATCCTAAACGAATTTTGGCTAAAAGCATAGATGAGATATGGGATTTCATCCAAGAAGTAGGACAAGAACGGGAGAAACTTCCTTACGATATTGATGGAGTGGTTATCAAAGTCAATGACCTAGCAGGTCAAGAAGAGCTTGGCTTTACTGTTAAAGCGCCCAAGTGGGCAATCGCCTATAAATTTCCTGCTGAAGAAAAAGAAGCCCAGCTCCTTTCAGTTGACTGGACAGTAGGTCGTACGGGTGTTGTGACTCCGACTGCCAATCTAACACCTGTTCAGCTTGCTGGGACAACTGTTAGCCGTGCAACCTTGCATAATGTAGATTATATCGCTGAAAAGGATATCCGCAAAGATGATACGGTTATCGTTTATAAGGCTGGAGATATCATCCCTGCTGTTCTGCGTGTGGTAGAGTCCAAGCGTGTTTCTGAAGAAAAACTAGATATTCCGACTAACTGTCCGAGCTGTGACAGTCAGTTACTTCATTTTGAAGATGAAGTAGCTCTTCGTTGTATCAATCCTCGCTGTCCTGCCCAAATCATGGAAGGTTTGATTCACTTTGCCTCTCGAGACGCCATGAATATTACAGGGCTTGGTCCATCTATCGTTGAAAAGCTTTTTGCTGCCAATTTAGTCAAGGATGTGGCAGATATTTACCGTTTGAAAGAAGACGATTTTCTCCTTTTAGAAGGTGTCAAGGAAAAGTCTGCTTCTAAACTGTATCAGGCCATTCAAGCATCCAAGGAAAACTCTGCTGAAAAGCTCTTGTTTGGTCTGGGAATTCGCCATGTCGGAAGCAAGGCTAGCCAACTCTTGCTCCAACATTTCCACTCTATTGAAAATCTAGCTCAAGCTGATCCTGAGGAAGTAGCAAGTATTGAAAGCTTGGGTAGTGTGATTGCTCAAAGTCTTCAGACTTATTTTGCTACAGAAGGATCAAAGATTCTCTTAGACGAGTTGAAAGAATCTGGAGTCAATCTGGACTACAAAGGACAGACACTAGTGGCAGATGCGGCCTTGTCAGGTTTGACCGTTGTACTCACGGGGAAATTGGAACGTCTCACACGTTCTGAAGCCAAAAGTAAACTCGAAAGCCTCGGTGCCAAAGTCACAGGCAGTGTATCTAAGAAAACGAATCTTGTCGTAGCGGGAGCAGATGCAGGAAGCAAGCTCCAAAAAGCACAAGAACTTGGTATCGAAGTTCGAGATGAGGTCTGGCTAGAAAGTTTGTAAAGAATAGTTGAAAACTAGATGTTAGATAGTCTGGAACTATCTCTCCTGATGTGTTTTTATATCTATTAAACTATTCTCTATAGTGCTGAAATTCCGGTTAAATTCTTCAGCACCACATAAAAAATTTAAATTGAAATTAGAAATTAGGAAAAAAATGTATAGATACCCAGTAGTCATCCATTTTCACCGAAAGAATGGGGATTATGATGCTTGTTCATTCAGTAGAAAACAGGCAGATGTTAAAGAAAATTTGTATTGTGAAAATGATTATTTTGGAGCAAAATTCTCCTTTACAGTCACAAGTGCAGAAAGGCTTGATACTTTGACTTTTTCTGTCGAAATAGATGGAAAGACAAAAGATTATCTCCTACGGTTTAACTATTACCCACTGTTGACTGAGGTTTGGATCTTAGATGGTGATGAGACGGTTTATTATTCAGAAAATCCAGCCATTGCAAGTCCTTACTATAAAAATCGAAACCCGTTTGCTTTTGATAAAGCCTTTCACAGTGAAAGTTTTGATCATCATTGGGGATACCAAGGAGAGTTGGGTTATAGTATCTCAGACTACCAGACAAGCTTTAAACTCTGGGCTCCAACAGCTACAGCAGTCCAAGTAGTCGTTTATGAAAATACAAGTAACGACGCGCCTATTTGGAAAACCTTTAATCTAAAGCGAGGGAATAGCTATTCATACAGTCATAAGTACAATACCATTGGTGTTTGGAGTGTAGACCTAGATGAAAATCTTGCAGGTAAAGCTTATCAGTATCAGATTGAGTTTCCGCACCACCAGACCCTGACACGAGACCCATACACTATCGCTACAAGCCCTGACGGGAAACGTTCCGTAATTCTCTCTCAGCAAGATAGACAAGTAGAAGGATTTAAAGTCAAACATGGGACAGACGCTCCTTGGCGTTTGGAAAACCCATGTAAAGCCGTTATCTGTGAGATGCACATTCGTGATTTTACAAAATCACCGACATCTGGAGTTTCAGAAAACCTTCGAGGTACCTTCCTTGGGGCTGCCCAGACTGGAACGGTTAACCAGCATGGTCAAGCAACAGCCTTTGACTATATCAAAGAACTCGGCTGTAATTATGTTCAGCTCCAACCAATCTTTGATCGCCATAAGGAATATGACGAGGATGGAAATGTAACCTATAACTGGGGTTATGACCCTCAAAACTACAATGCGCCAGAACCAAGTTTCTCTAGTAATCCAGATGATTCTGGACAGGTTATTCGAGACCTCAAGACCATGATTCAGGCTTATCATGATGCAGGAATCGGTGTCATTATGGATGTCGTTTACAACCATACCTTTTCAACGGTCGATGCACCTTTCCAAACAACTGTTCCTGATTATTACTATCGTATGAATCCAGATGGAACCTTTCAAAACGGAACAGGTGTTGGAAATGAAACCGCAAGCGAACACGAAATGTACCGCAAGTATATGATTGACTCACTCCTTTATTGGGTGAAAGAATACAATATTGACGGTTTCCGTTTTGACTTGATGGGAATTCACGATGTCAAAACCATGCAGGCGATTCGTTGGGCACTTGATGAAGTTGATCCTCGTATTATCACTTATGGAGAAGGTTGGGATATGGGGACCGGTCTTGCACCTTATGACAAGGCCAAGAAGGACAATGCCTACCAGATGCCAAATATTGGATTCTTTAATGATGATCAGCGTGATGCCATCAAAGGAGGAGAAGTTTATGGTTCAATCAAGGCTGGATTTGTTAGCGGTGCAGCTACAGAACCGATTGTAGCCAAAGCTATTCTTGGTAGCCGAGAGTTGGGCTCATATCTTAGTCCAAATCAAGTTCTTAACTATGTGGAAGCCCATGATAATTACAACTTGCATGATTTGTTAGTAACCCTTCATCCAGATCACAGTTCAGATAAGATTATGCGACAGGTTGAGACAGCAACAGCCATGAGCATTCTTATGCAAGGGATGTCCTTTATAGAGCTGGGTCAAGAATTTGGACGCACCAAACTCCTTGCTACAGGAGAAAATGGCGAGCTAACTGCGGCAGATAGAGAACGGGCCATGAATAGTTACAATGCTCCAGATAGGGTCAACCAGGTCAACTGGGATTTAATCAATGAGAGACAAGAAAGCATTGACTTTATTCGCCAGATTATTCGCCTAAAAACACAAACACGTGCTTTCTCTTATCCTACATACGAAGAAGTTTATCGTCATGTCTTCGTCCATACAGCTGCTGAAAATAGTGGGTGGATTGTTTACGAAATTCACGGTGGAACAGAGCACTTATTGGTGGTATTCAATGCCAAGGGAACTTCCTTCTACTTTGAAAATGCAGGAAATCTTGAAATGCTTGTGTCCAATAGTCGTTCTCAAGAGTCTAATGTGATTGATGATATCAGCGTTGCAGTCTTGAAGGTACTTTCATAGTAAATACTACAAAAAGGTTTAGTTAATTCTAGACCTTTTTTTATTTTTATTGAAAAACCAATATCTAATAGGAATAAATTTCAAATAATTTGAAGAATCAAGTTTGTGAAAAAAATATCAATATTTTCCAAAAAAGGGGTTGTAATTTTCTGAAAATTTGATAAAATAAGGTTTAATCATTTTCAGGAGGAAGAGAATTTGACAAATTATCAGAATTTAGTGAATGGAAAATGGAAATCATCAGAGAATGAAATTGCCATCTATTCTCCCATTAATCAAGAAAAGTTGGGGACAGTACCAGCTATGAGTCAGGCTGAAGTAGATGAGGCTATGAAAGCAGCGCGTACAGCTCTCCCAGCATGGCGTGATTTAGCACCGGTTGAGCGTGCAGCTTATTTGCATAAGACAGCAGACATTTTGGAACGTGATAAAGAAAAAATTGGTACCATTCTTGCTAAGGAGGTTGCAAAAGGGATTAAAGCAGCCATTGGAGAAGTAGTACGTACAGCAGAATTGATTCGTTTTGCTGCCGAGGAAGGTCTCCGTATCACTGGACAAGCAATGGAGGGTGGCGGTTTTGAAGCTGCAAGTAAAAATAAACTAGCCGTTGTTCGTCGTGAGCCAGTTGGAGTTGTGTTAGCTATCGCGCCATTTAACTACCCAGTCAACCTTTCTGGATCTAAGATTGCTCCGGCCTTGATTGCAGGAAATGTCGTTATGTTTAAACCACCAACACAAGGATCTATTTCTGGTCTCTTGCTGGCTAAAGCATTTGACGAAGCCGGAATCCCAGCAGGTGTCTTTAACACCATCACTGGACGTGGTTCTGAGATAGGGGACTACATCATTGAACACAAGGAAGTGAACTTCATTAACTTTACAGGTTCAACACCTATTGGTGAGCGTATCGGTCGTTTGGCTGGTATGCGCCCGATTATGCTGGAGCTTGGTGGGAAAGATGCAGCAATTGTCTTAGAAGATGCAGATTTAGAAAATGCAGCTAAGCAGATCGTAGGTGGTGCCTTTAGCTACTCTGGTCAGCGTTGTACCGCTATCAAACGTGTTTTGGTTGTGGAAAGCGTAGCAGACAGATTGGCTGAATTGCTCCAAGCTGAAGTTGCTAAGCTAACAGTGGGGGATCCATTTGACAATGCAGATATCACGCCAGTTATTGATAATGCTTCAGCTGATTTCATCTGGGGATTGATTGAAGACGCTCAAGAAAAGGGTGCTAAAGCGCTCAGCCCAATCAAACGTGAGAATAATCTCATTTGGCCAGGACTATTTGATTATGTCACAAGAGATATGAAATTAGCCTGGGAAGAACCATTTGGACCTGTTCTCCCAATTATCCGAGTTGCAGATGCCAACGAAGCGCTAGAAATTGCTAATGAATCAGAATTCGGTCTTCAATCTTCTGTCTTTACAAATGACTTTAAAAAGGCATTTGAAATCGCTGAAAAACTTGAAGTGGGAACCGTTCATATTAATAATAAAACACAACGTGGGCCAGATAATTTCCCATTTCTTGGTGTAAAAGGGTCTGGTGCAGGAGTGCAAGGAATTAAATATAGTATCGAAGCGATGACAAATGTAAAATCCATTGTTTTTGATGTGAAATAATTTATAAAATCAGGAAATAAACTTCCTGATTTTATTTTTTTCAAAAAATACAGTTTAAAATTGATAAAAAACGAATATTCTGGTATTATAATAAAAAAATATATGGAAATTGTTTCGTATTCTATTTTCAGGATATCTTTTTTAAAATGCTAGGTAATTTTTTGAAGGCTTTCATAAAAAAATATGATTTCCTTCGTAAATTACTTGAAAGTTATCTTAAAAGAGTGTATAATAGAATTATAGAAAACGCTTACAAAAGAAAGGGGATTGAATGAATAATCAAGAAGCATTAAGAACCTTTACTACAGGTGAGAACTTTCACCTCCAGCATTATTTAGGAGCGCATAGAGAGGAGAAAAACGGAGAAATAGGCTATACTTTTAGGGTTTGGGCTCCAAATGCACAAGCAGTTCATCTAGTTGGTGATTTTACTAATTGGGTTGAGAATCAGATTCCTATGGTTCGTAATGAAGTAGGTGTTTGGGAAGTCTTTACCAGTCAGGCTCAGGAAGGTCAGATTTATAAATATCATATCACGCGTGCAAATGGTCACCAGATTATGAAGATTGATCCGTTGGCAGTTTATTTTGAAGCTAGACCGGGTACAGGAGCAGTTCTGACCAATATCCGTGAAAAGAAATGGAAAGATGGTCTTTGGCTAGCACGTCGCAAACGTTTGGGATTTTTCGAGAGACCAGTTAATATATACGAAGCCCATGCAGGATCTTGGAAGAGAAATCCAGATGGTAGTCCCTATACTTTTTCGCAACTGAAGGACGAGTTGATTCCATACTTGGTTGAGATGAACTATACACATATTGAGTTCATGCCTTTAATGGCTCATCCACTTGGATTGAGTTGGGGCTATCAGCTTATGGGGTACTTTGCTTTTGAACATTCCTATGGCAGACCTGAGGAGTTCCAAGATTTCGTTGAAGAGTGTCATATAAATAATATTGGTGTTATTGTAGACTGGGTTCCAGGTCATTTCACTATTAATGATGATGCATTAGCATATTATGACGGCACACCAACTTTTGAATACCAAGATCACAACAAGGCTCATAACTACGGTTGGGGTGCGCTGAATTTTGACCTCGGGAAAAATGAGGTCCAGTCTTTCTTGATTTCAAGTATTAAATTTTGGATTGATTTTTACCACTTAGATGGTATTCGGGTCGATGCAGTGAGCAATATGCTGTATCTAGATTATGATAATGCACCTTGGACTCCAAACAAAGACGGTGGAAACCTTAATTACGAGGGTTATTATTTCCTTCAACGTTTGAATACAGTTGTTAAGTTAGCTCATCCAGATATCATGATGATTGCAGAAGAAAGTTCATCAGCGACAAAGATTACTGGTATGAAAGAAATGGGCGGCCTTGGATTTGACTATAAATGGAATATGGGCTGGATGAATGATATTCTCCGTTTCTACGAGGAAGATCCGATTTATCGTAAGTATGACTTTAATCTTGTGACCTTCAGCTTTATGTATGTCTTCAATGAAAACTATCTCTTACCTTTCTCACATGATGAGGTAGTTCATGGTAAGAAGAGTATGATGCATAAGATGTGGGGAGATCGCTACAATCAGTTCGCTGGTCTGCGTAATCTCTACACCTATCAAATTTGTCATCCAGGTAAGAAACTCTTGTTCATGGGTAGTGAGTACGGGCAATTCCTAGAATGGAAGTCTGAGGAGCAGTTGGAATGGTCTAATCTAGAAGATCCGATGAATGCTAAGATGAAGCATTTCACTTCACAACTGAATCAATTCTATAAAGACCATCGCTGTCTTTGGGAAATTGATACTAGTTATGATGGTATCGAGATTATCGATGCTGATAATAGAGATCAGAGTGTCCTTTCCTTTATTCGTAAGGGCAAGAAGGACGAAGTATTAGTCTGTGTCTTTAATATGGCACCAGTTGAACGTAAGGACTTTACGATTGGTTTACCTGTTGCAGGTATTTACGAAGAAGTTTGGAATACAGAACTAGAAGAATGGGGAGGTGTGTGGAAAGAGCACAATCAAACAGTTCAGACTCAAGAAGGCTTATGGAAAGATTATGAGCAGACTTTGACCTTTACCCTGCCTGCCATGGGAGCAAGCATCTGGAAGATCAAGCGTCGTTTGAAACCAGCTAAGAAAAAAGAATAATGGGCTGTTGATTAAAATTTTTTAGATTTTAAAAACGGATGTACTTGTATTGGACTTGAAACACAAGAGAAATGGATTTCCTATTATTTTTATAAAAAGTTTGACTTCCGACCTTCTTTCGATTTTAACGTTCACATGTCTTTATAAAGGAGTAGAAAATGAAGAATGAAATGCTAGCTTTGATCCTTGCGGGTGGGCAAGGAACACGTCTCGGAAAACTCACTCAAAGCATTGCCAAACCGGCAGTGCAATTTGGTGGGCGCTACCGTATCATTGACTTTGCTCTTTCCAACTGCGCAAACTCTGGAATCCATAATGTTGGTGTGATTACGCAATACCAACCTCTCGCTTTGAATAACCATATCGGAAATGGTTCGAGCTGGGGATTGGATGGTATCAGTTCAGGCGTTTCTATTTTACAACCTTATTCAGCCAGCGAAGGAAACCGTTGGTTTGAAGGGACTAGTCACGCTATCTACCAAAACATTGACTACATCGACAGTGTTAATCCTGAGTATGTTTTGATTCTTTCTGGTGACCACATCTACAAGATGGATTACGATGATATGCTTCAGTCCCATAAGGATAACAATGCCAGTTTGACAGTAGCTGTCCTAGACGTACCTCTCAAAGAAGCTAGCCGTTTTGGTATCATGAATACAGATGCCAATAACCGTATCGTTGAATTCGAAGAAAAACCTGCTCAACCTAAGTCTACAAAGGCTTCTATGGGGATTTACATTTTTGACTGGAAACGACTTCGCAATATGCTTGTTGCTGCTGAAAAGAGCAATGTGGATATGTCAGACTTTGGGAAGAACGTTATCCCTAACTATCTCGAGTCTGGTGAAAGTGTCTATGCTTATGAATTTAATGGCTACTGGAAAGACGTTGGTACGATTGAGTCACTTTGGGAAGCCAATATGGAGTATATTTCACCAGAAAATGCCTTGGATAGCCGTAATCGTCAGTGGAAAATTTACTCAAGAAACTTGATCTCACCACCCAACTACTTTGGAGCACATGCACACGTTGAAGATTCATTGGTCGTGGATGGCTGTTTTGTAGATGGAACTGTAAAACGTTCGATTCTTTCAACAGAAGCACAGGTTCGTGAAGGAGCCGAGGTCGTTGATTCTGTCATCATGAGTGGGGCTATTATTGGCCATGGAGCAAAGATTACTCGTGCTATTATTGGTGAAGGTGCCATTATTGCTGACGGCGTAGAGATTGACGGAACTGACGAAGTACAAGTAGTAGGATACAATGAAGTAGTGGGGGTAGCAACAGATGAAGATTGATAAATATTCAGCCATTTTAGGAAACACAGTTGGTTTTCATGATATGTCAACGTTAACAGAACACCGTCCGGTAGCTAGCTTACCTTTCGGAGGGAAATACCGTTTGATTGACTTCCCCCTTTCCAGTCTCGCAAATGCAGGTGTTCGTAGTATCTTTGGTATTTTCCAACAAGATAATATCAGCTCTGTATTCGACCATATCCGTTCAGGTCGTGAGTGGGGCTTGTCCACCCTTCTAAGTCACTACTATCTAGGAATTTACAATACTCGTGTTGAAAGCAGTACGGTTGGAAAAGAGTATTACCAACAGCTTCTTACCTACTTGAAACGTTCAGGTTCAAACCAAACCGTTTCGATTAACTGCGATGTGCTGGTGAATATTGACTTGAATCAAGTCTTCCACCTACACAATACAACGAAAGGTCCGATCACAGTTGTATATAAGAAACTTCCGAAGAAAGACATTTCAGATGTGAATGCTATCTTGGAAATTGATGAAACAGACCATGTTCGTTCGCACAAACTCTTTGATAACAAATCTACGGATGAACTCTTCAACATGTCTACAGATATCTTTGTTGTGGATACTCCTTGGTTGATTGAACGACTTGAAGAAGAGGCTCAGAAAGAATATCCTGAAAAGTTACGCTATGTTCTTCGTGATTTAGCTGCAAAAGAAGGAGCTTTTGCTTACGAATACACAGGCTACTTAGCGAACATTCATTCTGTTCAGTCCTATTATCAAGCAAACATCGATATGCTTGAATCTAAAAAATTCTACTCTCTTTTCTCACCAAATCAAAAGATTTATACAAAAGTTAAGAATGAAGAACCAACCTACTATGCGAATACTTCAAAAGTAAGAAGTTCTCAGTTTGCTTCTGGTAGTATCATTGAGGGTGAAGTAGTTCAGTCAGTCCTATCTCGTAACATTTATGTTCATAAAGATAGTGTGGTGAAAGACAGCATTTTATTCCCTCGAGTTGTGATTGGTCAAGGTGCTCAAGTTGAATATGCCATCCTAGACAAAGGTGTTGAAGTTGCGGACGGTGTTGTCATTCGAGGAACAGCAGAACATCCAGTTGTAGTGAAGAAGGGTGAAACAGTAACAGAGGACATTTATTCATGAAAATTTTATTTGTAGCGGCAGAAGGAGCCCCCTTTTCAAAAACAGGTGGTTTGGGCGATGTCATTGGCGCACTTCCCAAATCACTTGTAAAAGCGGGGCACGAAGTTGCAGTTTTCTTGCCTTACTATGATATGGTAGAAGCTAAGTTTGGAGACCAGATAGAGGATGTTCTCCATTTTGAAGTTAGTGTAGGATGGCGTAGACAGTACTGTGGTATTAAGAAAACGGTCTTGAATGGCGTTACTTTCTACTTCATTGATAATCAGTATTATTTCTTCCGTGGTCATGTGTACGGTGATTTTGACGATGGCGAACGCTTTGCCTTTTTCCAACTGGCTGCTCTTGAAACCATGGAACGCATCGGCTTTATCCCTGACCTTCTCCATGTCCACGACTACCACACAGCCATGATTCCCTTCTTGTTAAAAGAAAAGTACCATTGGATTCAGGCATATCAAGGAATCAGAACAGTTTTAACTATTCATAATTTGGAATTTCAAGGTCAATTTTCTGAAGGAATGTTGTGGGATTTGTTCGGTGTTGGGTTTGAACGCTATGCTGATGGCACCCTTCGGTGGAATGATTGTCTCAACTGGATGAAAGCAGGGATTCTCTACGCAGATCGTGTCTCAACCGTTTCTCCTAGCTATGCGCACGAGATTATGACCAGTCAGTTTGGTTGCGGTTTGGACCAGATTCTTCGCATGGAGTCAGGTAAGGTTTCAGGGATTGTCAATGGTATTGACGCAGATCTTTATAATCCTCAAACAGACCCACTTTTAGACTATCATTTTGATAAGGAAGATTTGTCTGGAAAAGCTCAAAACAAAGCAAAATTACAAGAGCGAGTTGGGTTACCAGTGCGAGCAGATGTTCCTCTAGTTGGGATTGTCTCTCGATTGACACGCCAAAAAGGTTTTGATGTTGTGGTAGAAAGCTTGCATCGTTTCTTACAAGAAGACGTTCAAATCGTTCTTTTAGGGACAGGGGATCCTACTTTTGAACATTCCTTCTCCTGGTTTGCGCAAGTCTATCCAGACAAGCTATCAGCAAATATCACTTTTGACGTCAAGCTCGCTCAAGAAATCTACGCAGCTTGTGATCTCTTCCTCATGCCGAGTCGTTTTGAACCATGTGGCTTATCTCAAATGATGGCAATGCGCTATGGAACTCTACCATTGGTTCATGAGGTTGGTGGTTTGCGTGATACGGTTCAATCCTTCAATCCGATCGAAGGAACTGGTACTGGATTTAGCTTTGACAATTTAACACCATACTGGCTTAACTGGAGTTTCCAAACAGCCTTGGATGTTTATAACTACCAGCCGGACGTTTGGAGAAATCTACAAAAACAAGCTATGGAATGCGATTTCTCATGGGATACAGCCTGTAAATCTTACCTAGACTTGTACCATAGTTTAGTCAACTAATAGATAAAATCGTATGATTCTTTCATACGATTTTTGGGCTGTTTAGAAAGGAAAGCTTATGTCTCGAGTAAAAGGCTTGTGTGTCATGGACGTTGAAGGCACCCTGATAGCAGAAGAAGTGATTGATCTTTTAGGAAGAGAAGCAGGTTGCGAAGCCGAAATTTCGCAGATTACAAGCCAGACAATGCGAGGTGAACTGGATTTTGAAACAAGCTTACGAGCAAGAGTGGCTTTGTTAAAAGGTCTTCCGGTTTCGGTCTTTGATACTGTCTTCAAATCCATTCATCTGTCCAAGAATGCTCAAGAATTTATCTCCATACTTCAAAACAAGGGCATGCTAGTTGGTCTAGTGTCCGGTGGATTTACACCAATAGTTGAGAGATTAGCAAAATCCCTTGGCATCTCCTATTTCTCTGCTAACCAGTTGGAAGTCAAAGACGGCTTTTTAACTGGAAAATTAGTTGGTGAAATTGTGACAGGTCAAGTAAAACAAGCTACGCTTGAGATTTGGATAAAGGAATTAGGACTTTCCAAAGAAAGAACGATTGCCATCGGTGATGGTGCCAATGACCTCTTGATGTTAAAGTCAGTAGGTCACGGTATAGCCTTTTGTGCAAAAGAAATCGTAAAATCTGAGATAGCTTGTCATGTAGATACGAGGGATCTTTTAGAAGTTCTACCTTTGATTAATTTCTTAGAATGAGAGGGAACTATGAAAATTGTAATTGCACCTGATTCTTTTAAAGAAAGTTTGACAGCAGAAGAGGTCGCTCAAGCTATAAAAAAAGGTTTTGAAAGGTCAATAGCGGATGTAGAATGTCTGCTCTGTCCTGTTGGTGATGGTGGGGAAGGAACTGTAGATGCTATTCGCCATTCTCTTGAACTCGAAGAAAAATGGCAAGAGATGACGGGGCCTTTTGGGCTAAAAGAATCAATGCGCTACTTTCAAAAAGGCCAAATAGCGCTCTTTGAAGTTGCTGACTTGGTTGGTCTTGGGAAGATTTCGAGGGAGAAACGAAATCCCCTTCACATTCAAACTCGCGGTCTTGGAGAGTTGATTCGCCATCTCGTTGATCAAGGGATGAAAGAAATCTATATCGGAGTTGGTGGTACGGCTAGTAATGACGGTGGGATAGGCATTTCTGCTGGTTTGGGTTATCGTTTTTATGATAAGAATGGAAAAGAATTGCCTGCTTGCGGTCAGACTTTGTTTGAGTTCGAGTCAGTTTCAGACAGTGAGTTATATAGGATTCCTGATGATGTGCAAATTCGCATTCTAGCAGATGTGGAGAGTCCCTTATGTGGTCATCAAGGAGCGACCTATACATTTGGCAAACAAAAGGGCTTGGAACCCAGTTTATTTGAAACAGTAGATCTGGCTATACAGCGTTTCTATGAAAAATTCTCACCTTCCACCCTGTCTCTTAAAGGAGCAGGAGCCGGCGGTGGCATTGCTGCTGGGCTCTGTACCTTTGCTAAGGCCTGTATCGTATCTGGGATTGATACTTGCTTGGATTTGATAGACTTTGACAAGAAAGTTTCAGATGCCGACTTGGTTATTGTTGGAGAGGGCAGACTGGACAGTCAAAGCTTTGCTGGAAAAGCTCCTATTGGTTTAGCAAAAAGAACCCCTAGCGGAGTTCCTGTTATTGCTATTTGTGGTAGTCTTGCTGAGGATTTGCCTCCCCTACCATTCGAAAATATACAAGCTGTCTTTTCTATTTTAGAGAAAAGTGAACCTTTGGAAGACAGTTTGAAAAATGCGAGTCTCTATTTGGAGCACACATCTACTAATATTGGCCGTTTATTAAATTTGAGGAAGGATTAACCAAACCATTTTTTCCAGATGGATTTTTTAGGTGACTCTGCCTTTTTCTCTTCCCAGAAGCTTGAGAAAGCAAGTCTGATGTCCTTTTCGTCTACTTGAACAGGTTCATTCGTGTGAATGACAAGGCCAAAAGGAGAGGTGATATGATCGTCTGAAACAATAGTCGCCTGGCAGTTGCTTTCCTTTGCTTGTTTTAAGTAAAAGACCTGTTTGTCAAACTCGATACTTGGTGAGATTTTCACAAAAAGTATCTCTACCTTTTCTTGAAAGCTTTCTAAAATAGAGAAAAATCCATGTTCTAATTCAGAACTATTGGCAGTACTGATATCCGCGTAGCCAAGAACTCTTTCCTCGAAAGTCCCGAGATAGCGGCGTTGTTCGTCAGGGTTTAATTTGGGCCCACCATGAGCTTTTTCTAGTAGTTGTTTTGATAAATCTGTCATAAAAACAGTATATCACAAAAATCGCAAGAAAACAGACAAAAGAAAGCGATTACTTTATAAAGTTAAGGAAAATTTGCACAAAGATAACGTTTTTTCTTGAAAAACGCTTATTTTTAAGGTATCATAGAGGTGTAAAAAATTTAACTCAAAGGAGAGTAAAAAATGTCAATTATTACTGATGTTTACGCTCGCGAAGTCCTAGACTCACGCGGTAACCCAACACTTGAAGTAGAAGTTTATACTGAATCAGGTGCTTTCGGACGTGGTATGGTTCCATCAGGAGCTTCTACTGGTGAACACGAAGCAGTTGAACTTCGCGACGGTGACAAATCTCGTTACGGTGGTCTTGGTACACAAAAAGCTGTTGACAACGTAAACAACATTATTGCTGAAGCAATCATCGGCTACGATGTACGTGACCAACAAGCTATCGACCGTGCTATGATCGCACTTGACGGTACTCCTAACAAAGGTAAATTGGGTGCAAACGCAATTCTTGGTGTGTCTATCGCTGTAGCTCGTGCTGCTGCTGACTACCTTGAAATCCCACTTTACAGCTACCTTGGTGGATTCAACACTAAAGTTCTTCCAACTCCAATGATGAACATCATCAACGGTGGTTCTCACTCTGACGCTCCAATCGCTTTCCAAGAATTCATGATCGTACCTGCTGGTGCACCATCATTCAAAGAAGCTCTTCGTTGGGGTGCTGAAATCTTCCACGCTCTTAAGAAAATCCTTAAATCTCGTGGTTTGGAAACAGCCGTAGGTGACGAAGGTGGATTCGCTCCTCGTTTCGAAGGAACTGAAGACGGTGTTGAAACTATCCTTGCTGCGATCGAAGCTGCTGGATATGTTCCTGGTAAAGACGTATTTATCGGATTTGACTGTGCATCATCAGAATTCTACGATAAAGAACGTAAAGTTTACGACTACACTAAATTCGAAGGTGAAGGAGCTGCTGTACGTACTGCTGCAGAACAAATCGACTACCTTGAAGAATTGGTAAACAAATACCCAATCATCACTATCGAAGATGGTATGGACGAAAACGACTGGGACGGTTGGAAAGCTCTTACTGAACGTCTTGGTGGTAAAGTTCAATTGGTTGGTGACGACTTCTTCGTAACAAACACTTCTTACCTTGAAAAAGGTATTGCAGAAGGTGCTGCTAACTCAATCCTTATCAAAGTTAACCAAATCGGTACTCTTACTGAAACTTTCGACGCTATCGAAATGGCGAAAGAAGCTGGTTACACTGCCGTTGTATCACACCGTTCAGGTGAAACTGAAGATTCAACAATCGCTGACATCGCAGTTGCAACAAACGCAGGACAAATCAAGACTGGTTCACTTTCACGTACAGACCGTATCGCTAAATACAACCAATTGCTTCGTATCGAAGACCAACTTGGTGAAGTAGCTGAATACCGTGGATTGAAATCATTCTACAACCTAAAAAAATAATCTCTTTATGCGATTAGAGGCTGTAAAGCCTATAAAATAAGCACTTTGGGTCACTTTCCCTTAGTGCTTTTTTGACTGGAGCCTGTCAGCGTATATTATTTGTTAGTCAGTAGCCAGCCTATAACAAGCTGAATAAATGGTTTGAGATTTACTCAGATTTATATTTTAGTATTATTCCATTACCTAATTTTGGAGCATACCATGAATCGGTAGATATCTAGAGTGATGTATGATAAAATTTAATATAATAAACCTAAATAAGGAGATAAACTTGAAGATTAAACAAAAATGGCAACAAAGATCATTTGGAACGGATTTTATGGCTAAAGGCTTATTGTGGATAATAATGTTTGTGATTATTCTTTTCACTTTTAATTACCTAATCTCTGGAAATTTTTATGCCTCTGAATTTTGGGATATGGTCGGAGGAGTGCTCGCATTAATCGCTGCATTCATAGCATTAATTGTTTTTGCTAGACGTGCACTAATAGAGGGGTATTATATTAGTTCTTTTGATCTTGCAATGGCAACATTTTATGAAGAAATTGAACATGATCCTTATTTTTCAAAAACTTATCAGGAAATAAATGAAAAATATGCCGATAATAATAAGGAACGTACAAAAGCTTTAGAACCGTTACAAGCACGTTATTGTTATCTATGCTTTGAACAGTATATTAAAGAATTGAACTGGTTAGAGAGGTTTATAATTTGCTTATATAGTGCATTCACAATAGGAGAATTTTCGCTTTACATGGAGTTATCTAGAGCTAGAAAAAGAAATTGGTTTGAAGATAGGATTAATGATTATTTTTAATAGATAACTTGAAAAATAATCGTTGATTTAACAACGTTGTAAGCTCTTCGGATTTTATCCGAAGGGCTTTTTAAGTGCAATACTCAAAATGAAAAATAACTTATGGTATAATAGACAAAAACACTTGTATTAGAAAGAAACTATGTCTAAAGAAATTGATATTGAGTACTACCACCAACTAGCCTTGCAAAAGCAAAAGGAGCACCGAAAAGTCTTAGCCAATCTAAAGAAAAAACCTCCTAAAAACTTAGATAAGATAGCCCAGCAAATTCACGAAGAAGTTTTTGCTGAGATCGATTGCACTGCATGTGCTAACTGTTGTAAGACCTTGGGACCTGACTTCAAGGAAGCAGATATTACTCGTATTGCCAAGTATTTCAAGATGAAATTACCAGCCTTTGAAGCAGAGTTTCTCCAGGTGGACGAAGACGGTGACAAGGTTTTTAAATCCATGCCTTGCCCCTTTTTAGGTGGAGACAATCTCTGCTCTATCTATGATGTTCGTCCAAAGGCCTGTCGAGAATTTCCCCATACAGATCGTAAAAAGATCCATCAAATTAATCATTTGACGATTAAGAATACCTTGACCTGCCCTGCAGCCTATCTCTTTGTTGAGAAATTAAAGGATAAGTTATAGAAATTTACACCTTTAGATCTTGTACAAAAATTCTGGGGCGGAAGTATCTGATATCTGATAGACTATAGATAGAATTGAACACGGCCTAAAAGCTGTTCGAAAAAGAGAACATTTCTATGACTAGAAGCTCTAGCGTCAATTTTTCTATTTTAAATTGCTTTTAAGGACTTTTGTATCTTGTGGAGGTAAGAAGAAACGAATATGATGCATCAATTCAATCAAACAATGGATTATTTGGAGCAGCAGCTGACTGGAGAAGTGGATATGAAAAGATTTCAGCAGCTATCAGGCTATTCTTATCCTCTTTTTAGCAGAATCTTTTCCATCATGGCTGATATGACCTTGGCAGAATATTTGCGCAATCGCAGGCTGTCAGAAGCTGTGACAGACTTGCGGGAAACCACTGAGAAAGTCATTGATATAGCACTGAAATACGGCTATGAGTCTGCGGATGCCTTCAGTTCAGCCTTTAAGAAATTCCACGGGGAAACTCCCTCAGAAGTTCGAAATGGAAAACCTTATCGGATCTTTCCTAGACTTCAATTATCCTTAAAAATCACAGGAGGAAAGAACATGGATATCAAGATTCAAAAGAAACCTGCTTTTACCGTGGCAGGAGTCCTATTGGAGGCTATTGACAATAGCAAATGCCCGTCTGCTTGGGAGCATCTCTATGCCCATCACAGCTTGGAAAGCCTAGAAAGTTTAGGCAGTGGCCAATCCTTCGGTGTCTGCTCGGATGTCAAAGAAGGCGAAATTATCAACTATATGGCTTCCTATGATGTGACGGATAAAGCTAAAGCAGAAGAACTGGGTCTATCAATCAAAGAAATCGCAGAAGCTGAATATGCTATCGTACCAGTCAAAGGCCCAATACCAGAAAGCATCCATCATGCTTGGAAATATGTTCTAGAGATTTTTTTCCCAGAAACTGGCTATCGCCACTCAGGAGCGCCAGACTTTGAAGTCTATACCGAGGGAGACATGTCCTCACTTGACTATCAAATGGAACTCTGGATACCAGTGATCAAGGACTAAATCATTTTCTGATTTTTTATAAAGATGCAAATCTGACTCTGTAGAAAGAACCTCTACAGAGTCTTTTATTGTGGAAATTCATGTCTGTATATCAAACATACCCTATTTTTTGTTTGGATTTTATGGGGCATGCGAATAGTTTTCTCGGTATAATAGTCCCATAGAAGATAAGGAGGCATAAATATGCAGATGTATTTTGGAGATGTGTCGCTTTGCTATAGCTATTCATTGGCTATGGCACTGGATACCTATGGTTATGACTTTAAAGCAGAGTTTTTAGAGGCAATCATGGTGATGGGCAATGGCGCTAGTATCGTAAAGGAAGATGAACAACACCCTCTAGTATTTTTTGATAATGGTATGCCAGATCTTTCTATCTCTCATTCTTTAAAAATACTTGGATTTGACTATGAGGATTTCTATCTAAAGAATGGAGCAGAAGTAGATTTGGAAGAGATTAAAAGAAAGTTGGAAACCTTTCTGTTCAATGGACCTGTCGTACTGGGCCCTCTTGATATGGGCCATCTGACCTACAACCCCAATCACACAATCCTTTATGGTGTGGATCATTTTGTAACCGTGTATGGTATTGATGAGCAGTACCTTTATTTGCATGATCCAGCTGGTTTTGCCTGTATGAAGGTTGCTTTTAATGACATACTAGAAGCCTGGAAGGCAGAGGCTATTGACTATAAGCGTGGAGCCTACTCCATGTGGGGAAATTTTAAGAAGGTCAAGAGTCCTAGTCAGACTGAAATCTATCAAGAAACAGCAAGGATTATGAAGAAACGATATTTGAATGGCCAAAACGGTGTTTTGGAATGTTATGCAAAAGCAGTTGCTGAAAACGGCTTAAATACAGAACAAAAACAATTGCATCAGTATTTCAGCTTCAAACTTGCGGCTGTTCGAAATCTCTACCTCAGTAAGTTCTTAAAAGATCATAATCCAGAAGGGGCAAGATTAAAAGAAGAATTGGCTACTCTATTTAGCCAAGCCCACCTTTCATGTTTAAAAGAAGATTACCAAGAACTGTCCCACTTGCTCTATCAGATAGCAGAATTGGACGGTCTCTTTAAAGATTTATATGTAAAGTAGTGACTATAAGCATAAAAAATAGTTAGTAAAAGCAGTTTTTCGTAAAATGAAGAACTGCTTTTTGATTATGGTATAATGAAGTGAGGAAATATCTTATTCTACTTGAAAATGAAGGGAGAACGCCTATGCCTAGACCAAAAACAAAAGAGGAGCTAGTGCTAGCCTCTAAGGAAAACTATGAAAAGCTCAATCACTTTATATCTAAATTAAGTGAAGAGGAACTACAGACTCCTTTTGATTTTTCAAAAGATCAAAAGAAAAAAGAAGCTCACTGGAAAAGAGATAAAAATCTAAGAGATGTTCTGATCCATCTCTATGAATGGCATCAGTTACTTTTGACCTGGGTACATTCTAATCAAAAGGGACATGAAAGACCTTTTCTCCCTGAACCTTATAATTGGAAAACTTATGGGGAAATGAATGTCGCTATTTGGAAGAAGCACCAGAAAACGACCTTAGAAGAAGCGACCAAGCTCCTCAATCAATCGCATGGAGAGGTTTTAGAGTTGATGGAAGGCTTCAGCAATGACCAACTCTTTACCAAAGGTGTCTATAAGTGGACGGGTGGGACAAGTCTAGGCTCCTACTTTGTGAGTGCCACTTCCAGTCACTATGATTGGGCTCTGAAAAAACTCAAAGCTCATCAGAAAAATTGTAAGAAACGTTAATTGAAGAGTTTATGAAGGTTGGAAAATCTTCTTCTAAGCTTCGAATAGCTTAGTTCTCGTGATTTTTGAGCTCTTCTAGCTTTAGAATCCTTCAAAAATTAAAATTTAAAGCTGTCATAGACTTAGAATAGATCTAAAAAATATATACAAATGCAATTCTAAACTTAGAATTGAATTTATATTAAAGTGATTATACTGTTCGATACTTAGAATGACTTGATTCTGAGAAATGTTGACTAGAAAATGGATCGAATGGCTTTTTTCTGATATAGGATGATAGATAGATGGGTGAGATGATGAACATACAAAAAGAGAAAGTTAGAAAAGAGTTGATGTCCCTCTGTTTGGGAGAGTTCACAGCCGTCCTATCTATTTGGTTTTGTTTTTTCCTTTTGAAAAATAGGCTTGGTGATTGGAATGGTTTGATCTCTATTCTTCATCCGTTGTCTTTACTGACATTTATTTTGCTTCAAGGTTCAATCTATTGGGCGATTTTGATTAGAAGACTCTCGAAACCTCAGTTCGGAAGTGAAAATGTCCCTAAACTATATGGTGTGCTCAGAATACTAGACCTCGTTTTACTTATTTCAGGCTTTCCTTTTATTGTCTGGAATGCACAGAGTGTCCTAGTGACTATCTTAGCCACGTTGATACAGCTTTTTGCCCTTATCGAATGGGTTAATTATTTCCTCCTACGCCTATCTTATAGTTTGAACCCTCTTGTTTTATGGAAACGAATTACCAAGGGAAAACTTGAAAAAAGCAGAATAGCCAAGGAGTTGGGGTAGGGGGAATGAATGTATGTTTTAGATACTATCAATATAAAACTTTAGTTGACGTTAAATAATATTAAAAATGAGTAGGAGAATATCTATGTCTGTAGGGTTAATGGTTGGTTATAATTGGTGGACTATAGGAGAAGGGAGTCTTTTTAATTCATTCTTTTCGACTATTTATGTTCGCTTAGAGAATAATGAGTGGGGAAGTAGATACCCAGTAATAATGAATAAGCTTTACTGGGGAGATGTTCCTTTTGAATCTGTTGAAAGAGGAATAGCTGAGTTGGTATCTATCCAAGAGGAGTTGAAAAAATTTCTCCCTCAGGATGTTATATGGGATTTTGAAGATTTGTCACTCACTCCTCCTTGGGGAAATAATATCGCAGAGCATATAACAAATTTATCACATTATTTCATAACGAGTTCCGGAAAAGATTTATTCGAAGTTTTGCTGACTAGTTTTAGATTTGCACTTGAGCACGGTCAAAATGTGAGTGTAAAAAGTATTTGAAACTCAATAAATCAAAGGTTCATTTATGCTATAATGTTCTTAATGGATTTTCAGAAAGGAAACTCAATGCCCTACAAATTTCTACTCTTCGATCTTGACCACACCTTGCTTGATTTTGATGCTGCTGAGGATGTGGCTTTGACGCAACTTCTAAAGGAAGAAGGAGTTGCGAACATTCAAGCCTATAAAGACTATTACGTTCCTATGAACAAGGCTCTCTGGAAGGACTTGGAGCAAAAGAAAATCAGTAAACAAGAACTGGTTAACATGCGCTTTTCTCGTTTATTTGCTCATTTTGGACTGGAGAAAGACGGTACTTTACTTGCTCAGCGTTATCAATTTTACTTAGCCCAACAGGGACAAACTCTTTCGGGCGCTCATGAACTCTTGGACAGCCTCATCGAACGTGATTATGACTTGTATGCTGCGACAAATGGAATAACTGCCATTCAGACAGGTCGTTTGGCTCAATCGGGTCTTGCTCCCTATTTCAACCATGTCTTTATCTCTGAGCAGTTGCAAACACAAAAACCTGATGCACTATTCTATGAAAAAATCGGTCATCAGATTGCTGGATTTAGCAAAGAAAAGACGCTGATGATTGGAGATTCCCTAACAGCTGATATTCAAGGTGGCAATAATGCTGGCATAGATACCATCTGGTACAACCCACATCACCTCGAAAATCACACACAAGCCCAGCCGACTTATGAAGTTCATTCTTACCAAGAATTGCTGGATTGTTTGGATGCTATGTAGTGATTTCCCTAAGAGGTGTTGATATGGAAATTAAAGTCATTGAAGAGATTGATAACTTACTAAACCTCATCGAGCAGTATCAGTTAAAAGGTGTGGTTGCTCAAGTAAATTCGTTAAAAGAGTTAAAGTATGTCATAAGCAATCATATAGAGTTAAGCACTCGAGAGAAGATGAATATCCACTATTCACTCTTTCTCCCTAGGGGTGGTTTATCTGAACTCTACTATATGGACGCTAATCTTGAACGGATGATGTCTGTAAATAATCAACTTTCCTATGCTATTGATACAATTGAAAAGTTTTTAATGGCTGATTGATACTGTCAATACTAATGTCAAATAATAGGGTCAATAACAGTATATATAAGAACTGTAAAAAGTGGTTTAGATAGCCACTTTTTGCTATAATAGAGGCAGTAAAAACGAAGGAATAGTTAACGATGTCAAGGCCAGAACTTTCTCTTTATGAACCATTGTATACACTAAAAGAAGTTGATCAGAATATCTGGATAGTAGATGGTGATTTGATTCAAATGGACATGAAGATCTTCAAACTTCCTTTTCAGACACGTATGACGGTGGTTAAGTTAAAGGATGGCAAACTCTGGATTCATTCTCCAATCGCGCCAAACGAGGAGCTCTTTACTGAACTGGATGCTTTGGGAAGAGTCGCTTACCTGATTTCACCAAATAAGATTCACTACGCCTATATTGCAGATTGGAAAAAAAGATATCCTCATGCGCAAACATGGTCTAGTCCAGGAGTTGAAGAGAGAGCGAAAAGTCAGAATGTCAAGGTGGTATTCGATGCTCCCTTAACAGATAAGGCTCCTGACCTATGGTCTGATGAGATTGATCAACTTATTTTTAAGGGAAGTTCTGTGATTGAAGAAGTGGTGTTTTTTCATAAATCGACTAAAACACTCATTGTAACGGACCTTATAGAGAATTTTGAACCAGAAAAGATAGCTAGTCCAATCCGAAGAAAAATCTATCGTTTAGCCCGTGTAACAGCTCCTGATGGACAAACTCCTATCGATTATCGGATGACTTTTTTAGGAAGACAAGGGGAAGCAAAGGTTTCCTTTTCCCGTATGTTAAACTGGAAACCTGATAAGATTATACTTGCACACGGTCTATGCTTTTTTGAGAATGGTACGGATGAATTAAGACGGGCTTTTAGATGGATACGATAAAGGAGAAAAAGATGCAACACTCATCTTGGCATGCTTTGATTAAGGAGCAATTACCCGAGGGGTATTTCGGGAAAATCAATCAGTTTATGGAGCAAGTCTATGCTCAGGGAATTGTTTATCCACCTAAGGAAAAGGTTTTTCAGGCTCTATTAACTACACCGCTTGAAGAGGTTAAGGTGGTGATTCTAGGGCAAGACCCCTATCACGGGCCAGGTCAGGCGCAGGGCTTGAGTTTTTCGGTTCCAGATGCTATCCCAGCTCCGCCGTCCTTGCAAAACATTTTAAAAGAATTGTCAGATGATATCGGCGTTAAGAAATCACATGATTTGACGTCTTGGGCTGAGCAGGGAGTCTTACTTCTCAATGCTTGCTTGACTGTTCCTGCTGGGCAGGCCAATGGTCATGCTGGGCAGATATGGGAGCCTTTTACAGATGCTGTGATTCGGGTTGTCAATAATCTAGACAGACCGATAGTCTTTGTACTCTGGGGTGCTTATGCACGCAAGAAGAAGGCCTTGGTTACCAATCCTCACCACTTAATTATCGAATCAGCCCATCCTAGTCCTTTATCTGTTTACAGAGGATTTTGGGGTTCCAAACCTTTTTCCAAAGCTAATGCATTCTTAAAAGAGACAGGACAAGTGCCAATAGATTGGCTTAGATAAGGAGAAATTATGCCTCAGTTAGCGACGATTTGCTACATTGATAACGGAAAAGAACTACTCATGCTCCATCGCAATAAAAAGCCCAATGATGTCCATGCTGGTAAATGGATTGGTGTGGGTGGTAAGCTAGAGCGAGGAGAGACGCCTCAGGAATGTGCCGCACGTGAAATCCTCGAAGAAACAGGGCTCAAAGCCAAGCCAGTGCTAAAAGGCGTTATCACTTTTCCTGAGTTCACACCTGATTTAGACTGGTACACTTATGTGTTTAAGGTGACAGAGTTTGAGGGTGACTTGATTGACTGCAATGAGGGGACCTTAGAATGGGTTCCCTATGATGAGGTCTTGAGCAAGCCGACTTGGGAAGGTGACCACACCTTTGTTGAGTGGCTCTTAGAGGATAAACCCTTCTTCTCAGCCAAGTTTGTTTATGATGGGGATAAATTGTTGGATACCCAAGTTGATTTTTATGAATAAAGGAGAAAGCAAATGCTACTAATCAAAAATGGTCGTGTAATGGATCCCAAGTCTGGTTTGGATCAAGTGTGTGATGTTTTAGTGCAAGATGGGAAAATTGTCAAGATTGCTCCCGAAATCAAGGAAGAAGGAGCAGAGCTAATTGATGCTACTGGTCTTGTAGTTGCGCCTGGACTAGTGGATATTCATGTTCATTTCCGTGAACCTGGTCAAACCCACAAGGAGGACATCCATACTGGGGCACTAGCGGCTGCTGCAGGTGGTTTTACAACGGTTGTCATGATGGCTAATACTAGTCCAACCATTTCGGACGTAGAGACTTTGAAAGAAGTTCTCCAGTCTGCTGCCAAGGAAAAGATTAACGTCAAGACAGTTGCGACTATTACCAAGAACTTTAATGGCCAAGACTTGACAGACTTTAAGGCTCTTTTAGAAGCTGGAGCCGTTGGTTTTTCAGATGATGGAATTCCGCTTGAAAGTAGTAAAGTGGTTAAGGAAGCAATGGTAGAAGCCAAAAAACTCAATACCTTTATCTGCCTTCATGAGGAAGATCCAGGTTTGAATGGAATTCTTGGCTTTAACGAAAACATCGCTAAAGAACATTTCCATATCTGTGGAGCGACAGGAGTGGCTGAGTACGCTATGATTGCGCGCGATGTTATGATTGCCTATGCAACCAAGGCCCATGTTCACATTCAGCATTTGTCTAAGGAAGAAAGTGTCAAGGTGGTGGAGTTTGCTCAAGGACTAGGTGCGCAGGTCACAGCAGAAGTAGCGCCACAGCATTTCTCTAAGACAGAAGCTCTTCTTTTAACTCAAGGAAGCAATGCCAAAATGAATCCTCCACTTCGTTTGGAGTCAGACCGTCGTGCCGTTATCGAAGGTCTCAAGTCAGGTGTTATCACAGTTATCGCAACGGACCACGCGCCTCACCATGCAGATGAGAAAAATGTTGAAGATATCACCAAAGCACCATCTGGTATGACAGGTTTGGAAACCTCTCTTTCTCTTGGTTTGACTTATTTGGTGGAAGCTGGTGAGTTGAGCTTGATGGAATTGCTAGAAAAAATGACTGTCAATCCAGCCAAGCTTTACAACTTTGAAGCAGGTTACTTGGCTGAGAATGGTCCAGCGGATATCACTATCTTTGACGCTAAGGCTGACCGCCTTGTGGACTCCCATTTTGCGTCAAAAGCAGCTAATTCCCCATTTATCGGTGAAACTTTAAAAGGGCAGGTTAAATATACCATCTGCAAGGGACAAATTGTCTACCAAAACTAGATGGGATTCTGCTCTAGAAACTATAAGAATAGAGAGCGTATATGTATCCAACCCATCAATTTAAAGACAAGTTTGTCTTATTTCTTAAGATATTTTTCCCTATTCTGATCTATCAATTTGCCAATTATTCTGCCTCTTTTGTTGATACAACCATGACTGGGCAGTACAATACCATGGACTTGGCGGGGGTGTCAACCGCAACGAGTCTATGGAATCCTTTCTTTACTTTTTTAACAGGGATTGTTTCGGCCATGGTTCCCATCATAGGCCATCATCTGGGACGGGGCAAAAAGGAAGAAGTAGCATCTGATTTTTACCAATTTATCTACTTGGCTTTCGGACTGTCTTTGGTCTTGCTTGGAATGGTAGTATTCTTAGCGCCACCTGTCTTAACCAACATCGGACTAGAAGCTCAAGTGGCGGCAGTTGCAGTTTCCTATCTTTGGTACCTGTCTATTGGAATTATTCCCTTGTTGCTGTTCAGTGTCATTCGCTCTTTGTTGGATTCTCTTGGATTGACCAAGCTATCTATGTACCTCATGCTCCTATTACTTCCGCTCAATAGTAGTTTTAACTATCTCTTGATATATGGAGGTTTCGGTTTCCCAGAGCTTGGTGGCGCAGGGGCAGGGCTAGGAACTTCGCTAGCCTATTGGGTTTTATTGGGCATTTCCCTGCTTGTTTTGTTCAAACAAAAAAGATTAAAAGCGTTACATCTTGAAAAACGGATTCCACTCAATATAGATAAAATCAAGGAAGGTGTTCGGCTAGGTCTACCAATCGGGGGAACCGTCTTTGCTGAAGTAGCTATCTTTTCTGTGGTTGGCTTGATCATGTCTAAGTTTTCATCGCTCATCATCGCTAGCCACCAGTCAGCTATGAATTTTTCGAGTCTCATGTATGCTTTTCCTATGAGTATTTCCTCTGCTATGGCGATTGTTGTGTCTTACGAGGTTGGGGCTAAACGTTTTGAGGATGCAAAAACCTATGCTCGTCTGGGGAGAATAACTGCCCTTATTTTTGCAGGTCTTACCCTGTCCTTTCTCTACATTTTTAGAGATCGTGTAGCAAGTCTATATGGAAATGACCCTCACTTCATTGAAACCACGGCTGTTTTCCTGACATACAGTCTCTTTTTCCAGCTAGCTGATACCTTTGCGGCTCCGCTCCAAGGAATTTTAAGAGGGTATAAGGATACTATCGTTCCTTTCTATCTTGGATTAATCGGGTATTGGGGAGTAGCGATACCACTAGGATATCTACTAGATCAGGTAACTGATTTAGGGGCATTTGCTTACTGGATTGGGTTGATTGCCAGCTTGATTGTTTCTGGTTGTTTGTATCAATGGCGTTTGAAAACCGTAATGAAAAGATTGAGCTAGTTTTTGGAAAATATCCTGAAAAAGCACTTTGTGAAATAATGCTCTAACTAGAGAGAATCCCTGTTTTAACAGGGATTTATTTTTTTATATTGTGAAATTTTAATAGCCATATACTTTGACAGTGTATACTAAAAAAGGTAAAATAGTAAGGTAAGTACAAAGTTAGAAAGGCAAGATTATGTCAACTTTAGATAAGAATCTTTTGCTAGAGATGTTCCGTAAGATGGAAGAAATCCGTCGCATGGACTTAAAAATCGCTCAGTTAGTGAAAAAGGGGAAAGTTCCCGGTATGACTCACTTTTCTGTCGGAGAGGAAGCTGCTAACGTCGGAGCGATGCTGGCTCTTAATCCAGATGATCTGATTACCTCAAATCACCGTGGACACGGGCAAGCTATTGCTAAGGGGATTGACCTTAACGGAATGATGGCTGAAATCCTTGGAAAATACACTGGAACCTGTAAAGGAAAAGGTGGTTCTATGCACATCGCCGACTTAGATGCGGGTAACCTTGGTGCCAATGGTATCGTAGGTGGTGGTATGGGAATCGCTGTTGGTGCGGCCCTCAGTCAGCAAATGCAACATACTGGTAAAATCGTTGTCTGCTTCTTTGGAGATGGCGCGACCAACGAAGGTGTTTTCCACGAAGCAGTGAACATGGCTTCTATTTGGAAACTTCCTGTTATTTTCTACTGCATTAACAACGGTTACGGTATCTCTGCGGATATCAAGAAAATGACCAATGTGGAGCATATCCATCAACGTAGTGCGGCATATGGAATTCCTGGAATGTTTATCGAAGATGGAAACAATGTCATCGATGTCTATGAAGGATTTAAGAAAGCTGTAGATCATGTTCGTGGTGGCAATGGCCCAGTCTTGATCGAAAGTGTAACCTATCGCTGGCTTGGTCACTCATCATCTGACCCTGGTAAATATCGTACTCGTGAAGAAGTGGAATTGTGGAAACAAAAAGACCCAATCGAAAACCTTCGCAAATACCTCATTGAAAACAATATTGCAAGTGCAGAAGAATTGGAAGAAATTCAAGCACAAGTCAAGGAAGCAGTAGAAGCTTCTGTTAAATTTGCAGAAGAAAGCCCATTCCCGCCACTAGAATCAGCATTTGAAGATATTTACGCAGACTAAGGAGAAAGAGATAAAAATGGAAACAAAAACAATGTCGTTCCGTGACACCATTATCCTTGCTATGTCTGAGGAAATGCGTCGCGATGAAAATGTATTCTTGATGGGAGAAGACGTCGGTGTCTTCGGAGGAGACTTCGGAACTTCTGTTGGAATGCTCGAAGAATTTGGTCCAGAACGTATCCGTGACTGTCCGATTTCTGAAGCTGCCATCTCTGGAGCAGCAGCAGGAGCAGCCATGACAGGACTTCGTCCAATCGTCGATATGACCTTCATGGACTTCTCGGTTATTGCCATGGACAATATCGTCAACCAAGCTGCTAAAACACGTTATATGTTTGGTGGTAAAGGTCAGGTTCCAATGACTGTACGTTGTGCAGCTGGTAACGGAGTTGGTTCTGCCGCTCAGCACTCGCAATCTCTAGAGTCTTGGTTTACACACATCCCTGGTCTCAAGGTTGTAGCTCCAGGTACACCTGCGGATATGAAAGGACTGCTCAAGTCTTCTATCCGTGATAACAACCCTGTTATCATCCTTGAATACAAGTCAGAATTTAACCAAAAAGGGGAAGTGCCAGTTGATCCAGACTACACAATCCCACTTGGAGTTGGTGAAATCAAACGTGAAGGTACAGATGTAACAGTCGTTACTTATGGAAAAATGCTTCGCCGTGTGGTTCAAGCTGCTGAAGAATTAGCAGAAGAAGGAATTTCTGTTGAAATTGTGGACCCTCGTACATTAGTGCCACTTGATAAAGAAATTATCATCAACTCTGTTAAAAAGACTGGTAAGGTGGTGCTTGTCAACGACGCTCACAAAACAAGTGGCTATATCGGAGAGATTTCAGCAATTATTTCAGAATCAGAAGCATTTGATTATCTAGACGCACCAATCCGCCGTTGTGCAGGAGAAGATGTGCCAATGCCTTACGCACAAAATCTAGAAAATGCAATGATTCCAACAGTTGAAAGCATCAAAGATGCAATCCGTAAGACTTATAACAAAGAATAATATTGCATAAATTAAATTACGTAAATTTTTAGAGATTTTAACTTTAGTAACTTGAGGTATGTTTTGTATCCAAGTTGTATATAAAGTTGCGACAGTTTTTTGACGAATCGATCATATTCGACAAAAAACTTAGTAAGTCTACTAGGTTGACCGCCTAATAGCGGCAACCGTAGTAACTTGAGACGCGTTTCGTGTCCAAGTTACTTGTAGAGTTGAACACGGGCTAAAAGCTCGGAAAAAAGATAAATCTCCTTGGCTTCATCGAAGCCAGCGTCGATTTCCTATTTTTCAGTCGCTTTTAACGCCCTTTGCATCATGTAATTGAATTCGGACGGAGGTCTGTGAAAAAAAGATAGATTTCCTTGTGTTCATCGAACACATCGTCAATCTCCTATTTTTTCATTGCCCTCTTCGTCCTAAATATCTTAGTATAGAATTGGAGAGGTCATGGCTGATGACAAGCTAAGAGCGACTCCTGCGGCTAGAAAGTTGGCGGATGATCTAGGAATCAACCTCTACGACGTTTCTGGCTCAGGTGCAAACGGTCGTGTCCACAAAGAAGACGTGGAAACTTATAAAGACACAAACGTGGTTCGCATTTCGCCACTTGCAAAACGAATTGCCCTCGAACATAACATTGCTTGGCAGGAAATCCAAGGAACGGGTCATCGTGGTAAGATCATGAAGAAGGATGTTTTGGCCTTGCTTCCTGAAAATATCGAAAACGACACCATCAAGTCTCCTGCTCAAATCGAAAAAGTGGCAGAAGTTCCAGACAATATCACTCCTTATGGTGAGATTGAGCGTATTCCAATGACACCAATGCGTAAGGTTATAGCTCAACGTATGGTTGAATCTTACCTAACTGCGCCAACCTTCACACTCAACTATGATGTCGATATGTCAGAAATGTTGGCCCTTCGTAAGAAGGTTCTTGATCCGATTATGGAAGCGACTGGTAAGAAGACTACTGTAACAGACCTTCTTTCACTCGCTGTTGTGAAAACATTGATGAAACACCCATACATCAACGCTTCATTGACAGAAGACGGCAAGACCATTATCACTCATAACTATGTCAACCTTGCGATGGCGGTTGGGATGGATAACGGTCTAATGACACCAGTTGTTTACAATGCTGAAAAAATGAGCTTGTCAGAGTTAGTAGTAGCCTTTAAAGACGTGATTGGTCGTACCTTGGATGGCAAATTGGCTCCAAGTGAGTTACAAAACTCAACCTTCACAATTAGTAACTTGGGAATGTTTGGCGTTCAGTCCTTTGGTCCGATTATTAACCAACCCAACTCAGCAATCCTCGGGGTAAGCTCAACAGTAGAGAAACCTGTCGTTGTTAATGGCGAAGTTGATATTCGTCCTATCATGAGCCTTGGTTTAACTATTGACCACCGTGTTGTAGATGGTATGGCTGGTGCTAAGTTTATGAAAGACTTGAAAGCCTTGATTGAGAATCCGATCTCAATGTTGGTTTAAGTCAGCTATTGTTATTTTAGAGATTTAGAAGGAAGTAAGACATGGCCTTAGAAGTAATTATGCCAAAAGCCGGCGTAGATATGACAGAAGGACAAATTGTCCAATGGAATAAAAAAGTCGGTGAATTTGTAAAAGAAGGAGAAATCCTTTTGGAAATCATGACTGACAAAGTCAGCATGGAATTGGAAGCCGAAGAAGATGGATACTTGATTGCCATCCTTAAAGGAGATGGTGAAACTGTCCCTGTAACTGAAGTTATCGGTTACCTTGGAGAAGAAGGGGAAAACATCCCAACAGCTGGAGCAGCTGCGCCAGAATCAAAACCTGCACCTGCAGCTAGTGCCTCAAACGACGATGGTAAGAGCGATGATGCCTTTGATATCGTTGTGATTGGTGGAGGTCCTGCTGGTTATGTTGCAGCCATTAAAGCTGCCCAACTCGGTGGGAAGGTTGCCCTTGTTGAGAAATCTGAACTCGGTGGAACGTGTTTGAACCGTGGCTGTATCCCAACGAAGACCTACCTTCACAATGCTGAAATCATCGAAAATATCGGTCATGCAGCAAACCGAGGTATCGTCATCGAAAATCCAAACTTCACTGTAGATATGGATAAACTTTTAGAGACAAAATCTAAGGTTGTCAATACTTTGGTTGGTGGTGTTGCAGGTCTTCTTCGTAGTTACGGAGTTACTGTTCATAAGGGAATTGGTACAATCACTAAAGATAAGAATGTCTTGGTAAATGGTTCTGAATTGCTTGAAACCAAGAAAATTATCCTTGCCGGTGGTTCAAAAGTCAGCAAGATCAACGTTCCTGGTATGGAATCTCCACTTGTCATGACCAGTGATGACATTCTTGAAATGAACGAAGTACCAGAAAGCCTCGTAATCATCGGTGGTGGGGTTGTCGGTATCGAACTCGGCCAAGCATTCATGACATTTGGTTCAAAAGTAACTGTTATCGAAATGATGGACCGTATCGTTCCAGCTATGGATGCGGAAGTGTCTAAGAATCTTCGCTTGATCCTTGAGCGTAAAGGTATGACTATCTTGACAGGTACAAAATTGCAAGAAATCATCGAAGAAAATGGTCAACTTCGTATCAAGGTTGAAGGAAAAGACGATATCATCGCTAGCAAAGCTCTTCTTTCAATCGGTCGTGTACCAGACCTTGAAGGAATTGGCGATGTTGAGTTTGAATTGGATCGTGGTCGTATTAAGGTCAATGAGTACATGGAAACTTCTGTTCCTGGAATCTACGCACCAGGTGACATCAACGGTACTAAAATGTTGGCGCACGCAGCCTTCCGTATGGGGGAAGTTGCTGCTGAAAATGCCCTCAAAGGAAACCATGCTGTTGCTAAATTGAACTTGACTCCAGCAGCTATCTACACTCTCCCTGAAGTAGCAGCAGTAGGTCTGACTGAAGAACAAGCACGTGAGAAATACGATGTTGCAATCGGTAAATTCAACTTTGCAGCCAACGGTCGTGCCATTGCATCTGATGCTGCTCAAGGTTTCGTAAAAGTTATCGCTGATAAGAAATACGGGGAAATCCTTGGTGTGCACATCATTGGTCCTGCAGCCGCAGAATTGATTAACGAGGCATCAAGCATTATCGAAATGGAAATCACTGTTGAGGAAATGCTGAAGACTATCCACGGACACCCAACCTACTCTGAAGTGATGTACGAAGCATTTGCGGATGTTTTAGGAATGGCCATCCATTCACCTAAGAAAAAATAAAACGAAGATAGACTAGGCTGGAAAGATGTTTTCCAGTCTCTATCGTATAAAGGGATATCATGAAATATATTATCAATCATTCAAACGACACTGCTTTTAATATCGCCTTGGAAGAATATGCCTTTAAACACTTACTAGATGAGGATCAAATCTTCCTTCTTTGGATTAACAAACCTTCTATCATTGTTGGTCGTCACCAGAATACTATCGAAGAAATCAACCGTGATTATGTTCGCGAAAATGGTATTGAGGTAGTCCGCCGTATCAGTGGTGGTGGAGCTGTTTATCACGATTTAAACAACCTCAACTACACCATCATTTCAAAAGAAGATGAAAACAAGGCCTTCGACTTCAAGAGCTTCTCAACTCCAGTTATCAATACCTTGGCTCAACTTGGTGTTAAAGCCGAATTTACAGGCCGTAATGATCTAGAGATTGATGGCAAAAAATTCTGTGGCAATGCTCAAGCCTATATCAATGGGCGTATCATGCACCATGGTTGCTTGCTCTTTGACGTTGATTTGTCAGTTCTTGCTAACGCCCTCAAGGTTTCAAAGGATAAATTTGAGTCAAAAGGTGTGAAATCCGTCCGTGCCCGTGTAACAAATATTGTCAATGAATTGCCAGAAAAAATCACAGTTGAAGAATTCCGTGATTTGCTCTTGGAATACATGAAAAAAGAGTACCCAGAGATGACTGAATACGTTTTTTCTGAGCAAGAATTGGCTGAAATCAATCGTATCAAGGATACCAAGTTCGGTACTTGGAACTGGAACTACGGTAAATCACCTGAATTTAACGTCCGTCGTGGAACAAAATTCACCAGTGGTAAGGTCGAAGTTTTTGCCAACGTCATTGAATCAAAAATCCAAGATATCAAGATCTATGGGGACTTCTTTGGTATCGAGGACGTTGCAGCTGTAGAAGATGTCCTCCGTGGAGTGAAATACGAACGTGAAGATGTCCTCAAGTCACTAGAAACTATTGACATCACACGCTACTTTGCTGGTATTAGCCGTGAAGAAATCGCTGAAGCAGTAGTGGGGTAAGGAAAAAGAATCCATTTATGATGGATTCTTTTATTAGGGTTAAACTTAATAATCATGCTGATTAGATTATAATAGAGATGAAAAATGAAAAGGAGTTATTCATTAATGTTAGAAATTCCAGTAGAAAGTCTTAATCTATTTGAACAGTTAGACCGCAATGTTGTTGCTTTCTATAGAAATGAAGAAATTTATCAAACTGAAAGTTTAAATATAAGCATCACACAAGAACATTATGATAAGAAATACAAAGAGCTTCAACCTTTAGGATACCAAGCTGTTCAAATACCTTTAGGAATGGCTTTAGATAATGTAATCCAGCAAGCCCATTTTCAAAATCTTATAATTGGCGGTCTTCTCCCCGATGAAATCAAAGTAAACAAAGAAGACCTAATGCCTTTGAAAGATATTGTTGATAGTTTTTGTATTATGTATGCTGCAGCGAATAACCGACTAGAACATAGTAAGGCTTATGAATTTATGAAAGATAAGACAGTATTCTTTATTGGTAAACTGTTAACTGACGATCTTAAAAATGGTGACGAAATTTCGTATATGGAAATCGAAAGAGAATCAGATGATGGAACTTCTTATGAATCAGTAAAATGTTTTCTAACTAAAGAGAGTGCTGAGCAGTTCAATGATTCAAAAAAACCTATAAGCTCAGCAAATCTAGCCTATCTGCAAGCCTTTTGGTGTAAACCAGTAATTATAGAGCCACACCGTAACTACTGGATTGAGTTTAAATAACTAAAAAACGAAAGATAAAAGGAATTGATCTTTCGTTTTTTAGTTATAGTTGATTTACATAATTTATAATATGTAATAATCACAAGCTGTCTAAAGCATTCTTTTGTTCATCGTTGACAATATGGGTATAGAGGTCAGTGACTTGTGTACTAGCGTGACCTAGCTGATGGCTGACCAAAACTTGCGATTTAGTAGCATCATAGAGTCTAGTCGCCAGGGTATGGCGTAGTTTGTGTGGAGTTACACGGACTTTGAAGTCCTCAGAGTATTTAGCAACCATCTTTTCAACACTAGAAGCATCAATACGATTGGGAACGCCACGATATAAGGTCAAAAAGAGAGCTGTATCCGTCTTTTCTGTCTTATAGCGTTGATTTCGAATGGCTAGATAATTCTCTAGGTAAGGCTTAGCAAAGGCAGCGACATTGACCGAGTCACGTTTGCCACCTTTTCGAGTGACATCAATGACCATCATTTTGAGATTGAGGTCTCTTAGATCTAGATTAACAGCTTCAGATAAGCGGACACCAGACGCTAGGAGAAGGGCAATAATGGCCAAATCACGTTCTTTGTTCTTATTAAATGATGAGAGAGCGCGATTTGAGAGCTGTTGTGGGTACTCCTGATCGATATAAGTTAGAAAACCTTCTGTTTCATCACCTAGAAAGAGTTTTTGCTTGATGTTTTCAGCTCTAGCAGCAAGTGTTTCTTTCTTTTTCTTGGTTGAAACTTTCTTCATTACATTACGATAAAAATAGGGTTCTCCCAGGTCGTTTTCAACCTCCTCTGTTAGATACTTGTAAAGACTAGAAAGTGCTGATAAGGTCCGATTGATGGTCGTCTGAGATACACCTTGCTTGGTTGTATTAGCATTCAGCAATGGACGTTCACGTAGATATAGGATAAAAGCTTCCATATCTTTCTTAGACATATTTTCCAAGACAGATAAAGGAATATCAGACATTTTATCAGCATTTGAAATTCCAGACTCTAAAACCCAGCTGAAAAATCGATCGTATTCCTTGAGATATTCGTACAAGGTTGTAAAGCTGTAGGGAACAGCAAGCTTTGATTGGTAGTATTCCAGAACATACCAAGGCATGATTTGTTTTAGTTTGTCGATTCGTTCCAATAAAATCTCACGTTTCATGTATTTTCTCCATAATTAAGTCTACTAGTAGTATAGCATAGACTTATATATTTTTCAAGAAAATTATAGTTTTTCGGAAAGATGTTATAAGTGTTTGATGGATTCTAGAAAAAACAAAGACCTGGTTCCACAATCATAAGAAACAGGTCTTTTGTGTGTATGTAATCCGGCAATATGTTTATATTTTAATTTCTCTAAAATATTGCAATTGCCATTTTTGTGTTGCTCGAGCTGTTGTATTTAAATTTGAGCACCAAGGAGGATAAAATCGCATAGACATTTTTCCATTGCTATCTTTTGTCGACAGAATGTTTTTACGAATAGCCACCTCGTTTGGAATAATGAATAGTCCCCTCTTATCATTATCAATGATAACGATTATAAGTTCATTTCCTAAGTCCTCATTGGTATAAGGAATGTTCTTGTTGTTTTGGTCTTTTTTCCAAAAAACTGTAAAATATCCTTCTTTTTTTGGTGTTCTTTTTGCCAAGCGGCATCTTTTATACCCTTGCTCTTCCTTTATATTGATAAGAATACCTTCGTATTTTTCATTGTATTTTTCTTCAATGAAATCAAAATCACCATAAAAATTATATAAAACATCGAGTATTTTCATTATGATGTATGTCCCCCTTAGCAAATAACTTTTCCAAAGAATAATACTGTTTCCAACAAAATCAGCTAACAACTATACTCATCTTTTTTATGTATTACCATATAGCAGGATACCAAGATGACGAAGATTCTAATCAGGTAGGTTTCGTATCGATCAGTGTCTATGGTTAGCTGAGACAAGACGTTAATGATAGAATGTGTCATAACGCAAATCCAGAGATTTTTTGTTTTGATATAAAGAGCTGAGAGTATGAAAGAATTCGTCAGCAATCCAAATAAAAACGGTAGAATTTGCAGAGTTGCTAGGGAACCATCTATGCAAAAGAACAACAGATGCCAAAGTGCCCAGCTGAAAAAGGTTAGGATTGTTGAGTGAAAATACGGTAGCTTTTCTTGTAAAATTGGTTGAAAAACATATCGCCATCCAATCTCTTCTATACCGCCAAAGACAATAAATTTGAAGAACATCAAAAATGGGAGATACCAGCTAAATTCTATTATTTTCCCACCAAACATTAGAAAAGAAAAATCAAGGATAATAAGGAAAAAAGATAATAAATAGTGTTTATAACTGGTATGAATGTTAAAAAAATCGTTTACAATCTTCTTAAAATGAATATGAAAATAGTGATTTGCAACAATGATTCCCCAAAGAGCTGAAGAAATGCCACCTAGAAAGATTCCTAAAATAGATAATAGATTGGACTGAACAGAAAAATGATTCAAGAGAAAGAAAAGAAGACAAACTGATACTATTTGGCTAAATGTGCCTAGCAAATATACCGCAATTGCCTTATTTCTTTTCATTGAGAATCCTTTCAATAATATTTTACGTAAAATAAATTATGTAAACAAAAGCTTACAACAACAAATCTTTGACTTTTCCAATTTCACTTTTTGGAATGACCAGATGAATCATATCACCCAGATACATTCTGGTTGATCCGTTAACTGTTTGGCTCTTGCCATTATGGACTTGGGTGGTGATGAGTACGTTATGTGGCAAGTTGAGTTCGTGAACCTGTTTTCCTGCTATTTTATCTGATACAGGGATTTCAATGAGGGTGACTTCTCCTTCATCTGTCGCTTCTTCTGGCAGCATTTTTTCTAGCATGGCCTCATAGACTGGCGCACCTTTAAGTAAATCCATGATGATATAGGCAACTAGGGTTACCAATCCAAGTGGCATGAGGTTGCGAATATCTCCAACCATCTCAGTTACGAGGATCATGGCAGTTAAGGGAGCCTTGGATATTGCCCCAAAGTAGCCACTCATTCCCAGAATGACAAATATAGGGAATTGTTCCTGACTGACAAGTCCAAGATTAACACAAATGACACCGACTAGGGCACCAAGCAAGGAACCAAGCGCCAAAATGGGAAGGAAAATTCCTCCTGGGAGACCACTTCCATAACTAATCATGCTCCAAACAAAGCGAATCAAAAAGTAAGCTAATAGAAGCTGAAAACTAAAATCTTGCTCAGTCAAAGAAAGAACGACCTGATTTCCACCACCAAGAATCTGTGGCAAGAAAATCCCGACTGGTATGATAAGGATAAAGGCTAGGATTGGATAATAAGCTTTATCCAAATGGATTTTTTGACCAATCCAATCATAAATTCGACCAACATTGAGTACAGCTTTCTCATAGAGAAAACCAGAGAGTCCTAGAAAAACTCCCATAACCAGGTAAATCCAATACTGGTCTAGGGTCATGAGGGGGATGTTATCTGGCATATCCAGTACGGGTGTTAGGCCAAATATGAGCAGAGAAACAAAGTTTGCTACGATGCTGGCTGCTAGAGTTGAGACCCAGAAAAAGCGTGAAAAATGGTGATAGACTTCTTCTACAACAAAGAGGAGACCTGCGATTGGTGCATTAAAGGCAGCGGCTAAACCTGCAGCAGCTCCACTGGCAATCAGGGAACGTTCCTCTACTGGGCTAGATTTGAGCCACTTGGCTATACCTTTACCACCAACTGCTCCAAGTTGAATACTTGGGCCTTCTCGACCTAGCATAAGGCCACTGGCAATAGCAAGAATCCCTAATACATATTTCTTCCAGAGAACACTCCACCAGTTAAGAGTCATCAGTCCCTTTAGTTCGGCTTCGACTTGAGGAATTCCTGAACCCTTGATATCTTTTTCTGACCGAGTTAGTTTCGCACTAAGCCAGCAAACGATTAAATAAAATAGACCAATGATAAAAAGATTGCGCACTTGGTGCGCTTGATCTTGATAGAGTCCTTGTATCAGATGGAAACCCTTTTCGATTAAGAAACGAAAGGATCCGACGATTAGCCCGACGACGAGACCAACAATGATTCCTCGTCCAACTTGGGATAATATGGTGCTTGAGGCAAAGGCAAATTCTTTCTTGGAGCTGAGTATTTCTGACTGTTCTTCCATAATCATTTCCTCCAATTTAACTTTCTTTGTTTGCTGCGACCAGTGATTTTATCGGTTCAAAACTGGTCCGATGAATGGGAGTAACTCCTTGTTTATCAAGACCTTCTAAGTGATTTGCCGTTCCATATCCAGCATTAGCAGCGAAATCATATCCAGGATACTGGTTGTCATAATCCTTCATTAGATTATCCCGTGTCACCTTGGCCACTATAGATGCAGCTGCGATTGAGAGGGAGTTGGCATCTCCTTTGATAATGGAGGTTTGTGAAATTGGTAACTCCAGTTTCATGGCATCTATCAAGAGGTGATCAGGCTGCGGATTGAGCTGGGAGATTGCTTCCTTCATGGCTAGTTTGGTAGCTTCATAGATATTGACTTGGTCGATGACCTGATTATCCATGATACCAATCCCGATTGATAAAGCTTGGTCTTGAACGGCTTGATAAATTTCCAGATGTTTCTTTTTGGGGATCTTCTTGCTATCGTTGAGGCCTCTAATCTTACAATTTTTCGGCAAGATAACGGCTGCAGCGACTACGGGTCCAGCCAGAGGACCACGGCCGACCTCATCAACACCTGCTATTAAGGTCACTCCTTGCTTGTAAAGCTCTTTTTCATAGGAAAGCATGGATTCCAGACGAAGATCCTCATCCAGTTCAGCCTGAATGGCTTTTTTACGCTTGTTAATTTCTTTTTGAACTCCAGAACGACTATCCTTTTCCAGTTCAAGAAAAAGGGGATTGTCTAATTCTTTGACAGTGGCAAGAAGTTCTTTAATTTCTTTAATCGTCGTCATCGATGTCGTCCAATGTATCTAAGGTGTAGTTACCGAGTTTTCCATCACGGACTTCCTTGACGAAGAGGCTGTAAAAGCGGTCGTAGTCGTCTCGGAAACCAAGGGCACGGGTCATATCCATGATGATAACAGGTGCTTCTTCTTCTATCTTCATTTGTTTGAAGCGTTCAGCTAGCTTTTCTGGATAATGTTTTTTGAAATAATTGAGACCAAAAATGGTCACTTCATCCATTGGGAGTAGTTGATCTTTAATTGCTCCAGTCAAGGCTAGTTTCAAAGCAACGGTTTCGTCTTCGAACTTAGGCCAGAGAATCCCTGGTGTGTCTAATATTTCAAGGTCTTTATTGGTTTTGAGCCATTGTTGCCCCTTGGTAACACCTGGTTTATTGCCGACAACCGCAATCTTTTTCCCAGCCAAACGGTTCATGAGAGTTGACTTACCAGCGTTTGGAATTCCGATAATCATAGTCCGCAAGGTTTCGATCTTAATACCGCGTTCTTTCTGGCGTGCAATCTTATCAGCCATGAGCTTTTTAGCAGCATCAGTAACAACTTTTACAGTCACTTGCTCTTTGGAATTGATAGCCAGAGTTTGGATTCCCTGTGATTCAAAATACTGACGCCATTCTTTGGTCATTGCAGGATCAGCAAGATCCGCCTTATTTAAAATCAAGAGTTTAGGTTTATCCCCCACAATCTTGGTTAACATAGGATTTTGACTAGATAAAGGTAGCCGAGCATCCACCAAAATCGTCACAAAATCAACAAACTTAAGATTCTCCTGAACTTGCCGCCGAGCCTTAGACATGTGACCCGGAAACCATTGAATAGTAGCCATAATATTTTCCCCTTCCGACTAAAAAAAACGTAGTAAAAACGTTTTCTTTCTTACTACCTATTCTATCATAAATGAGGAACTTTTGCACAGGCTTTGACCACAATAAATGACAAATAGTATAGGTCCGACGCATCCTTGATGCCAGTAACGATTTACTTGACTTTTTTCGCCAACAGGTATATACTTAGTGTATACAATTTCGTGGAGGTAGAGCAATGAATACAGTAAAGACTCGGAAGGTGGGGAATTCGCTCACTGTGACCATTCCTAAAAATTTGGGGATGACAGAAGGTCAAGAAATGGTCGTCTACAAAGGGATTGACGGAGTCATTGTCTTAGCTCCAAAACTGAAAGATCCTTTTGATGGATTTACTGATTTGAGAATGACAAATGATTTTGAAGGGGTAAGGTCACTTGATAGCGAAATCTGACTATATTCCTGAAAAGCAGGATATCATTTGGCTGGACTTTGATCCATCAGTCGGTCGAGAAATCCAGAAACGGCGACCTGCCTTGGTTGTTTCTAGGAGAGAATATGCCTTGCAAACTGGTTTTGTGGCTGTCTGTCCCATCACTCATGGCCAACAACGTTTGGCTGAAAAAGGCTTGCTCGTTCCTGTCTCGTCGGACAAGGTAGATGGCGCTGTCAATCCATTTCAACTGTATACCTTTGATTTTCGGATGCGTAATGCTCAAAAAATAACAAGAATGGACACACAATGTTTTCAGAAAGTCATCCAACTTTACCAGTACATCTTTGGAGATACTTAAATCCTACCATGCATAGACAAGGTAGGATTTTTTCTATATGAGTAACCTATCTAAGAACGGGTGAAGGCAATTGAGAAGAATTCCTCTAATCCAGCTTTCTTGTGCAGATGATAGATGTTCTGCCTGAAGGCATTCTTTTAGAAAATCGCGGACTTGTTCTGGTGCAATTTCAAACTCAAAGGCTTTCATCTTGTAGAAAAAATCGATGAGATGCTCAGATATGTGATCATCTGAAAAGGGTACTCCTCCACTTTTTCGATATTCTAATAGGAGCCGAGAAAATCTGGCTTTTTCATCTGGTAAATTACGAAAATAGGAATTAAGAAGCCAAGTCTGCTTCTGCTTTCGTTCAATAGGATCTTGATTTGCAATCCGCTGATCTTTTTCCAGCTCTTTCTGGTTTTGTTTAGCCTTGATAGCCCGTTCTTCTCTATTCTTACCAAAGAGGATTTTTTCCCATTTTCGTTCTTCTTGGGTCAAGGTTTCTGTAAAGCCAAAGTAATCTTGATAGGCTCGTTCTGCAAGTCCCATGGCAAGAATGAGGTTGTCAGCGTATTGCTTGGCGATTTTATCTCTCTTCTTGCGTTCTTTCTCTGCTTGAATCCGTAGATGCTGCTCGTAGTCGATTTTCTCCTTGCCTAGTTTGACAAGGTAGAGTTGGTCATCGGTCTTACCAAGTAGAAAAGGTTTGATACACTTTTCCAGCACTTCTTCCATACGAGCCTTCTTATTTGGATCTGCCTTGGTCCAACTTCCACCTTGAAAGACTTCTAGGAAAAGCTGGTAATCTTTCTCAGGTGCGAATTGATTGCCACGATTGGCTTTGAAAACACCTTTCTCCCAAAACCATTTTAGAAGTCGTTCGTCAAAGTCGCTTTTATTGACCTTGATTTTTTCCTTTTTCTGAGCCTTTCTGGTTAGGTTTTCAAGTTTTCTGAGAAGCTTGTCTTCCTCTTCCAGTTGCTGATCGAGGATAATACGATGAAAATGACGGACGCAGTCACTACCGATTGGAAAGAGGCGTTGGCCTGTGACACCATTAAAGAGTTCGTAGGCGTATTTTATGGCATTCCCGCAAACACAATTACTACGGCCAATGCCATTAAAAATCAAGGAAACTTCATTCCATTCCTTGGTAGCTTGATCCCAAGTATCGGCTTTTGAAGCCTGTAAAACCGCATCGTGCAGGGATTTTCTAACTGGAAGTGTCATGAGGTCTCCTTTCTAGGTTATACTTTTACAACTTGAACCTCGTCTTTGCCGAGCAAAATCAAGTATTTTTCTATGTTTTCAATCGAATAGGCTCTAGATAAAGCCTCTCCGTATAAGGCTAACTGACCACGATAGCGGTCTATGAGTTGACTTGGTTCATCGTAACGGTCTGTTTTGTAGTCGAAAAGAACGATGCGATCCTCATAAAGCAGATAGCCATCCAAGATTCCACGGACAACGAAATCTTCCTTACTCTTTTGATCTTTTTTGAGCATGGAGAAAGGTTGCTCGCGGTAAAGATGGCTGGTATTAGCGAGAATTTCCTGACCAAGTGCTGTATCAAAGAAGGCAAGAATTTTAGAAAGATTGATCTTGTCTCTAACAGCTGGACTAGTCTGAACTTGTTTGAGAGTTTCTGTCAGGCTAGCAAGTGTTGGTTGCTGAATGAGGTCAATTCTTTGCATGAGTTCGTGGGTTGCACTACCAATCTCAGCTCCAGTTACCTTTTCTTTAGTTGAAAAATCTGGTAAATCAAAGCTGATTTTCTTTTCCGATGATTGAGTTTGGTTAGTAATTTCTACCCCTTCCATATCCATAACCGGTTCGTAGAATTTCTTGATTTGGCTTGGGGTTTGAACACTTGGTAGTTCAATGGCTGCGCGGTGAAGAGTATTATAAACTTCCACCTCTTTCAGCATTTCCAAAGCTTCTTTGATAGTTTCTGACTGGCGATTGTCTGCTTGAGAGCTATCTTGGAGAGGGCTCTTGTTTTCCAATTGACCAATAGCTTCTCTAGTCAACAGGTCTTCACCAACAAAACGATAGCTAAAGTTGAGATTGTCCTTGGTAAATACTTTACTGATAGCCCAGACCCAATCTTGGAAATTTCTTGCTTGCAGTCTGGTATTGCTATCTAATTTTCCATTGTTTGCTGCTGGGTATTCCTTGGCTTCTAGCTTTTCGCGAGAGCCCTTGCCAACAAGATAGAGCTTTTTCTCAGCCCTTGTCATGGCAACATACAGCAGACGCATCTGCTCTGAATAGCTAGCCAGTTGCAGTTCTTTCTCATTCTGCGTATAGGTCAGGCTAGGAATGGAGAGTTTGATGGTTTTAGGATAGTGTGCTTCCACTGCTCCTGTTTCCACCTTGGCAATGTATTTGACACCAAGCCCATTTTGACGGCTGAGAATGACGTCTGACATCGAGTCTTGCTTGTTGAAGTCCTGATCCATGTTGAGGATAAAGACATAAGGAAACTCCAGTCCTTTGCTCTTGTGAATGGTCAAGAGTTCCACAGCATCTTTAGGCGGTGCGACGGCTACACTTGCGAGATCGTGCTGGGCTTCTAGGACTTGGTCAATCATACGGATAAAACGAGACAAGCCCTTGAAATTACTCTTTTCAAACTGGTCAGCTCGTAGAGCTAGGGCATAGAGATTGGCCTGTCTAGCTGGACCGTTTGGCAGGGCTCCAACATAGTCATAGTAAAAACGGTCGTTGTAAATCTTCCAAATCAAGTCATAGAGAGAGTGGGTTTTGGCATACAAGCGCCAAGAATCCAAAATATCCATGAATTGATTGAGTTTTTCAGCTAGAGCTGTATAAATCAAGTTTTTCTGACTTGTTGCCAGTTTTTGAGCATTGACCAGTTTCTCATAGAGATTTTCTTGGGCCTTATCTTCTATTTTCTGAAGGGACAAGCGTGCCAACTCGTCCTCATCGAAACTAAACATAGGAGACTTCATCAGAGCTACCAAGGCATAGTCTTGCAGGGGATTGTGAATGACGCGCAGGGTGTCCAGCATGACTTGTACTTCTAGGGATTGGAGGTAGTTGTTTTGCTCACCGTCGGTTTTAACTGGAATTCCGTACTCAGACAGGGCAAGTAGAATCTGGTCATTTCGACTGCGACTGGAAGTCAAAAGGGCAATTTCCTTAAAGGCTACACCTTTCTCTTGATGGAGCTTCAAGATTTCCTTGATGACCAGACGCATTTCACCAGTTAGTTTCGATTCTGTTTGGCTCTCTTCCTCCTCTTGCCCACTATCGTCCTTATCGTAGGGGAGAAATTCTGCCTTGTTGTCTGGATTAGGAGCCAGCTTGGTATTAGCAAAAACAAGCTGGTGCATGCTATCATAGTTGATTTCGCCGACCTCTTGGTCCATAAGGCGTCCAAAAACATCATTGGTTGCTGATAGCACTTCTGAACTGCTACGGAAATTTTCCTTGAGGAGTATCAACTTACCCTCTTTAGGATTTTGCGCATAGCGTTGAAATTTTTCATTGAAAATTTGGGGATCTGCCTGACGGAAACGGTAGATAGACTGCTTGATATCTCCCACCATAAAGCGATTGTGACCATTCGACAGCAATTCCAGCATTCGTTCTTGAATGTGGTTAGTATCCTGATACTCATCGACCATGACTTCGTGGAATCGTTCCTGATAAGCCTCGCGGACTTGTGGGAAATTCTCTAAAATCTCAATGGTGTAATGACTAATATCAGCGAATTCAAAGGCATTTTCCTGGTGTTTGCGTTCACGATAAGCCTCCACAAAATCACTCATAAAGGTTTGGAAAGTTTTAGCTAGCTCCCAAGTATCTTCATGATAACGTTCTTGGTAGTCGAGAATGGTTATCTGGTCCGCTAGTTGTCCTAGTTTAGCAAACTGGGTCTTTCTCTCTTCGTTGTAGGCATCAGCCAGTGGCTTCAAATCGGCCTTACGACTGGAGTTAGCTAGAGATCGACCATTTTTCTCCTTAGAGATGGCGATAATACGCGCAAGCACAGCTTGATAAGCCTGGCTATCGGACTCTTGATTTAAGGAGCCAATTTCATCCAGAACCAGCTGCACATTTTCTAAATAGGCAACTTTTGGAAACTCCTTGGCATCGTTATCCAGATGATAACGGAAGAAACTTTCCAAGTCCCAAAGCGCCTGCTTGATTTGCTCAGTTAGTTTGTCTTTTTCATTTGCAAAGTCAGCTTCTTCAAACCCTTTGAGGAAAGACTCGTTCAGCCATTTTTGGGGACTGCTGGTGGATTGAAGGAAATCATAGATTTTGTAGACTTGCTGGCGCAGACCTCGTTCATCCTTGCCACGTCCAGCAAAGTTTTTCACTAATCGACTAAATTTCTCTTTATTTTCACCTTGGTAATGCTCTTCAAAAACCTGATGAAAAACTTCGTTCTTTAAGAGTAACTGTTCACTTTCATTTTGCAAAATACGGAAGTTCGGTGCGATATCAATCAGATAGCCATGTTTGCCAAGGAATTTTTGCGTGAAGGAGTCCATGGTTCCGATGGCAGCGTTTGGTAGATCTGCCAACTGGCGTCCCAAGTGTTGTTTGAGATCGACATCATCGGTTTCTTGTATTTGTTGGCTGATTTTTTTCTCCAAACGTTCCTTGAGTTCTGTAGCAGCCTTGACGGTAAAGGTCGAGATAAAGAGTTGGCTGATTTCCACACCACGTGCTAACTGATCCAGAATACGCTCTGCCATGACAAAGGTCTTCCCTGAACCAGCAGACGCTGAAACAAGGATATTTTGCCCTGCGGTATAAATGGCTTCGATTTGCTCGGCTGTTTTCTTCTGTTCCTTGCTCGAACTTGCTTCTGCTTTTTGCAGTTTTTGAATTTCTTCCTCAGTTAAAAAGGAAATGGGCTTCATCGATTCAACTCCTCTCTTATTTTTTCAAACCAAGCTTGCTTGAGTTTTTCTCCGACCAGACGTTTGCCGTCAGACAACTCTAATTTCTCAGGGAAACGGGCTTGTCCCAAGTGGTAATTTGCTTCAAAACCTGTGATGGCTTGGTGTTGCTGGACGTATGGAGCAATACTTCTGCCGTTTTCTGTATATGGATTGATGGCAAACTGGCCTTCTAAAATCTTCTCAGCTGCCTTCTTGTACAGATGGGCATTATAGTCTAGTAGGAGCTGGAATTCCTCGTCTGTCAGCTGATTGGCCTTGTTTTTGTTATAAAACTCTCCCAAGTGACTGCTTTCTTTCTCTAAAAAGAGTCCCTGGTATTTCATAGACTTGCTGACTTCTGCTACTGCTCCTGCCAGACTTTTAACAGCTAATAAAGATTGGACAGGCTCAGCCATTTCCAAGTACATGGCACCGAAAAAGTTCTGCTCCCCTTCTCTTTTTAGGGCAGCAAGATAGGTGGGCAATTGGGAATTAAGCCCATTAAAGAAATTCGGAAACTGGAACTGGGTCAAACTAGACTTGTAGTCCACCACTCCTAGCGCTCCATCAGCTTTCAAACGGTCGATTCGGTCAACCTTGCCTCGCACATGGACACTGCGACCATTATCCAATTGAATAAAGGCTTGATCTTTACCACCAAATGTTGCCTCTTCCTGAATGGTTTCAATGGCTGGATTATGACGTAGGATGTGGCCAGTGGTCCTAGCGACATCAAGAAGAACTTCCTTGGTAAACTGGGCTTCCAAACTTTCTTGATAAATGGCTTCAAATTCCCGTTCTTGACTGGTTTCCTTGATAGCTTGCTCCAAACGTTGGTCAAATGGTTTTTCAGCAGGGAGTTTCAAGGCACGTTCAAAAATACGATGCAAGAAATTCCCGTGACTGCGAGCATCAGGACGTAGGCGCAATTCTTCCTGCAAACCTAAGACATAACGGAGGAAATAACTGTATTCATTGCGGTAAAACTCCGTCAAACCAGACGTAGACAGGTAAAACTCCTTGTCAGCTGGATAGAGAGCCTTCAAGGTCTCTTTCTCTAATGGTTTGCTGCTTGGGCTAGTTGGGAGTGCAGGATTTGTAAGACCTTTTTGATCAAGTTTTTTCCCCATCACACGCGCTAGAACCTTGACAAAGGTCACATCTTCTTCATTTTCACTAGAACCCGCCTGCTGATGATAGGAAACGAGACTAGACAAGAGACTGTGATAAGAACCCATATCATCCTTAGACAGACTTTTTTGATTAATCTTCTTCTCTAACCGGCTAAATCCAAAACCCACCAGTTCCTGAAGATAGGCTGATTCCTTGCTCTCATTTTCATTGAGGAGACTTGGAGCTGACAAAATCAACTGCTTACGAGCAGCATTGACTAAAGAAAGCATGGTATAGCGATTTTTCTTGAGGTTTTCACTACTTGCAATCAGTAATTGCGCTCCCTCCTCAGTTGCTTGGTTTAGACTTTGTCTTTCTTCGTCTGTCAAAAGACTGGTGTTTTGCGCAATTTTTGGCAAATGATCCTGAGTCAGCCCAATGGCATAGACAAAGTCAGCGGTCATAGGTGCAATCAAATCGTAACTCTGCACCAGAACAGTGTCAACAGTTGCTGGAATGGTACGATACTGGGATAAGCTCATTCCAGAATGGAGCAAGGCTAGGAAATCCTCTAGACTAACCTGTGTACCAGCGAAAACGGTCGCAAATTGTTCTAAAACATGGCAGAAAGCCTTCCAAACTTCGGCTTGTCTTTCCTGTTCTAGAGTTTCCATAGTAGCTGTCAATTCTTGCATCTGCTTGCTTAAAGCAGCATTTTTTAGAAAAGTATTCCACTTTTGCAAGAGATTTTCAGTCTTTTGCTTCCGACTGGCAAATAAGGTTTCAAGTGGCGCCAAAACTCGCAGACGAAGAGAATTTAAACGCTCTAAATCAAATTTTCCATGGTGGGATTTGGTAAAGGTCTGCTGAAAAGCTGGCAAGCCATTGATGCCAAGATAGCGGAGATATTGCTCAAAAGCATCAATATCCGCTTGGCCAAGGTCAGTATACAAACCTGTTCTGAGGAGATTAATCAAATCCTCCTGACGGAAACGGTAACGTTTTAAACGTAAAATAGACTCCACATACTGAGTCAAAGGGTGGTGAGCCATGGATTCACTTCTACCAAGATAGAAAGGAATCTGATACTGGTCAAAAATAGTTTTCAGTGATAGCTGGTAAGATGCCACATCACCTAGCAAAATACGGAAATTCTTGTAACTCAGTTCTGGATGGTCATGTAATTTCTGACGAATGCTACGGGCTACTAATTCCAGCTCTTCTTTTTGCGTCAAACAAGACCAGATTTGCAGATTTTCACGGTCCTTCTCATCAACATCTAAAGCGAGTTCTGAAAAGTCATAAGAAGACTCCAGCAAACGAGAGGCTTTGTCAAAACTATCCATTTTCTCATGTGTCTGAGAACGATCCTGAGCAGGTGTTTGGTATTTTGCCCCCAAATGATGAAGAAATTCCACACTGGCTTGGTAGAGATTCCCTTCAGAGAACGGACTGGTATAGGCTTTCTTGCTTGCATAGGCCCCAATAACAATCTCGGCACCTTTGCGATGAAGTAGATCCAATACACGCTCTTCCTCGGCAGAAAAACGGGTAAAGCCATCAATAACCAAGGCAATCTGACTGAAATCACTACTTACCTTGTCATTCTCAATAGCCTCAATCAAATGGGACAACTGACTTCCCTGAGCCAACTGACCTTGATTAAGATAGGCAGTCACTTTCTCAAAAATCAAGAGTAAGTCTGCCCGCTTGTCCTCATCTGTCAAACTTTCCAAGTCCAAAAAGCTCATCTGAGCAGTCGTCATCTCATGATAAAGTTCAACCAACTGCTGGATAAATTGAGGATCCTGCTTTATAGCACCATAAACACGCAAGTCCTTGGGATCTAGTTCCGCAAGACATTTATAAAAAGCCATCCCAAGACCGATGTCATCTAGACTCGTCTTAGCTGGCAAATCATTTAAAACCAGATAACGAGCCATCTGAGCAAAACGCGTAACAGTAATCGCAAAAGAAGCCTGCTGGGACAAGCATTCCAGAACGGCGCGTTCCTTTTCAAATGAAAGAGAGTTGGGGGCGATGTAGAAGACACGCTTGCCCACAGCAACTAGCTCTTCCGCCTCTCTAGTCAAGATTTCTGTCAAAGAAGTCCGAATATCAGTATACAGTAATTTCATCTCTGCCTCGTTTGGTTTATCAAAGTTTCTTACTCTATTATAGCAAAGTTCGCTTCACAGTCCAAATCCAAAATTCTAGTTGACAATCATTTAATTAGCAAATCAATCATGCTTCATCATCCACTTTCATATGCTGAAAGATATGGAGGAAAAAGTCTTTGGAAACTTCAAAATGCCCATAACGGAGTCGAGAAGTATAGTCTTTCCATTCAGGATGTTGTCTGGCTATTTCTATGGAACAATCTTTGACTGGTAGATAATACTCGACATTTCTTCTAAAGGGAAAGAATCCTTCAAATTGCTCTACTTGATAGGCCTTGTCGTCTATAATTTTACCTACGGCCACAAAAGCCTGTAACTTATCTTGACTGTTCATATCGTATTTCGGACTATAGTATAAAAGATAGTCACCTTTTTTCATACGGTTTAAGGGGCCGCCCTTTCCATGACAAACCTGGCAAAAATTCCCTTCAACTCCTCTTAAAACATGATTCTTCGAAACAACTCCGACCCAATATCTAGGCATTTTTATCCTCCAACTCTACTAACATGCGATTAAAAACCTCTCTATCGTTAGATAGTTTTTCAAAAAATTCTTCATCAATCCCTTCTACTAAAGGTAAAGCTTGATTAACCTTCTCCACACCTAACTTCGTCACTAGGACCAGTTTTGCCCGACTATCCTTTGGGTGTTGATCACGTCCAATGTAGTCCTTCTTCTCCAGTAGCCTAACAATCTGGGAAACCGTCATGACATCCATACCGGTGAACCGAGCAATATCAACTTGCGTTACATATTCCTCTCTATTAGACAGAAACAAGAGCGAGGTTAAAACGATAAATTGGGGCAAAGTGAGGCCAACCGATTTCAAGACTCTTTTTAAATTGCTTTCCCACTTGTTGTAGACTTTTATGAAAAGAAGACCTGTAGATTCTGTTTCATCATTTTTGTAAATTGAATTAAAGTGATACTTTGACATTATTTCTCCTTAAATATTAAGTATACATATTATATAAGAATTTATTTTGTTTTTCAAGAAAAGGAAAGTCAAATGTTACTATTCTGTCAGACATTTCATAGTCTATATGCTATAATAAAAGCAAAACACCTAGAAAAGGAAGTCTTATGATTAAACTACTAGCCTTGGATATGGACGGAACCCTCCTTAACGAAGCCAAGGAAATTCCACAAGCCCACATTACTGCCATTCACCAAGCCATTGAAAAAGGTGTCAAACTGGTTCTCTGTACAGGTCGCCCGCTTTTCGGTGTCCTTCCCTACTATAAAAAACTAGGACTGGACCTCCAGAATGAGTATGTCATTGTTAATAACGGTTGTTCAACTCACCAGACCAGTGACTGGAGTCTAGTTGACTGGCAAGAACTCAGTCCAGCCGACATTGAATACCTTTATGATCTAGCAGAAAAAAGCGACGTCCAGTTAACTCTTTTTGATGAGAAACATTATTTTGTCCTCGGTGGCAAGCCTAATGAAATTGTTCAAAATGATGCCAAGCTAGTCTTTTCAGACCTGACTGAAATCTCCCTTGAGGACGCGACTAGTGGCAAGTATCGGATGTTCCAAGGCATGTTTTTAGGAACAAAAGAGCAAACAGACGATTTTGAGCAGCGGTTTGCTGAGGAACTCTGCCAACGATTTAGCGGAGTTCGTTCACAGCCTGTCATTTATGAAGCCATGCCACTTGGGACTACTAAGGCTACTGCTCTTTCTCGACTAGCAGAGATTTTGAAGATCGAGCCCTCAGAAATTATGGCCATGGGCGATGCCAATAACGATATCGAAATGCTTCAGTTTGCAGGGCTTGGCATTGCTATGGGAAATGCCAGCGACCATGTCAAATCCCTTGCTAATGACGTTACAGATAGCAATGAAGAAGAAGGCGTTGCGCGTGCCATTGAGAAGTATATTTTATAATTGAGAAGCCCAGTTCATGTCAACTGGGTTTTGTTTTTTTAAGAATCACAAAACTTTAGAAACTCTTTAGAATTACTTGATATTTCTTTGATTTCTATACCTTATACTAAAGTTAGAAAAATAAATCAAAAGGAGAAAATCATGAAAACAGTACTCGAAATTCATGGACTGACCAAAGAATTTGGTAAACAAGCCATTCTTCAAGATCTTAATCTAACGATAAAAGAGGGAGATATTTATGGACTAATCGGAAAAAATGGAGCAGGTAAAACTACTCTTATCAAAATCATTACACAACTACTGTTTGCGGATAAAGGAACTGTTTCCCTCTTTTCTAGTCAATCGGAAAATGAGTGGACCAAGGGCTTATCTCGAGTAGGTTCAGTTATCGAATCACCTGTAGCTCATAATCACTTAACAGCCTATCAAAATCTGAAATATTATTGTATGATCCGCCATATTTCAAATGCTGATAAAGTTATTCAAGAAACACTAGATTATGTAGGTTTGTCTGATACAGGTAAGAAAGTCTTTCGTGATTTCTCGCTAGGAATGAAACAAAGACTTGGTATCGCTATTGCTCTTCTGTCCAAACCCGACTTCCTTATTCTTGATGAACCTATTAATGGTCTCGACCCAATTGGAATCAAAGAATTTCGTCTCATGATCCAGCGGCTAAATCAAGAAAAAGGCATAACCATCCTCATCTCTAGCCATATCTTGTCAGAACTCTATCTCTTAGCTAATCGCTTTGGTATTCTGGATCAAGGTAAGATTATCCGTGAAATCAGTAAAGCTGAGTTTGAAACACTGAGCGAGGATTATATTGTGCTTAAAACAAGCGACAAGGAAAGAGCTTGTCAGGTATTGAAAGAACAAATCCAGCTCCAGTTTAAGGTTGTAAACCCTGAAAAGGAAATCCATATCTTTGGTAATGAACAAGATGTCAAACAGATTCTTAAGCAACTAACTTTGTCCGATGTTGCTATTGATGAGATTTACTTTGCCCGTCAAAACCTAGAAGAATACTTCACCCAATTGGTAGAATAGGAGAAAAATCATGATACATACCATTCAAGCAGATTTTTACCGTCTTTTCCGCTCAAAAGGATTCTGGATTACAGAATTCATTCTCTTTGTACTTATGTTACTGGGTGCTACTATTGGAGCTACAGGGCATCTAATGTCAGTTCAGGCAGCACCACCTGAGCTTCCTACCCATGGTTGGAATGGGATAGAAGCTCTAATCAACGCGTCAAATAACGGCTCAAACCTCGTTTTCCTCTGTATTATTCTAGTGTGTTTAGTTCTTGGGGTTGATCTAATCGGCAAGCTTTATAAAAATAGTTTGACAGTTGGCGTTTCTCGTACAGAATTTTTCCTTGCTAAATTCTTTGTACTAGCAAGTATCGCTCTCTTACAACTCATCACCAGTCTTGTGATTGCCTTTATTCCCGCGACTCTACTAAACGGACTTGGTACAATGCCTGATGGTTTTGTTACTAATCTCCTCTTGACGATTTCCCTTCAATTTCTATGCCTACTCGCTTGGCTTTCGATTGTCTCCTTTATTCTCTACCTAACTCATTCTTATCTTGCCGTATTTATCGGCTATCTAGTTACCTCTATCATCCTTTCTATGCCAATGCTTATCTTTCCAAATATCGCAATTTTACGATATCTGAGCTTAAATTTTGCCTATGCCATGACTGCTGATAGTCAAGCTATTCTCTATACCATCACGGTTTGCGTAACAGTCATACTTTTCTTCTCTTTCAGTGGACTGACTATTTTCAAGAAGAAAAGCTTATAAAAAGGACCTCCTCTAGGATATAGAGGAGGTTTCTTTTGTTAAAAATAAATAAAGACCGAAAACCATTCTCCATCAGTGGCTAGCTTCATTTCCGCTCCAAGAAGATGAACCAATTCCTCAGTAATATAGAGACCTAAACCAGAGGATTCTTCGGTATCTGACATATTTTCAGAATAAAAACGATTGCTGAGATTGTCTATATTCTTGATAGATTTTTTGACTAGATTATCAATTTCCAAAGCAAGCCTATTGTCTTCCTTTTTCAAAGAAAGCCGAGCCTTCTCCTTACCGTGCTTGAGAACATTTCCAAGAAGGTTTTGTATAATTCGATCAAGCAAGTCCTCATCAGTCGCCGTTTTCAATCCTGGTTCAACATTAAAATCAAGAACAATCTGTGAAGATTGAAAAACGTCGTAATAAGCTAAAGTCTTTTTCGTTATAAAAGTTGATAAATCAAGTTCTTCCAGTTTCGGTTTGACTGCTCCTTCCATCAAATGACGGTATTCTAGGAGGGCCTCCAAACGTTTGGAAACCAGTTCCTGATGATGGGCTATTTTGCTTAAAGTTTCCTGACTATTATCGGGGTGTTTTATTAGTTGTTGAGTATATCCTGAAGCGATTGTTAAAGGTGTCCGAATATCATGAGCAATGTTACTGATTGCCATATCTAGGGTGCGTTTTTCACGCTTCATGATTAGTTGGTTTTGCTCCACTTCTTGAAATAGATTCTCAATTTGGTTATGTAGACGCAAAATGGTCTTTGAAAAGAAATTTACACCGATCCTCTTCATGCTACCAGAGCGAATCTTTTCTTCAATTTGTCTGCTTAAATCTCTAATTGCTATATGATAGCGAATCAAAAAAATCGCCAAAATAATATTAGTAAGGAGCAATATAGATATCAAAATGTAAATCATTACTTATCTCCTTTTAATCGAACACCAACTCCCCAAATGGTTTCGATGTACTCGTGATTTGGATCCAGTTGATGCAGTTTTTTACGGAGATTGCTTAGATGGGTGTTGAGCGTATTGTCTCCAGGCAGGTAACTTTCTTCCCAAATCAATTCATAGAGTTCTTCTTTGGTGAAGATCTTTTTAGGATGCTGGTGCAACATTTGGAGAATCTGGCACTCTTTCTTTGCAAGGCGAATGGTTTCAGTTGCGTTACTTATTTCAAAACTATCCGCATCAAACTGGATATTTTTAAAATTTTGTACGAGGTTATCAATTTCTCTTCGATCTTCTGACTGATGTTCACCACTTTGGCGTAATTGAACAGTGACTCTGGCAAAGACTTCGTCCAAATCAAAAGGTTTTACTACATAATCATTGGCACCATCTAAGAGATATTGGCTGATGAGCTTTTTATCACCTAAAGCAGTAAGCATGATGACCGGAGTCTGACTAGTTTGTCGAATAGCTTGCAAGACTTGGTCGCCATTTTTCCCAGGGAGCATGATATCTAGCAAAACGAGATCAATGCCACCTTTGTCAAATTGCATGATACCTTCTGTCCCAGAAAATGCTTGAATCACCTCGTGTTCCTCTGCAAGAAGGGTTCTTAAGATTTCCTGGATTTCATTATTATCTTCAATTACAAGTATGCTCGCCATAAACCTCGTCCTTTCTAAAACTATTATAACATGTTTTGTTGGGAATTCCAGATACAGAAAAGCTCCTCTCGCATTTTAAGCAAGAAGGAGCTAATGGATATTGAATCTACTTAAGCAAATAAGCAATCAAAGTTATAATCCATAGATGAGCTGGGTAGAAAATATAAAAGAAATATTTACTCCAACTAGTTTCTTTTCCTCGCTGTCCATTATACAAAGCCATAAAAGGAAATACGGTGATAAAGAGCCAGTCAGAATTGTAAAGCATCATTTCCAGTGTTTGGTGCCAAGTGTCGTAAATTTGGATGGAAGTCACTAACAAGAAGGCCCACAGAAAGGCATAGAGGAGATTTCGCAAGCCCTTGCGATTTCGACAAGAGTAACTAATCAAGAGAAATGGTAGCATGGTGATGCCACCCTCGGTAAAAAGACACCCGAAAATCAAGAGCCCAGCAAGCCCAATACGACGCCACAACTTCTCCTTTTTATCCAACTCTTTTCTGGGAAAACCAATCCAAAGCATGGTGACACCGATGGCCAAAGTCAAGAAAATATTATTAGTAACCATTACACCCTTAGAGGCAAACAGAGTATTGAGAAGGCTATTTCCAGCAAACATGATCAGCGCCCAACTCCAAAGACGGATGAGGTAGTTTTTCAAATTTCGAGTATGGATGAAGCCTTCCATAGCCATATAGGCAAACCAAACTCCGACACAACGGGTCAAGGCGTGAAAGATACCTTCCCACAAAGGAGAAACGATTCCGGTGATATGAGGGATATGGTCCAGAACCATTACTGCCGCCATCAGATACTTCAACTGCGTTGCATTCCATTTTTTCATAATAAACCTCTTTCTTTTTGATCTACATAGAGTATAGCATACATTTCCACGTATAATCGTACACCCATCTTACATTTAAAAAGCCTATCTTACATTTTTGTAAGACAGGCGTGAATATTAAATGTTTATTATGAAATTTACCTTCTAGTCCGTAATTCGTTGGTACATTTCGGGTCTTCTATCACGAAACAGTCCCCAATTTAGGCGCTCGCTTGCTCCCTTATCAAGGTCATAAGTTGCTAACAGAACAGCTTCTCCTTGTCTTTCAGCTCTCTCTAGAATAGCTCCTGTTTCATCCGTCATAAAGGAGGAACCGTAGAAGTCAAGACTGGAACTCTGTCCACCATTTTCCTCACTAGGAGTGACTTCTTCCAAGCCATAGCGATTGGCTGCAATAACTGGGACAATATTAGCTGCTGCGTGCCCTTGCATGGTACGTTGCCAGTGACCACAACTGTCCGTATCTAAGATAGGCTCTGAACCAATGGCTGTAGGATAAAAGAGCAATTCAGCACCATTCAAAGCAAGACAGCGCGCTGTTTCAGGAAACCATTGATCCCAACAGATACCAATCCCAATCTTAGCGTAGCGAGTATCCCAGACCTTGAAGCCAGTGTTGCCAGGCGTAAAATAAAACTTTTCTTGATAATAATGGTCATCTGGTATGTGGGTCTTCCGATAGACGCCCAGCACTTCTCCATCAGCATCAATGACGGCGATTGAGTTATACAAGACATTGCCATCTTTTTCATAGAAACTGATCGGTAAAACAACCTGTAATTCCTTAGCAAGCACTTTAAAATGCTGAATGGCTGTATTTTCTGTCACTGACTGGCCATACTGGTAGTAGTCATACTGGCGTTCCTGACAGAAATAGGGACGTTCAAACAGCTCTGGCAAGAGGATGATTTGTGCGCCTTGTTCTGCAGCCTGACGTACTAAACGCTCTGCGGTTTGGATATTTGTTGTCACATCCTTGGCACATTGCATCTGGATCGCTGCAACTCTTACATTTCTCATCTTTTTCTCCTATTCTGGGATTTGTTGGGTGATACAGTGGATATTGCCACCACCTAAAAGAATATCTCTAGCTGGTATTCCTACGACCTTACGGTCTGGAAAACACTTGCTGAGGATATCCAAGGCCACTTGGTCGTTTACATCCTGAAATTGTGGCACTAAGACAGACTTGTTGGCAATATAGAAATTGACATAGGAAGCTGCAAGACGTTCACCTGCATAACGCTCCTCTTCCCCATCTTCATAGATATAACCTGGTAAATCCTCCTTAGTGACAACCTGACGAATAGCTGGGATAGGAAGCTTATGAATAGTGAAAGTGCGACCTTTTGCATCCGTTTTCTTTTCTAAAAGCTCAAGATCAGCTGCAGACATGGCATACTGAGGATCACTTTTGTCGTCTGTCCAAGCTAAAACAAGCTCTGCAGGACCAACAAAGGCGGCAACATTGTCAACGTGTTCATTGGTTTCGTCCTGATAAATACCATAAGGTAGCCAAATAACTTTTTCAGCTCCCAGGCTCGACAATAAGGTGTTTTCGATTTCCTCTTTAGACAAGTGGGGATTGCGACCAGGACTAAGTAGGCAACTTTCAGTCACAAGAATGGTTCCTTGACCATCGCTATGGATTGCACCACCTTCCAGTACAAAAGGTTTGGCCTCGTAAACAGGTATCTCTAAGAGTTCTGCAAAGCGACTGGCTACTTGGTCATCATCTTCATAATCTTGGTAGAGGCCATCGACTGTACCACCCCAGGCATTAAAAGACCAATCGACTGCCAACTTTTCTCTTTTTTCATTGACGAGAATGGTTGGCCCAGTATCACGCGCCCAGGCATCATTAGTAGGAATATCTAAATAAACAACCTTGTCTCCAAGATAGGATTGAGCTTCAGATAGATGGTCCTGCTCCACCAAAAGATAGACTCTTTCCACTTCTGCTATGGTCTTGATAATCTGAGTAAATGCTCTTTTAGCAGCCTTTCCTTGAAAAGGCCATGAACCTGGTCGAGTCGGCCATATCATGAGGGTGCCATGATGGGGTTCGTACTCTGCTGGCATACGATAGCCTGCTTTTTTCGGAGTTTCTATCATGATAATCTCCCTTTAAAGTCTTGATAGCCAAAGGCTTTGACTAAGCTGCAGTCACCCTGCTCGTCCATAAGATAGAGACTTGGCAAGCCAATACCGTTAAAGGTATTATTTTTGACAAAGGAGTAGATTGCCATGTCTTCAAAGTAAAGTCTATCACCGATTTGGACTGGATTTTCAAAACTATAATCACCAATCACATCACCCGTCAGACAGGTATTGGAAGAAAGTCTATAGGTATGGGCTTTTTCCTGCGGTTCAAATCCATTTCTCAAAGGTGGACGATAGGGCATTTCAAGTACATCTGGCATATGGCAGGTCGCGGAGGCATCTAAAACCAAAATATCCATACCGTTTTCGACAATGTCCAATACTTCAGTTGCTAGAGAACCCGCATTGAGCGCAATAGCTTCACCCGGCTCGATATAGACTTCAAGATTGTAAGTTTCTCGGATACGCTTGATTTCAGAAGTCAGCAAATCCACATCATAGTCTTCTCTCGTTATGTGGTGTCCTCCACCCATATTGAGCCATTTGACCTTATATAAATAAGGTCCAAACTGCGCTTCTACAGCTTTCAAAGTTGTCTCTAAATCATCTGCCCCCTGCTCGCAAAGGGTATGAAAATGAAGACCATCCACCAAGTCCAGCAAATCACTAGGAATCTTGTCTATAGTGACTCCAAAACGGGATCCAGGTACACAAGGATCATAGAGCGCGTGATCACCTTGGGTAGAACATTGAGGGTTGAGGCGCAAACCGACACTGATACCAGCCTCTCGGCAACGAGGACCATGTTTACGCAACTGTCTCTCTGAGTTAAAGACGATATGGTCCGTTATCTCCAGCAATTCCTCCAAGTCTGCATCCTTGAAAGCAGGTGCAAAGACATGGACTTCTCCTGGGAATTCTTCTCTAGCTAGCTTAGCCTCATAGAGACCACTAGCCGTTGTACCTGACAGATACTGGCTAATCATGGGGTAGGTTTTGTAGAGAGAATAAGCCTTCTGGGCCAGTAAAACCTTGCAGCCCGCTTCTTCCTGAACTTGCTGTAAAATACGGCAATTGGCTTCTAACTTGGCCAAGTCAATGACATAGGCTGGTGTGGGTACTTGTTCTAACTTCATTAGTCCACCATTTGTGGATTTTCAACCACAACCCAAGGCAAACCATACTCATTCAAAGCTTCCATGAATGGATCTGGATCCAATTCTTCAAGATTATAAACACCCGGTTGTTTCCAAGTACCATTCATAACTAATTTTGTCCCAATCATGGCTGGAACGCCTGTTGTGTAAGAAATAGCTTGTGAACCAACTTCTGCGTAACATTCCTGATGATCGCAGACATTGTAGATGTAGATGGTCTTTTCAACGCCATCTTTTACACCTGTAAAGATACAACCGATATTGGTTTTACCAACAGTGCGTGGTCCAAGGCTAGCAGGATCAGGTAGCAAGGCTTTTAAGAATTGAATCGGCACGATGTCTTGTCCATTAAAGTTAATGGCATCCGTACGAAGGAGACCAACGTTTTCCAAGCATTTCATATGCGTGAGATAAGATTGACCAAAAGTCATAAAGAAACGAATACGTTTAACTCCTGGAATGTTCTTAGCCAATGATTCAATTTCTTCATGGTGAAGGAGATACATGTCTTTTTGACCAACTTGAGGGAAATCATACTCACGCTTGATTGACATGGCTTCGACTTCGACCCATTTTCCATCTTCCCAGTAAGAACCAGGCGCAGAAACCTCACGGAGATTGATTTCTGGGTTAAAGTTTGTCGCAAACGGATAACCGTGGTCACCACCATTACAGTCTAGAATGTCGATATAGTGGATTTCATCAAAATAGTGTTTGAGGGCATATGCTGAAAAGACGCTGGTTACACCTGGGTCAAAGCCAGATCCAAGCAGAGCGGTCAAGCCTGCTTCTTTGAATTTTTCCTGATAAGCCCACTGCCATGAGTAGTCAAAGTAGGCTGTAAAACCAAGTTCCTTGCAGCGTTTTTCGTAGATAGCACGCCACTCAGGATCTTCTGTATCCTCTGCCTCGTAGTTAGCTGTATCGATATAGTGAACTCCAGTCGCCAAACATGCGTCCATAATGGTCAAGTCTTGATATGGGAGTGCTACGTTCAAAACAGCTTCTGGCTTGTAGCTTTCAATCAAAGCAATCACTTCTTCAACCTTGTCAGCGTCAAGGGTAGCTGTCTCAATCTTTGTACTTGTTTTACCTTCTAATCTAGCCTTCAAGTCATCACATTTTGACTTTGTACGGCTAGCAATCATAATTTCTGTAAAAGTTTCGCTATCTTGGCAAATCTTTGAAATAGCAACTTGGGCAACGCCCCCACATCCAATAACTAATAAACGACTCATTTTTTTCCTTCCTCTTCTTCTAAAATGTCTTCTACATACTTGGGCAACATAAAGGCCCCCACATGTAAGTTTGCAGTGTAGTATTCTGTGAAAAGCTGGCGTTTTCTCCAGCCTTCCTTGTCAAAATCTTTGACAGGGTGGTATTTTTTCGATGCAAATCCAAATAGCCAATAGCCAGCTGGACTGGTTGGGATGTGCGCCTGATAAACCCGACTGATTGGAAAGGCTTGATTGACCTTACGGTGCATACTTCGGCAAGCTGACTCATCTTCGTCAAAGAAAGGACTCCCATGCTGGTAAATCATGATCCCGTCTTCCTTCAGAGCTCTGTAACTGTTACCGTAAAATTCCTTGGTAAAGAGCCCTTCCGTATGTCCAAATGGATCTGTCGCATCGTTGATAATGATATCGTAATCATCCTCACAGTTTCTCAAAAATCGCAGTCCATTTTGATAGTAAATGGTAACACGAGGATCATCTAGCCCTGCAGCAAAGTCTGGAAAATACTCACGACAAACCTCTACCAACATTTCATCAGGTTCTACAATATCGATTTGTTCCAATTCTGGATAGAGCGTCAATATTTGGGCAACACCGCCATCACCACCACCTATAACCAAGACTTTCTTGGGATTGGGATGGACAGCCATGGGAACGTGGACCGTCATTTCATTGTAGACAAAATCATCCGCATCTGAAAACAAGACATGTCCATTTAAGATTAATATTTTCCCAAAAGCTGGCGTATCTAAGACTTCGATATCCTGCCACTCACTTTTTCCAGCGTAGAGTTGCTTAGCTGTTCTCAGGGACAGTTTCACATCTGGAGTATGAACTTCAGAAAACCATAAATCCATCTAGTTCTCCTTTCTCTTAATGACGTTGATGTGATTGACTTCTGGATCTTCCGTTCCTTGGAGGGAGCAACCACGTTCTTTGGCAAATAGTATATAATCCACAATCTCTCGTGTAATGCGTTCACCTGGTGCTAGGATTGGAATTCCTGGAGGATAGCACATGACAAATTCCCCACAGACTTGTCCAACAGATTCGTCTAAGCTTAAACTTTTTCTTTCTGAATAAAAGGCTTCCTGAGGAGATAGGACCAACTCAGGCTGGATATATTCTCCAGCAATCAAGTCTTTTCCATCTCTTGAGTAGAGTCTCTTGATGTCCGCCAGAGCACCGACTAAGCGCTCGATGTCTTGGATGCGGTCGCCAATGGAAATATAGGCCAAGATATTCCCAATATCCCCGAATTCAATCTGAATATCGTATTCGTCTCGCAAGAGGTCATAAACCTCAATACCGGTTAAGCCAATACCCTGAGTGTAAACGGACAGCTTGGTTACATCAAAATCACAGACTGACACACCGTCTATTAACTCTTTTGAGTAGGCATAATAACCACCGATAGCATTGATTTCACGACGAGCATACTCAGATAGTTCAATGACTTTCTCAAAAGACTCTTTGCCACGAAGGGCTAAGTTGCGACGAGAAATATCCAAACTAGACATAAGTAGGTAAGAGGCAGATGTAGACTGGGTCAGGTTGATAATCTGACGAACGTACTCAGGATTCATCTGCTCCCCGATAAGAAGGATGGAACTTTGGGTCAAACTCCCACCAGACTTATGCATAGAGACTGCTGCCATATCCGCTCCAGCATCCATAGCAGACAATGGCAATTTATCTGTAAAATGCAAATGCGCTCCATGGGCTTCATCCACTAAAACCAGCATGCCCGCTTCATGAGCCATTTCCGTTAAACCCTTTAGGTCTGAACAAATCCCATAGTAAGTAGGATTGTTAATCAAAATGGCCTTGGCATCTGGATGCTCCTTAATGGCCTGGGCAACCCGGTCATTTTCAAGACCTAAAGCGATGCCGATTTTAGGATCCACACTCATCTCGATATAGATGGGAATGGCACCGCATAAAACTAGAGCATTGATAGCAGATTTATGGACATTTCGTGGCAGAATAATCTTATCTCCTGCCTTGCAGGTGGAAAGAATCATGGTTTGAACAGATGAAGTTGTTCCCCCAATCATGAGAAAGGCATGGGCTGCACCAAAAGCATCCGCAGCTAATTCCTCCGCATCCCGAATAATCGAAATAGGATGACCAAGATTATCTAAGGGCTTCATCGAATTGACATCAATGCCAACACATTTTTCTCCTAACAGTTCGACAAGTTCTGGATTTCCTCGTCCACGCTTGTGACCTGGCACATCAAAGGGGACAATCCTTTTCTTGCGTAGTTTGACCAAAGCCTCGTAAATTGGGGCTTGGTTTTGATCTAACTTCTTCAAGACATACTCCTTTACCGTATTTTTAGCACCTCAAGAAGATAAAGGCGACTAAAGGTTGACTTATGAAAAAAGAGCAGGTTTTCACCTGCTCTGCAATCTTCTGACGTGTGTATTTTGGTTTCTGTTGAGTATGTCTGTTGCTGATGTTTCCTAACTCTCTAGTAGCAAATATTACGTACTTTATTGATCGTTTCACAAGATGACGTGTGCTTTCACCACACTAAAATTTATGAATTAGGACAAGTGTCCTAACATCAACTTATAAAAGTAGGCTTTTAACCCTATCAATAATGTGGCTTTTCAACCACGCTTCGGCATTCAACCCTGCCTGTCCGTAGGCATTTTTTACTCGGGTTTATATTTGCTAGAAAACATCATCTCATTTTCTAAGCCTAATAACTATATCATGTTTATAAGAACTTGTAAAGGATTTTGTGAAACTTTTTTAAAGAATTTTGTTTTTTGTTCGCAAAATATTATTCAACAATAAAAAGAAATCGTTTTAAGTCGTTATCTGCATAAGAAAAAAGGAACTACAGACATTAACTACTTCAATAATTCTTAAAGTATAACTTGATATTGAAAATCAATTCTTTTCATCAGATTTCATAAATATTTCCAGCTAGGAAGTATGAATCAACTGCTCCAATTCTACTTCTGAAAGCTGTCCTTGATTGTAAAGTTTTCTAAGTAAGTCCTCATCTACGGTAATTGAATAGTAATCCGTCACAAACTCATGAAATTTCTCAAAACTGTCAAAGAAATAGGATAATAACCATTCGCCACCGTCCTGATCTTGATAGGTATTTTGATGTTCTTGACCGTCATACCAGATAAAGAAGGTTGTTTCATCTTTTTGCTCTTCTGAGTATAGGTTTTGATACTTTTCATCCAGTCCTCTATAAAATCCGTCTATGATATCTTGATTCCACTCATCCGCAGCAAATTGACTCAAACTACTTTCATGATCAAAGCCCTTTATAAGGATCATTTTATCAGTAAAGATCACATCTAGAGAATCGCCAGAACCGTTGTCGATAAGGTAACGGACCCCATAGCTTCCCTCAGTCTTAACGATCAATCGAAGCCAGGTCTCATTTGGATCTGTTCGATACTCATCAATGACAAGTAAGGCATCTAAACGTGTCTTGGCATTTTCCCATTCAATTTTTCCCATCTCTTCAATCCTCCATCTTAACGTTTAAAATTTATTATGCTTACAAATTCTATAACCAATTTCTATCTATTTCGTCCAACTATACTGTGGAATATTTTCTTCACCAGACAAGTCATCAGGTGTTCGACTTTCTAGATGTACATTCATCACGCACCTGACTAACAGTTGGAAAAGTACTTAACAAATAGTCACTAGGACATTTCCTTTGAGAGTTAAGATTTTCTTATAAAAGTCCTTCATTTTTACAAAACAGGTTCGAATATCATCCTTGATTTCTTCCTCTTCTTCAAGATAATCCCAAATATCGGGGTATAAATCTGCCTTCTTGCATGCTTCCATGCTAAAGTCTGCCAGAGCCCTATCCATGTCAAAATTCTCTAAAGCTTGAACAATCTCAGCTATCTTTGAGTGTTCAGTATAGGCTATATATTCTGACACATTTTCTAAAGGGGTCACTCCCAAGACAGCTTCTCTCAAGGGGTCGTCATCCATAAATTCTGAACTACTAAAACCTGTCATAACAAAGAGTAAGGCATCCCACATTTTGTCAATATCTATCAACGTATCATTTCCCTCAGGATAATCCTCTACCAAGTCAAGCAAATCCTCTTCTTGACAAGAATACCGCTTTATTTGGCTTAATTCATTATCAGATAGATATTGATAATTAGCAATTATTCCCATAATGTTTCCTCCAATTAGTTAGTCCCCTTTCTTGAAAAAGGCAAGATATCTACTGTTTTTGGACTCTCCTCCTTATTTCTCATTCTCATCTTCCGTCACTTCCCAGACTTCTGACTGATAACCCTCACCTTCTATATCATAGCGCTGCATATAGCCTAAAAATCTTTCTTTTTGATTTGCCTTACGAGGCTTGAGAATGTTTACAGCCCAGAATCCGATAAGAATGACAACTAAAAGTGCTACTACTGTCTCCATACTACTTCTCCCTTGCCTAGCTTAATATCCTTCAACCCACTTTTCATTATCCATAATGAAAGGTTTGGCCAGTCCATCACCTGTATAATCCGCATACTTTGTAGCTAAATACTTGTAACAATCTTCCTTGCTCTCAAACTTAATTGCTTGATAAGGCTCTTCAAAAGTCAGTTTCTCTACAAATAAGAAACCCTCCTCAGCTGGCACTAAAACACCTACGTGCCCAACAAAAAGATACTCTCCATCCAAATTATCATGCAACACAACAGACAACATTCGAGCTTTGTCATTGAATTGAAACTGGGAGAAGAATTTCTCCATCTTCTGCGCATGAACTTTTACATCCATCGTTGCTTCCGTCGCTACCCTAGAAAATAGAATATCAAACTCTTCCTTATCTTTCGCATCAAATACTTTTCCCTTATCGATAGCATCGTTATCCACAAAAAGTAGCTGATCATTCTTTTCAAGCTTTGGAATTGTGACCGAATTTTTCAAGAGCGCATAGCTATTGATGCGGCAGTTGGTTCCGACAAAGTCACCCTTTTTTTGATTCCATAGATTACTAATTTTCTCTACATCGTATTCTGTCTTCGTAAAGGAGGCAAAATTTCCACTTAAGCCAGTGGAGCCGACAGTCGCATTATAGTCTGTGACAAGATTGAAAAATGCCTCAACACTATTTGGGTCCAAGTGAGCTGATAAGAGAGATTTGACCTCTTCGGTACTGACTTGACCGTTTAGATTGGAATATGAAGCCGTCCAAGGAACTTTATCTGAGCTGGTCTGTGTCTGGTTTGCAGCTTCAGTGCTCGTATTATTTTGCTGACAAGCAGCCAATCCAAGAAATAAGGGCAAACACAGTCCCAAGGCTACTACTTTTCTCGTTCGTTTCATGAAATTTCCTTTCTAAAGCAAAAGTCTCTATTTTTCTTTAAACACTCTTCACTAATCCCTCATCCGATAATCCGTGACTTAGCTTTATTATACTACATAAGTCAAAAAAAGACTGCACGAATCACCTATTCATAACAGTCTTTTTGAGTACGATTTTTATCGGATGATAAAACCTTTAGGCAAAATCGCCAGTTGCAGTCCCAATTCTTGGCAATGACTGGCTAGCACTACAGAATCACGGTCTACAAGATAGTTTTCACTTGATTGGTTAAAAATAGCTTGGACCTTTTGTCCATCATAATCCCATTCAAGAGCTAGCACGTCCGGCTTAATTTCTTTTAGGCTATAGGTGCCATGTTGGATAATGCCTGAAACCTCCTTACGAAGCTGAATCAACTTCTTCATAAAATTCAACATCTCATTGCTATCGGAAACACGTTCCCAAGGCATGACACGACGACAATCCGGATCTGGTCCTCCATCTAACTCCAACTCAGTTCCATAGTAGAAACACGGTGTCCCTCTTTGTAGAAAGAGGCAAGCTAGGGCAGACTTAACCAGTTGGGCATCTCCCTTGGCAGTAGCCAAAATGCGTTCCGTATCGTGAGAATCTAGAAGATTAAACATCACTTCCGAAATCTGTTGTCTATAGTACATTGATTGGCTATTGATTTCATTGATGAATTGAGGTGTCTTCTTAGTCCCTCGCAAGAAATAATCCTTGATGCTGTCGGAGAGAGGATAGTTCATGACTGCGTGAAATTCATCGCCATTTAGCCAAGGCTGGGAAGTGTGCCAGACCTCTCCAAGAATATAAAGGTCAGGCTTTTTAGCCAAGACAGCCTTCCGGAAATCTCGCCAAAATTGGTGGTCCACTTCATTGGCCACATCCAAGCGCCAAGCATCAATATCAAACTCTTCAATCCAGTAGGTCGCAACCTTTAACAAATAGTTCCTCACTTGAGAATTGGCCGTATTGAGCTTGGGCATATAGCTGGCAAAGGCAAAGGTATGATAAGGGAGCTTTCTTGGGTTCCCCAGCTTATCCTTTGTCACGGGGAATTCTTGAACATGGAACCAATCTTTGTAAACGGAATCTTCACCGTTTTTAAGGACATCCTGCCACTGTGGTGATTTGTCCCCGATATGGTTGAAAACAGCGTCCAGCATGATTTTCATACCTCTCCGATGGGCTTCCTTCACCAGTTGACGGAAGATTGCCTTGTCTCCAAAATGACGGTCAATTTCGAAATAATCCGTCGTATTGTACTTGTGATTGCTTGGAGATTCAAAGATAGGACAGAGATAAAGTCCTGTAATCCCTAAGTCTTGCAGGTAATCCAGATGGTCAATAATACCTTGTAAATCACCACCAAAGAAATCGCTCGTCTTTGGCTTGATAGAGGAATCCCAAACTAGCGCACCTTCAGGTGAAATCTCAGGGTTCCCATTAGCAAAGCGTTCTGGGAAAATCTGGTACCATACCGTCTTTGCTACCCAGTCAGGAACATGACAAGCATCAATCTCATGGATGTACGGAATTTTAAAGCCATTTCCTTCATAATGAAGGTTTTCTAGCGTGTTTTCAACACATCCCTTATCGCCATACAAAATACTCTGACCTTGTTTATCTTTAAGTTCAAAGAGATACTGGAGTCGCGCATAGTCAACTGAAACTTCCGCTTGCCAGTAATCAAATAAGGCATCAGAAGTTACTTTGACCATCGCCTTGCTTGCTTCATAATGGTCCTCTAAAAAGATAAAAGTATCTCCATAATGCAAATGGATGCTTTCAATATCATCTTTCTTAGTCCGGATACGAATGTGCATTATCTTATCCTTATAAAGATAAGCATACTCCGACTCTGGTCTATGGTAAATGGCAGTTAATTCCATTGTTCTGTCTCCTAGTTTACTTTTATTCATCTTGCTGCGCAAACGTTTTCATAATTGTGATTCTAGTATACTACTTTAAAATTTTATTTTCAAGACTAATCCGTAGTTTCGAGTGGATTGTTTTTGAGGATATAAAAAAGCAGTAAGTCTTAATACCTACTACTTTCAGATTGATGATTTACAACTGTCTTTCTAACCATTCTATCTTTTTAAAATCCTTATTGTTATTGTGGTTATTTCGATAGGAATCTTGGGAAGAAGCCTTGTAAATACTTAAATACTGTTCTAAACTTGGAACACGAAACGTGATGTCCTCGAGATGAATCAGCTCTATATCTGATTCCGAAACTCCTGCAAAATCAGGTAAAGAATCGATACTTCCGAATTCAACGCTCACACCATCCTTTTGGAATTCATGCTCATGAATATCTATTAAAACGTAGCCTAAACCTTTCATCACTTTCATTATCTTGTCCCAGTCATAAATTCTGAGATGATCAGGTGCTTCCCAACCTCTAGGGTCACCAGGAACATGAATATCAATGTCAGACGGCTGCCATTCTTCATTTGAACGGTATTCAAAACCCAAAGACCCCATGAGCGTCGGTGTGATTCCGACTTGGTTTAAATGAGAACAAATTATGCGAAATTCATCAAACAGAGAATTCATTCCTCCTCCAATCTTTGATATGAAACCAGTTTTAACAGTGAAAGACAAACTAACTTCTACCTTCTACTCTTTCGGTTTTGAAAATACTTCTACCCGCTGAGCTAGGACTTTGATTTCTACAGGTAGGTTATCCGATTTATCGCCGTCAACATCTGACTCCAATTCACTATCTGAAGAGATCTTAATATTACGCGCTCTAATATACTCAATATTATCATTGCCGACAACATCTCCTTTTAGTAAATCAGGAATGACGGATAATTTAGAGAATATAGAGGCATCTTTTAGAATCAAAATATTGGCATAGCCATCTTTGTCTTCTTCAAAGATTTTCTTATCAGCAAAGTAATTTGTCAAGAGAACCAAAACATGACTAGCTTCACCAACATAATTTCCATTTTCTGTCTCAACCTTAATGTTAAAGACCTGATCCGTCATGACAGACTTCATGGTATTTACAGCATAGGCAAGGATACCAAATTTTGTCTTATCTTCAATTTCAACATTGTGAATCGCCTCAGGCAGAGAACCGATACTAAAGATATAACCAAAATAGTTGTCATTTGCTTTACCGATATCAATCTTATTAGTTAAATTAAAATCGAGTTCATCAATCGCGCCATCGATGTCTTGATTGATTTCCAACAATTTCGTAATGAGGTTACCCGTACCGCCTGGGATAATACCCAACTTAGGAACGTATTCTCTCTCAGCAATACCTGAAATAACTTCATTGACAGTCCCATCTCCACCAAAACATACCACTGCATCATACTGCTCACGAGACGCTTCCTCAGCAAAGTGTGTTGCGTCTAAGGCTTTTTCGGTAATTTTTGTTTCCACATGCTCAAAATAATCTTTGGCTTTATTCTCCAGCTTGACCTTATAATCCAAAGCCTTTTCCCCACCAGAGGTAGGGTTGATAATTAACATTGCTTTTTTCATTGATTTTCTCCTTAATTTTTAAATAGAAATGTTAGTGTAACTACATCAGTCATCACATATAATGCTATTATATAATGAAACCTCAGAAAAGAGAACTTTGACGTACTGGAGATTAATATAATTTTATTCTATTTTCCCATCACCTAATTACATCCTTTAAGGATTCATCCAAATCAGAATAAGCTTTATCCTTTATCCAATAAGGAATACCATAAGTTGCCTCTGCCACCAAGTGAGATTGCGATTCTACTTACAATAGTCTTTTATTTTATCAGCATATTTAGTCAAAAGATTTTTTGAATAAATTTTTTCATTTTTTGAATTTCTAACTTCTTTCCAAAGAATAGAAGCTACTTTTAGTTTATTCGAGTAGTTGCCACTATTTTCGTCTGAACAGAAATCCTTTAAAAATTGATTCCATTGACAAACCGAATGATCATACTTGGCATAATCTGAATTTCCATAATAGACTTTTAGCATATCTTGGATTGTAAAACTCAAATCATTTTCACTTTTTACTTTTCTCCAAGCAGTCGCCATATCAGCAGTAAATTTAAAGGGCGAAACCTCTGTTAAAGTTGAGAAATATTCTCTAAAGTGTGAATTAAAGGAGAATCCACAAACAAGTAAGGGCGTATCTAAGGTAAAGGCTTCTACTTGTTTCTTATTTATTTTTGTTGATGATTTTTTAATCAAATTTCCCTTAAAATACTGCTCAATAACATCATTGAGCTCTTGTTTTGTAGCTCTATATTCAAGCCCTAATGATTTGCATATCTGTGAAAGTTCATCACGATACCAATAGTATTTATTAAACTCATCAAAGGATATGATTTTATCAAACTCAGGTCTGCTCTCTATCAATATAGTACCTCCTTAAAAACAGTTTAGGTTTTCATTTCTAAATAATGGAGTTTTAGTTTCTTTATTCTGAGGATTAGCTACGTTTCTCTAATAAATTTACACACTCCACGTGTGGTAATATTCTTCTTTTATACTAATAAACGAAAGGCAGTAAAAATCATTTTAGAATGATACTGTGGAACGGAAAGATTTTCGCCACTTCAAAAGAAACGACATTCATCACTCCACTTTAAATTATAATAGATAATTCTCTAACATAGATCATCTAATTAGCAAATTGTTACTTTCAATAATTAATATACTAATCTAAAGTTAAAATTACTTTTCCTTACTAATTCTATTACTCGTCAATATAGTATAAATCAAATAACCAATAAAAATGATAATAAAAATAAGATTAATTTTTAACACAAAATAGAGATTTAACAAATTTGCGAACGCATGAAATAATAGACAGTACCCCACAGATTTCGTTTGACGATAAAGAAGCCCTAAAACAAAACTTAAAAATAATGTATATATAAAAAATAAAATGAAAGGAAATCCTTGATGACTTTCTCCGACTATAAACCATAAAGGCAGATGCCAAATTCCCCAGATTGAACCTACAATCAAATTAGATTGCCAATAAGTATATTTTTTATCAAGTAACGGTTGTAAAATACCTCTCCATCCTAATTCTTCATGTCCACCACCAAAAAAAATTAATTGAATAAAGAATAGTGGCATCAGATAAATGGATACTCCATTTAATTCTAAGGAAGATACAGAAAATAGTATCAAAATTGCTAACAAGTGAATAATGAAATAAATACTACTATTTTTTCTTTTATTAAATACGAAATGTTTAAATTTTATATTATTCCTTTTCAAATAAAAACCACTTGCAATAGCTGGACCAAGTGCACCTACTATATGTAATGTTCTTCCTATAATTGTTTCTAATCCAAAAATATGAGATTGCGTAAAGATAGCAAGAATCCCCCAAGCTATATAAGTAATTCCAAATGTACAATAAAGATAATTTTTTAAATTCTTTTTGTCAATTTCTGTCATTTTATCTTCCTTATTTTTATTATTTTATATGTAATATTTGTTACTGCTTCTTAGTTGCTCTCGATTATAACTACCTATATTCTATCATAAAAAACAAAAAAAGCCTTACAATCAAGGCTTTTCACTATTCATTTCGTCAATACTTTAGTTTCGTAGATTCAGATTCGCATGATTAAAACTAGTCAATTTTTTCTATGATATTTCCAAGTTTATCCAATACAAGACAGGAATGATCATTTAGTGGAATTATGGGAACACTAACGAGTTCTTCTGCTCTATCCTTATTAGCTTTATCATTCCAGGAATCATAATGGACACTAATTAAAAACTGACTAAAGAGTCCTAATCCATTTTTTATCTTTATCTGATGATCTGAATTATCATTAGGTGAGACATAGACTTTTTCTCCTAATAATAGGGCTCCTGCAGAAAACCCTATAACTTTTGCCCCTTTATTAAGCATATGATCGATATAATTTTTGAACTCCTGATTGACATAAGCAGCTATATATTTTTCCGTATTTCCTCCACCGATGATGATTAGATCAGCATCTAAATAGCTATCAAAATCAATCTGCTCAGTGTCCAAAAGTAAGTAATCAGTGTTTAGATTAGGAAATTGACTTTGGAAAACTTCCGTGTACTTTTTCATATAGGGTTGCCAACTATCTCGAAAAACTGTAAAAATAACAATTCTTTCAATCTTGCTTGATAATACAATTTTATCAACAATGCTATATTTTTTTATTGGGGGATTCCCACCCATCAAAAAAATTTGTTCTTTCAAGTTAACACACTTTCTAAAGAGACATAAAATTTAAACAAGTTTATTCACGTTTCTAAATTATAATTTCTTCTTAAAGTGAATAATTCTATTTGCCTCCTGAAATCCAATATTGAGATGAAATCTTATAGAATCCGTATTCGTTAAAGTACAGTCACTTGCAAATTCCTTACATCCTTTATTTTTCGCCCATTCCTCACATTTTGTACAGAGATTTTTAGCAATATTCTTTAAACGATATTCCTCGTCGACAATAATCCCTTCTAAGAATCCAACAGGACTATATTTACAACCTTCAACATAATCAAATCTAAGTGAACATAGTGCTAGACCTACAATTGTATCACCTTCAACTTCAGTAAAGATTGCAGTATTTTTGCCATTCGTATATTTTTTTACTTCATCAAAAGCTTCTTTATCGGTCAATTGGGGCCATAATTGTTTTATTAGTTTAGCCGTTTTTATAGAACCTTTTGTTATTCCATCCATATTGATGTTCCTCCGCAAATTACAAGCAAATGTTTCGAATCACGCTGTTACTTTGTTACTCATTGATTGATACCAATACCATCCCTTTCTACTTTTCGACTGTCTCAGATCGGACGAGCAGAGCTACACAATCAGCGGTTCGGACTTACCGTATCATTTCGTCGGTTTCCCTCCTCATTCTACGAGTCCTATCCCATGGGCGGAGCATCTACTTCTACTTCGCTGATGCCTCAGCTCGTACAAGCAGTGATACCGCCTCAACATGATGCGTCTGTGGGACTCAAAAGGTTTGGGTGAACCTTTTGAGGTTTAACTGCGTTTCACTAACAAACTCACACACTCAACATGGTGCGTTTGAGGAAATAGATCCACCGGCTGGATTTTCTTCAATTCATAGCCCAACTCTTGGTAGAGTTTGATATCACGCGCCATGGTTGCAACATTGCAGGAGATATAGGCAATGCGGTCTGCTCCTGTTTGACTACCTGCCTTGATAAAGCTTTCTGTGAGGCCTTTTCTTGGTGGGTCGACTAGGATAGCGGTTGGTTGGATACCTTCCTTGAGCCAATTCTTCATAGCATTTTCAGCTGTATCACATACATAGTGGGCATTAGTGATGCCATTTATACTAGCATTTTTCTGGCTATTCTCCACGGCTTCTGGAATCACTTCAACACCGTAGACTTCCTTTACATGTTTCGCAACAGACAATCCAATCGTTCCAATTCCTGAGTAAGCATCAATCACCACATCATCTCCTTTTAACTCTGCAAAGTCAATGGCTGTTTGATAGAGTTTCTCAGCCATTTCTGTATTGACCTGATAGAAGGCTGGTCCAGATATTTGGAAGTCATTTCCCAACATTTGGTCGGTAATGTAGTCTTGACCATAAAGTGTTCGCCAGTCCTTACCGAAAATAGCATTGGTATTCTGGTCGTTGATATTTTGCACGACAGAGACAATCTCTGGAAATTGCTTGATTAGTTGTTCGATCAATTGGTCAACACGGAAAACTTTCGGACGAGTGGTTACCAAAATGACCATGATTTGTCCTGAATAGTGCCCACGTCGCACCACAAGATTTCGAATCAAACCAGACTGTTCCTTCTCATCATATGGCTTCAAGTCATATCGACGGAGTAAATCTCGTAGAGCTACTACGACTTGGTCAATGATAGGATCCTGGATAAAGAAATCTTCAAGTGGCATGAGATCATGCGAACTCTTACGGAAAAAGCCAGTTTCCAAGACACCATTCACTCGACGAACGGGAACTTGCGCCTTATTTCGATACTTGACAGGATGTTCCATACCAAGCGTTTCAGCAACCTCTACATCTCTAATACCAGAAATTTTGTAGAGACTGTCTTTGACTTGCTTTGTTTTGAACTTGAGCTGCTCTGGATAGGCAAGGTGCCCCAAGTCAGCTATACCTGAACGTAGATAAGCCAAATCTAGGTCTTGGTTACGATGAGGTGACTGAACAAGGTATTCTTCAACCTTCCCAAAGCCAATCTTTTTATTGACTTTAAGGACACGCATGAGAATTTTCTCAGTTGGTAGAGCATTTTCTACAAAGAAAACCAAACCATCTACCTTTGCAACTCCAGCCCCTTCATGGGTCAAATCAACAATTTCAACTTCTACAATATCATTTTTCTTTAGCATATTTTTCACTTTCTATCGGCCGACAAAAAAAGACGGCAACATTTCTGTTACCATCTATTATATCATGAAATGACCTAAGCACCAAAACTCTTGAAGAAATTGACAATGGCTTGCCAAAGGGAGCTAAAGAAGTTACCCCCGTCTTCTAGCGCTTTATTGGCATCAAAGTTGAGGTTGATATTTTTAAAGCTATCTCCAGCCTGGGATACAATGCTTTCCTTGAGGTCTTTTAGGGTTTTAGTGAAATCAGCATTATTCAATATGTCACTCTTCGAGAGGTTAAGTGCAAAATTGATGATGATGTTGACCTGGTTTCCTGTTATAACCTGATCAAGTTTGTAGTTTTTTAGCGTGTCTTCTACAATTTTGCGGACATCTTCTTCTGTCAGATTGCCTTTGGCTTCTTTTGCCTTTGCAATTCCTGCCTTAATATCTGCCAAAGCCACATTGAGCTTATTGGCATCGTAGCCTGACTTATCCTTGTTTTCAGCATTGATATCGGACAAGGCTTTTAGTTCTTCTTGAGCCAAGTCTTTATTGGCTTGCGGTACTTTAGCACCATTAGCCTCTAACGAGTAGTAAATCCCTGCTAGGGCGCTCTCTCCTGTAACTGGAATGGGGGCTGCAACTGTGATTTTAGCATGCTCCACTCCCAGCGTCACTGCTGCGTTACGGTACATATCCTGCGTCACCTTGGTGATATTTTCAGGCGTTTCAATCTTGACCTCTAGAGGCGACTTATCACCTAACTTTTGAATCTTAGCTGACGAATAGAGCTGTAGGCTAGCATCATTAGCCACATTCATGATTTTCGAATAGATATCAGGTGTCATAGTTTTGATATCTTTGGTGTCTTTTGATGCATCATAGCCAAGTTTGCTAAGAGTTTGATTTTTCTGGTCTTCAGATAGAGAAGAACCTAGAACATATTCAGGTTGTACATAGGTTTCATCGATTACTTTTTGAACATCAGTTGCTGCGTGGACGCTCGTCATAGCTGTTGCGGCCCACAATATTGCAGCACTTGTTAGAAAGAATTTCTTTCTCATGGGGTATTCCCTCCTTTACCTTTCTAGGGTAATAAAACAATCTTAAAAAAAGCTTATAGTGAAAAACACCTGGTCAAACCAGATGTTTAGAAGAAATTAAAGAATTTCATAATATAGAGATTAAAGCGAACCTGTCTCGAGTAGTAATAATTTCCACCATTTTCATAGAGTTCGGCACCGTGAAAGATAGAAATAGGGTTAATATAGGTGTAGGTCTTCCCTGTAGTATTACCAAGAATTGGAGCGACCGTTTCTCGGGAGTAACGTTTGGCTAGGGCCAAAGTATTTTCCTTACCATTCTGAGCAATAAAGTCGATATAGGCAGGTCCAAAATTATAGGCTTGAACGGCGGTCCAGACATCTACTCCTTTGCTCTGTGCCAAATAGAGGTTATCTGTTAGTGTCTGTATCCCTTGGCGAATACTAGAAGCATCGTCTTTGATAGTATTGGTAGCGCCACTAGCAGACTCACTAGACTGCATGACATCTCGCTCTTTACCCTTCGTTTCGGTATAAATCATGGCGAGCACCAACTCTTCATTGGCTGGAGTATCTCTTTCGCTCAAGATTTCTCGCACCATGGGTTGGTAGGTCATGACTTGTTTAACATCCTGATGGATATGATAAGCTTTGTATCCTGCAAAAAGGAAGACTGCTAGCACAAGCACTCTTCTTATAAATTTAAACATTATTTACTTTGAATATCCTCGATATTTTTGATTAAGATAGAATAGGTTCCATTGTCATTTTGGATAAACTCGACCGATTCCGCATCTTGATAGACGTTATTGGGAACGATGAGCTCAATTCCATTTGACAAGGAAAGTTTTTGGTTTTCAAATTTCTTTAATTGGCGACTGGCATCAATTTCATCAAACTGGACTGGTTCTGGTACGGCTTCCTTGACTTGATCAATAAAGCTCAAACGAGCTGTCAGATTGTTATCAAAAAGGTCATTAGCCAATTTTTCAGGTGACAGTTCATTGCTTTCTTCCAGATTGTTGAAAATCGCTGATTTGACCTTGGATTGAAATTGAAAATCATCTGTGTTAAAAGTCTCAGCAATTCTCTGAGCCGTTTTTTCCAGTTCCTTGATGGATTTCTTTGGTGAAATCTTAGGTGCAACGCTTAAGAGATTATCTGAAAAATAATTCAAGAAAGTCCCATTGTACTTGATACGTTTTTCGATGAGGTGGTACTTGCGACTCTGTAGATTAACCACCAAGGCCTCGTCGGCTCCCGTTCCAAATCCAGGAAGGTTATTCTGAGTCAGCTTGATTGGGTTATCAACTTCTCCACCAAGGTGAGTCAAGGTCTCACGTAGAGCAATTCGCAAGAAAGCGAAATGTTCAACGCCTTCTTTAGAAAACTGAACAAAAACCAAGTCATTGGTCTTGAGATTTTCAGAAATGCTAAACTCCTCTTTCCAGAGATTAGCCAGTGTTACTGATGTCTCCAACAAATCATCTGTGATGTGATTGAAGAAGGGATTTTCTTCTTCGAAAATCCCAGTCTTAGCTTCATCTGAATACACGCGTTCTATTTTTTTACGTAGGTATTCCTCGATTTTTGGAGTGATATTGAGAAATTTATCCGCTAGAAACAGCTCGGTATCATCTGGGCTGAACTGATGGATAATAGCTTTCTTAATATAAATGTCCATAAAAGTATTAGTCCTCGTATAGTGGGAAGGCATCTGTCAACGCTTTGACTTCACTTCTCACTTCTTCTAAGACAGCTTCATTTTCTGCATTCTTAAGGGTTTTAATGATGAGTTCAGCTACTTTACGGCTTTCTTCTTCACCAAATCCACGTGCAGTGATGGCTGCTGCTCCGATACGAATCCCACTTGTTTTGAATGGTGACAAGGTTTCGTATGGAATTGAGTTTTTATTTAGGGTAATATTAACTTCATCCAGCAAGTTTTGAGCAACTTTTCCGTTTTCTACAACCTTAGTCACATCCACTAGGAAGAGGTGATTTTCAGTACCACCTGAGATGATACGGAAATCAGGGTCTTGCAAGAAGACTTCAACCATAGCCTTGCTGTTTTTGATGACATTAGCAGCATATTCCTTAAAGGCTGGGTCCAAAACTTCTTTGAAGGAAACCGCCTTAGCCGCCACAACATGCTCCAAAGGACCACCCTGAATACCAGGGAAAATAGCTGAGTTGATTTTCTTAGCTAGGTCCTCATCATTTGTCAAAATCAAACCACCACGCGGTCCACGAAGAGTTTTGTGGGTCGTTGTTGTAGTGATATGAGCGTATGGCACTGGGCTTGGGTGAAGACCAGCTGCAACCAAACCAGCGATATGGGCCATATCGACCATGAGCTTAGCACCAACAGCATCTGCGATTTCACGGAATTTTGAGAAGTCAATAATTTGAGAATAGGCTGAAGCACCCGCTACGATTAGTTTTGGTTTTACTTCTTGGGCTTGTTTCAAGATAGCATCAAAGTCCAAGAGTTCTGTTTCAGGATCCACACTATAAGAAACAAAGTTGTAGGTTTGACCAGAGAAGCTAACTGGAGCTCCGTGGGTCAAGTGTCCACCTGCTGCCAAATCCATCCCCATAACGGTATCACCTGGCTCAATCAAGGCCATGTAAGCCGCACAGTTGGCTTGGCTTCCTGAGTGAGGTTGGACATTGGCGAATTTAGCACCGAAAATTTCTTTTGCACGTTCAATAGCTAAAGTTTCTACCACGTCTACTACATCAGTTCCACCATAATAACGGCGTCCTGGGTAACCCTCGGCATATTTGTTTGTCAAGATAGACCCTTGAGCTGCCATAACAGCCTTGGAAACAACGTTTTCCGAAGCAATCAACTCGATATTGTTTTGTTGGCGTTCTTCTTCTTTGGCAATAGCATTCCATAGATCAGCATCGTAGGCTTTATAATCATCTTTGTCAAAAATCATAGGTCTTCTCCTTTATAGTGTGACTGGTCCTTTAGTTTGTTTTTACAAGAAAGAAAATAAACTAAAAGATGCGAATAAACCGTTTCTGCACTTTATCACAAGTATAACCAACTTTTTCATAAAATGCATGAGCACCCAGACGGTGATCGGCAGAATTTAAGCGGATAAACTCATAACCCCGTCTTTTTGCTTCTTGATCCAACCCTTGCAACAAGGATTTACCGATACCTCGCCCTTGTGCTTGAGGTGAAACCGCTAAGCCTAAGATATTAAATCCTGCTTTGGAATAAAGGGATTCATAAACTTCAGCATGGACATATCCAAGTAGGACATGGCTGGCTGCATCCTCATAGCCAAGTAGGAAATGATGGGAATCCTGAGATAGTCTAGCTAGTTGACTAGCTGTGTCCTCCGGACTAAAAGAATAGCCCAAAGCCTCTTGGTTAATCTCACATATAGCATTCACATCTGTTTCTTGCAAATCTCTTAGCATCTCATTCCTCCTCAAAAGAAATCTCTGGCAACCGAGCAAGAATATCTTCTCGTTTAATTGCGCCTTGGCGCAAGATTTTCACCTTGTCTCCAGACAAATCCAAAATAGTCGAATCCTGTCCAGTTAGAAAAGCGTCGTCCTCCAAACCCAGAACCTCTTGGTCAAAATCCTCTAGAATTTGAGCAAAGGTCACTCCACTTGCCTGACCTGAAATATTGGCAGACGGCCCAATCAAAGGACCTGTCTCTCGAATCAAATCAAGTGTAATGGGGTGACTCGGCATCCGAAATCCCACCGTTGAAAGACCAGAGTTGACCCAATAGGGAACTCGGTCATTGGCTTCGAGGATAATGGTCAAGGGACCCGGTAAAAAGGCCTCTACAATTTTTTCTAGATAAGTTGGCTGATTCTTTGAAAAGTGCAAGATGTCATCTAGAGAAGCGACATTAAGATTGAGCGCCTTTTCTCTAGGACGACGTTTGAGTTGGTAAACATGGTCGACAGCTTTTTCGTCTAAGGCCTTAGCAAAGAGACCATAAACTGTCTCTGTAGGCAAAACAACAGCTCCGCCCTTTTCTAACTCTTGTCTAATCCTGTCCATCATCAACTACAACCATCCTATCTTGACCAAATTGGTCCTTGAGTGTTCGTACCCGTTTTTCAGGAAGATGTTTCCTAAAAAGCGCAGGAACACTTTGACCTTGCTTGTATCCAATTTCAAGGTAAATCTTACCACCATCTGCGAGATAGTCTTTTGCATCTTCCGCAATTCTGCGATAAATAGCTAGGCCATCCTCATCTGCAAAGAGAGCTAGATGAGGTTCTGAATGCAAAACATTCAAACCAACCTCTGACTCATCTTTACGAGAGATATAGGGTGGATTGGATACAATTATATCATATTTTTCAGAAATTTCTGCAAAACAATCAGATTTTTTAAAAAATATATTAAGATTTTGATTTCTAGCATTCTCTGATGCAAGCTCTAAGGAGTCTTGGGAAATATCTGCTGCTGTCACTGACCAATCTGGTCTGTTTTTAGCTAATCCAAGAGCTATGGCGCCACTTCCAGTCCCGATATCTAGGACCTTAAGATTTTCCTCAGGATTTTCGGCCAGGATAAGCTCCACCAACTCTTCTGTTTCTGGACGAGGAATCAAAACCCGCTCATCTACTTTTAACTGCATCCCAAAGAAATCTGCGTGACCAATGATATACTGAGCTGGTTTATGAGACGCTAACTGCTGGAAAATTTCTTCTACAAATTGTGTTTCTTCCTCTGTTACCTCTTGCTGGAGGGCAAAGACAAAGTCTGTAAAAGAGAGATTTTTTAAGCTACGATAGACAAAAGAGAGGCTTTCTGCTTCCTCTCCTTGTCTTATCAACTCTTCTTCAAAATCTGAAAATAATTGAGCTAATTTCATTATTTGTTTAATTCTTCTAATTTTTGTGTTTGGTCATAAAGCACCAAGGCATCCACAACTTCATCCAATTTACCAGACAAAATCGTATCTAGTTTTTGGAGGGTCAAGCCAATACGGTGGTCTGTGACACGGTTTTGTGGGAAATTGTAAGTACGGATACGTTCTGAACGGTCACCAGTACCAATAGTAGACTTACGCTCAGCGTCTTGTTCATCCTGAGCAATCTGAGCAAAGTGGTCAGCAACACGGGCACGAATAATCTTCATAGCTTTCTCACGGTTCTTCTGCTGGGTACGTTCTTCCTGCATTTCAACCTTGATATTGGTTGGCAAGTGAACGATACGAACGGCAGTCGCAACCTTATTGACGTTCTGTCCACCAGCACCAGATGCGTGGTAGATATCAACACGAAGGTCTTTTGGATCGATATCGTATTCTACTTCTTCGACTTCAGGCATAACAAGAACTGTGGCAGTTGAGGTATGAACACGACCTTGGCTTTCTGTCACGGGGACACGCTGCACACGGTGGGCACCTGATTCGTACTTAAGCTTAGAATATACAGATTGACCCGAAACCATAGCAACCACTTCTTTGAAACCACCGACACCATTCATAGAAGCCTCCATGACTTCAAAGCGCCAGCCTTGGGCTTCAGCATACTTTTGGTACATAGTTAGAAGGTCTCCGGCGAAAAGTGCCGCTTCGTCACCACCAGCCGCTCCACGAATTTCAAGAATGATATTCTTGTCATCATTAGGATCTTTTGGAAGAAGCAAGATTTTTAATTTTTCTTCGTATTCTTCTTTTTCAGCCTTGGCATCTTTGAGCTCTTGCTTGGCCATTTCTTCCAAGTCCGCATCTCCGCCTGATTCCTTAATCATCTCCTCAGCATCAACGATGTTTTGAAGAACTTGTTTGTACTCACGGTAGGCAGTTACCGTATCACGAGTAGAAGCCTCTTCTTTCGAAAGCTCCATGAAACGCTTGGTATCTGAGACGACATCTGGGTCACTCAGCAATTCTCCTAATTCTTCATAACGGTCTTCTACAGCTTGTAGTTGATCATAGATGTTCATTTTTCTTCATTCTCCTTATTGATTTCAGGTGCAAAATAATGTTTACGGCAGACTGAGATATAAGTTTCATTTCCACCGATCTGAATTTGTTCGCCATCATAGACTGGCACACCATCGTGCGTACGCAACACCATAGTCGCCTTTTTCTTACAGTACTGACAGATGGTCTTTATCTCATCGATTTTATCTGCTAAAAGCAAGAGATATTTGGAACCTTCGAACAATTCATTGCGAAAGTCATTCTTCAAACCAAAAGCCATGACAGGTATGTTTAACTCATCAACAACACGAGCTAGGTCGTAAACATGGTGACGCTTGAGAAATTGAGCCTCATCGACCAACACACAGTAAGGTTTTTCAGGTAAATCTCGGATATAGCCGAAGATATCCGTCGTTTCCTCAATCGCAATGGCTGGGCGTTTCATGCCGATTCGACTCGACACATAGCCAACACCGTCACGCGTATCTAGAGCAGAAGTCATAATCACAACTCCCTTTCCTTGCTCCTCATAGTTATAGGCCACCTTGAGAATCTCAATCGTCTTACCAGAGTTCATGGTCCCATAACGATAATACAACTGTGCCATGCTTCTAATTCACGTCCATTTCTAAATTTTTGCTACATTCTAGTATATCATAATTTTCTGAAGCTTTAAACGACAAATTGTGGTAAAATAGAAGAAATCAAAAACTAGTGGAGGAAGCTATTATGCCATTTGTACGCATCGATTTATTTGAAGGTCGCACGCTCGAGCAAAAGAAAGCTCTTGCTAAGGAAGTAACGGAAGCTGTTGTCCGTAACACTGGAGCACCTCAATCAGCCGTTCATGTCATTATCAACGACATGCCAGAAGGAACTTACTTCCCACAAGGGGAAATGCGCACCAAATAAACTAGCTTAAGCAGAATTGCTTAGGCTTTTTCAATCTCCAAGTAGCTTCCATTGAAGAAATAACCTAAATTTGTTACAATTTGAAGAGATGTTTGGATACATATCCTAAGAAAAGAAATACAAAAGGAATTAGTATGATTACACGTGAATTTGATACCATCGCTGCTATCTCTACTCCACTAGGTGAAGGAGCCATTGGTATTGTCCGTTTGAGCGGAACAGATAGTTTTGCTATTGCGCAAAAGATTTTTAAAGGCAAAGACTTAAGCAAGGTTGCCAGCCATACTCTTAACTACGGTCACATCGTTGATCCTCAAACTGGTAAGGTCATGGACGAGGTTATGGTTGGGGCTATGAAGTCTCCAAAGACCTTCACTCGTGAAGATATTATCGAGATTAACACCCACGGTGGGATTGCGGTGACTAACGAAATTCTCCAGCTAGCTATCCGTGAAGGAGCTCGATTGGCAGAACCTGGTGAATTTACCAAGCGTGCCTTTCTAAACGGTCGTGTGGACTTGACTCAGGCTGAGGCGGTGATGGATATCATTCGTGCCAAGACAGACAAGGCCATGAATATTGCAGTCAAACAATTGGATGGTTCTCTTTCTGAACTCATTAATAATACTCGTCAGGAAATTCTCAATACCTTGGCCCAAGTAGAGGTCAATATCGACTATCCTGAGTATGACGATGTTGAGGAAGCCACTACTGCTGTCGTCCGCGAGAAGACTATGGAGTTTGAGCAGTTGCTTACCAATCTCCTTCGAACAGCCCGTCGCGGTAAAATCCTCCGTGAGGGAATTTCAACTGCCATCATCGGACGCCCCAACGTTGGAAAATCCAGCCTCCTCAACAACCTGTTGCGTGAAGAAAAGGCCATCGTAACAGACATCGCTGGTACTACTCGAGATGTTATCGAAGAATACGTCAACATTAACGGGGTTCCTCTCAAATTGATTGATACAGCTGGTATCCGGGATACAGATGATATCGTGGAACAAATCGGTGTCGAACGTTCTAGAAAAGCCCTCAAGGAAGCTGACTTGGTACTACTAGTACTAAATGCCAGTGAACCACTGACCGCCCAAGATCGCCAACTCTTAGAAATCAGCCAAGATACCAACCGCATTATTCTACTTAATAAAACGGATCTTCCTGAAGCGATTGAAACTTCGGAACTACCAGAAGATATCATCCGTATTTCAGTTCTTAAAAATCAAAACATTGATAAAATCGAAGAGCGTATTAACGACCTCTTCTTTGAAAATGCTGGCTTGGTTGAGCAAGATGCTACTTACTTGTCAAATGCCCGTCATATTTCCTTGATTGAAAAGGCCGTTGAAAGCCTACAAGCTGTTAACCAAGGTCTGGAACTGGGGATGCCAGTTGATTTGCTTCAAGTTGACTTGACTCGTACTTGGGAAATTCTCGGAGAAATCACAGGTGATGCAGCTCCTGATGAACTCATCACCCAACTCTTTAGCCAATTCTGTTTAGGAAAATAAGAAAAATCCATGATCATTCATTCGGTCATGGATTTTATTGTCTTTATTAGTAATCTGGTCTTAAAACACCAGTTACAGTTGCCTTAGTTGCTTCGTAGTCGCCATCTACGACAACTTTGATAATGCGTTTGGCATCTTCTTCTGGTGCTGGAACTAGAGGTAATCGAGTTGGTCCAGCTTCAAATCCCATGTAGTTCAAAACTGCCTTAACAGGAGCAGGACTTGGATAAGAGAAGAGAGCATTGACCTTAGGAATGAATTTACGCTGAATAGCTGCAGCTTTCTTCATGTCGCTTTCTGCAATGGCAGTGAACATTTCGTGCATTTCGTCCCCATTTGTATGAGAGGCAACAGAAATAACCCCATCTGCACCAAGGTTCATGGCATGGAAGGCATCTCCATCTTCACCTGTATAAATCAAGAACTCTTCTGGCTTGTGCTCAATCAAGTAAGCCATATTAGCCAAGCTAGTACATTCTTTGACACCAATGATATTTGGATGGTCAGCCAAACGAAGCATGGTTTCTGGAGTTAATTCGACAACCACACGTCCTGGAATGTTATAAATGATAATAGGTAAATCTGATGCATCCGCAATAGCTTTAAAGTGCTGGTACATCCCTTCTTGAGAAGGTTTGTTGTAGTACGGTACGATAGCAAGTCCAGCAGCGAAGCCACCAAATTCTGCGACTTCTTTGACAAATTCGATCGAGTCACGTGTATCATTGGTACCTACACCCGCAATCAAAGGAACACGTCCATTGACAATCTTTTGTACAGCCGCAAAGAGTTCCAACTCCTCATCGTGGGTCAAGGTTGGACTCTCGGCTGTCGTCCCTGCAAGAAGAATGCCGTCAGTATGATGGGCCAACAGATGCTCAATCAAGGCTGGAATGGCATCAAAGTTGATGGAACCATCCTCATGGAAAGGGGTAATAAAGGCTGTGATGATTTTACACTCTTTTAAATCTTGATAAGACATGAGAATACCTCTCTATTTCAAAGAAGGAGTTCATCTGAACTCCTAAACGATATGACTATTTTAATTCAAATTTCAACTCAGCTGTTGGACGAACCAATCCACGTTCGTGAAGAGTTTCTGCGATTTGAACTGAGTTCCAAGCAGCACCTTTGAGAAGGTTATCTGAAACAACCCACATGTGGATTCCTTTTTCAGCATCCAAGTCTTTACGGATACGACCAACAAAGGTATCACGTGAACCAACAGCATTGATAGCTTGCGGATAGATTTGATGCGCTACGTCATCTTCAAGAACAGCACCTGGGAAGGCTGCGATAGATGCTTTCACTTCTTCGATTGGAGCCACTTCTTTTGTTTCGATATAAACTGACTCAGAGTGAGCTGACAAGACTGGAATACGCACACAGGTTGCAGACACTGCGATGCTATCATCTTCCATGATTTTCTTCGTTTCCTTAGTCATCTTCATCTCTTCATAAGTGTAATCATTGTCAGTAAAGACATCGATTTGTGGAAGAGCGTTAAAGGCGATAGGATAGTGTTTCTTGTCACCACCTGAAGGTAAGATTTCCGCACGCAAATCACGCGGATTCACACCGTCATTCAAGACTTCACGAAGTTCACGTTGTGTTTCAAGGATGGCTCCCATACCAGCACCTGAGACCGCTTGGTAAGTTGAAACGATGATACGGTCCAAGCCCCATTTTTGACGAACAGGCTCAAGAGCCACCATCATTTGGATTGTTGAACAGTTAGGGCAGGCAATGATTCCGTTGTGGGCATCAAGTGCGTGAGCATTGACCTCTGGGACAACCAATGGTACGTCTGGATTTTGACGGAAATAAGATGTGTTATCTACTACTACCGCTCCAGCTTGAACTGCGTATGGTGCATACTTAGCTGATGTCGATCCACCTGCTGAGAAGAGTGCAATATCAACACCCTCAAAAGCTGTCTCAGTCGTTTCTTCAATCGTAATATCTTGGTCCTTAAATTTCAAAGTCTTGCCTGCTGAACGTACAGAAGCAAGGTAACGAATTTTATCGATTGGAAGTGTTGATTCTTCCAACATTTTTATCATCTGAGCTCCGACAGCACCTGTCGCGCCGACTACAGCAACTGTATATCCCATAAATAACCTCTTTCGGAATTTTCTAAAAATTTCTATAATAGATGTATTATACTACTTTTTCCAGAAATTGAAAAGCATTTTGGGGTTATATTTTCTGAAAACTAAAAATCCCTAGTCATTGACCAGGGACTAAGAGGCATCTTCATGTGATGAGCAGGTTCACACAACTCATCAAGGTCCGCTCCTGCGTTATGACCTCCTTATGCTCAATAGCAGTCCGAAGACTACCTATCGACTCATCGCATCTACTATTCTACTAGATAGAGTCACTTTTGTCAACAGCCAAAACGCTTTGCTTCATTTATACAGGTGCATAAGAAATATCTTTGAAAAATTTGGGGCAGACATAACAAAAACCCTTGTAAATAAGGGTTTTTCTATCTATTTAATGCTAATTGCCGGGATTGAACCGGCGACCTCATCCTTACCATGGATGCGCTCTGCCAACTGAGCTAAATCAGCTTACCTAAAAAGTATACTATAGTTCTATGTTCTTGTCAAGCGCTCTCTTTTAATTTTATGGAATGAAAAAAAGCTAGATTTAGCAATAATCTAGCTTATAAACTTCTTATTTTGTTAGATCGATTCGCTGTCCTAGTTTACCAATCAAAATCGCTCCTACGATAAGTGATGCAAACTCACCAATTCCAGTAGAGAACCATGTGAAGAAGAAGGGAGCTTCTGTCAAAATATGAAGTTCAGCTGCAATGGTAATCATTGAAATGGAGAAGAGGATTGAAAAGAAGAAATGATCTTTTCGAATCAATCCGTTAAAGAGGTAATCTTTGCTGTATTTTGCAAAGAGCCATACCCCTAGACTAAGGAAAACTAGGGTAGAACCTCCACCGACAAAGACATCTATTAGGCCAAAACTACTAAATAAATTAGCAATCATACATCCAATTGTCACACCAAAAATGTATTTAGGGTTATAAAATGCCAAGAAATTCAGCATTTCTGAAATACGGAACTGATACGCCCCAAAACTAAGAACATTGATTGGTGGCGTAATAGTCAAAACTACATAGATCGCAGCAACGATAGCAATATCTGCCATGTCGCGAACAGTTAATTTTTTCATGTTTTCTCCTTTAGCGGTTTCCCGCGTAAAATATGCTTGGTGAAAGAAGCTAAGCACCAAGGGTTGATTGAATCAACCTTACCAGTATAGCACAATATATGACTTTATGCTATACTAAAATCATGAAAAAACTAATAAGAGCTTTCTTTGATAACGAGATTCTCTCCTACCTATTTTTCGGTGGCGCTACTACTTTGGTTTCTATTGTATCTCGTTTACTTATTTACCATATCAGCCACCAGGAAATCCTTGCAACTGCCCTCGCTAATATTATCGGGATTCTCTTTGCCTTTCTCACAAATGATACAATTGTCTTTAAACAAGAGAGAAGGAATTGGCCAACCCGCCTGGCTAAGTTTTTCTTAGCTCGTCTTTCAATACTTGGTCTTGACGTTCTTTTAACTTATATCTTTGTTACAACCTTTCCTGATATTATTGGCCAGTTTGTCGAATTTAATATAGATAGGGTTAATACGATTGAAACTATCCTAGCACAAATTTTGATCATCATTTTAAACTATATTTTTAGTAAAATCTATATTTTTAAAGGGAACAACTGACCACTTTGAGCGTTCAAGTTGCTTTTTGTCACAATTTAGTATATAATAAATTAGAAAATTAGGAAAGGAATTTATGAAAATGTTAAAGGATCTTAAAGAATTCTTGCTTCGTGGTAATGTCGTTGACCTTGCTGTCGGTGTAATCATTGCCTCTGCATTTGGTGCTATCGTTACTTCATTTGTTAATGATATCATCACTCCACTTCTATTGAACCCAGCTTTGGAAGCTGCGAAAGTACAAAACATCGCTGAGCTTGCATGGAATGGTGTTACATATGGTAAATTCTTGAGTGCTATTATCAACTTTCTCGTTGTAGGTACTGTGCTTTTCTTCGTTATTAAAGCTATGGAAAAAGCTCAAAACCTTCGTAAGAAAGAGGAAGTGGTTGAGGAAGCACCTGCTGCTCCAACTGAACTTGAAGTTCTTCAAGAAATCAAAGCTCTTCTTGAGAAAAAATAAAACAGATAAAGGATCTAGCTTAAAGCTAAATCCTTTTTTCTTTACTCTTTTGGTAACTTCCCCGCCTTTTCGAGCATTTTCTTAATTAAGTACGGCATCTTCACATTTTCACGGCCTTTTTTCTCAATGAGCTTTTTGACAAATTCTGGCATCTGAAGGTCGTCTGTCTCCTCCATAATGTCCTTGCTAGTTGCTGAAGGCGCTAACTCATCGAAGGTTTCTTCTTCTGGGAGAAAAGCTTTAAATTCCTTGTTTTCATTGGCTCTTACAGTAGCAACTAAAGCGTCAATTAAACGGCTATCCGTATTGGGCATAGGTGGACGATGGTAGGTGACGCCTAATTCCTGACACAACTCATAACATTCCACATCATTATCAAAAAGAACTTCGATATGTTCACTGATAAAGCTAATCGGGACAAAAATATAATGCTCTGGATGTTGCTTTTGTTCTCGTAAATATTCTAAGACATCTGGCTTGATCCAAGGAATTCCAATATCGCTTTCGCTCTGCCAAGTATTGGTATACTGGTCGGCTGTTAGGCCGAGTTGTTCAGCAATGAGCTTGCTATTATCGAAAATCTGATCAATATATGGATCTCCATAGTCTAAGGCAAAAATGGGAACACTGTGGGCTGAAAAGATTACCTTGAAAGACTCTTCTCCCACATGATTTCGTAAAATTTTGCTAATCTCATCTGTCCAGAAGTCCAGCAAAGGCTGTTGTTGATACCAGTCCTTAATGACTAAAAATCGGATTTTCTGACTTTCCAGAAACTTTTCATACCCCATGACTGAGTAAAAAGAATAATGAGGTTCCAAAATCAAGCAGATACATTCTTCAACACCATCAGCTTCCATCTGCTTGATCACGTCTGGGATAAAGGGACGAGAAAATTTGTTGGCAAAGTAGATCCCATACTCCTCACCCAATCGTTCTCTAACTAGAGCGACCTCTTCTCGCGTAATCCGCTGCAAGGGCGTCCCACCGATAAGGACATAGTTGTCATAGAGAGTCTGAATCTCGTGGTCTTGGGGTCTAACACCACGACGAATGTTTGTAAAAAATTCTGCTACTCCTTCAAAACTAATCTCTTCCGGAGATCCAAAGGTCATCATTAATATAGCTTTTTTCATGTTATCATCCTTATGTTATTATTTTCACTATCTATTCTATCATGAAAGAAAAAAATAGTAAACGCTTCCGACGTCTACTATTTCTTTTGTTCTTTTGTTTTTCTATCTCGTCTCATGATTAGGATGATAACGACAAGGAGTAAAATAACGATAATCAGGAGGAGAAAGGCAAGGATATAAATCCAATGACTGGGAATTCCGTGATCGAAATACCGTGTTCCTACAGCTTCTCCACTTTTATCTTGAGCTGCTTTTGCTGGCGTATCCGTTATTTTAGCTAAGAGGATATGTCTTCCGTTGGTAATGTTAAGGAAACAGGTGCTTAACAAAACAATCTTGTCCGTTGAGGTCAAGGAGACATCTCGCTTGTACTTGGCTTTACTTAGCAGATATTGATAGTAGGCCTGGTGTTCCTCATCGTTGGAACTCAAAGTTCGGTAAATCTCCGTGTCATAGGCATCTACTTCTAAAATCCCAAAAATCTCCAGACCACATTCACGACCATTGTAGTAGATAGAGCCATAGCGATGCTTTTCAAAAAAATCTTGATCCGCAAATTTTTGAATCTCCCCAAACATAGCACCAGAAGCCATGGAGTGACCATAAATGATGGTGTTAAAGTCAGTAAAGTTGGGATTAAAACGATAGTCTAGGAATATAGAACCTGACACAGTATAATCGCCAAAAGCATTGCGGTCAAGGTATTTGACATTGTCCTGACTCTGCAAGAGGGGATAGTCTACCTTTGTCCCATCAAGGCTAATCCAACCACAAACATCCTTGTTGAGGTGCTGCAGGGTTTCAAAGCCCGTACTGCTGGCATCCTTTTCAATGGGATTATAATGATCGTAGTCACTCGCAAGAACTCTATCAGCTGTAAAAAGACAGAAAAAAGCTAGAAAAAGGGATAGAATGACCTTTATGGTTTTGTGACTCGTACTTGTTTTCATATTTCCTTCTTTCTCCTTTCTAGCCTTGAAAATAAAAGAGCAAGAGAGGCTGTCCCTTTCTCTTTTATTAGTAGTTTAGTCAGTAATGGTATCTGCTCCTTCTTTTGCTTCTCTTCTACGACGCAAGATCAAGTAGAGGATGATGAGCAAGAAGATCAATAGCAAGAGCAAGATAAACAAGATGATGTACCATATCCACAAAGGAATCGATGAGAGAAATCGTCCGAGCGATGAATCATCAAAGACACTGTAAGGGAATGGTTTTGATTTTTTCGTATGGAAGGTGTTCTTTGGAACCGTATCCGTAATCTTGGCAACTACGATATGTCTCCCATTTGTTACGTCTAGGAAACAGGTACTGAGAAGGATGATATGGTCATTTGGCCCCAGTGTAATGTCTCGTTTGTGAATGGCAACTGAGAGTAAGTGATCGATATATTCTTGACGCCGATCATCCCCATTAATACCTGGATCGTAGATGTTAAAGTCATAGGCGTCTACCTCAAGCATCTCAAAGATCTCAAGACCTTTTTCAACACCATTATAGTAAATACTGCCGTAGCGATGCTGGTCAAAAAATTCCTTATCAGAAAACTTTGCTACATCTCCAAACATAACCCCATTTTCTACATGGTGACCGTAGATGATGGTATTAAAGTCTTCGAACTTGGATTCATTTCGAGCCTCAAGGAAAATAGCCCCTGTAGCTGCAAATTCACCCTTGGAATCCTTGTTCAGGTATTTTTCATTGTCTTTGGCTTGGACTAAGGGATAGTCGATATTGGTGCCATAGACATTGATCCAACCGAGAACCTCTGGATTGACTTGCTGTAGCTTGTGAAAGCCAGAAAAACTAGCAAGCTCATCCTTCTCACTGGTACTAAAAGGTCTATAAGCCTCATACTCACTTGATGAAGCCTGAGAATAGACCTGATTGGCATCCCAAAGGGCGTAGAAACCAAAGAGAAAGACTAAGGCTGCCAAGAGGAGCAGGATATGATTCATCAATGCATCTACAGCAAGGACCAGACGCCTAGACAAACTCCTTTTTGGTTTCTCACGCTTGATTTTCATCGGTCAAACCACTTGCTTAAGCTTGTCTGCGTTTTTTAGACAAAACAACAAATCCAGCCAAACCAAGACCAATCATCAAGATGAAAGGAAGGTTGTCAATCAAAAGACCAGTAGGGGTAACGTCTGGTAAGCTATTTGTGATAGTGTTATCGTTTGGTTTTTCACCAATAAGGATACTATCTTGAGTGAAATTTGTAGAAACTGTACCAGCTTGATTTTTTGATGCTCCGTTCTCCTTATATGCAGCTGAAGCTGTGTAACCTTGAGATCCGGTTTCAACCAATTTATAACGAGTACCAGCAGGAATTGTGTCAAACACCAAAGATTGATCGTGACGTAGTGTTATAGTCGTTTCTTGACCATAGACAAATGTTTTTGAGGTTTCACCGATTTTACCAGTGATTGATTGTGAAGTTTCTGTAGATGCTTTTGTGAAAGTAAGCTTGAAAGTAAAATCTTTTGATTTATCTGCAGTAGCACCTGATACAACTTTTTTAATTACTAAAGATTTAGCATTTGGGTCAACTTTTGAAACATTTGGTTTATTAGGGTTTGGTTCATTTGGATCTGTAATTTTACCAGCATTTTTACGATAGATGTTAGTGAAAAGATCATATTTGTAAGTAGTTCCACTTTCAGATGGTTTTACTTTACCATTCACACTTGGGGATACTTGTTTAAAATACACAGAAGAAATATATGTTCCTCCTGTAGTTTTGTTCTTAACAATAACGTGCATTTCATAGTTGCGATTATCATATGTCATAAAATCAATAGGTGAACCATTTTTTTGAATAACATTCCAACCAACATTTTGTTTTTCAGCAACAGTATAGACATATTCACCAGCATGTGTATAGTTCACTTCTCTAAAAATATCGCCGGTTTCTTTCTTAATGTTAGTTTGGCCAGTTGCTAAAACGTCTGTTCCAGAATAAGATACATTTTTATCTGTAATTTGACCATTAGAAGAATCAATCGTTTCATAAGGTGCACCATTTGATGATGTACCAGTTTTTGGGGTGAAAGTAAATGTAAAAGTTGCTTCAGGTGTTGTAATTCCTTCCGCAATATTCAACACCTTATTAATAGAAACTTTTGCACTTGTTTCACCATTTGCTTTGGCAGTTGCCACATCATTATCATCCGCAAATGTTGGCACTCCTCTAAAGACCGACAAGGCGGTTACAGCTGCAATGCTTGCAGTAACTAATTTTTTCAAAAATGTTTTTTTCATGATTATTCCTTTTATTTTTAAATTTCTTTTTTCATAAATTATCATCAAAAGCCCCGTCGCCTTAGGACTGTTACCACCTTGCCATGGGTATCCTGTATAGGAATGGTTCCAAAAGCACGACTATCTACAGCCGTTGTTCGATTGTCTCCGAGGACAAAGAGTTGTCCTGCTGGGACTTTCATTGGGAAGGTAGCCCCTTCCTTATAGAGCAGCGTTTCTTTGTAGATATCCTGCTCTTGTTGAGGAGAACCGTTGATGATGAGACCATTTTCGTTTATATCGATCGTACTTCCTTCGGTTGCTATGACACGCGCCACTCTTTCCTTGCCCTTATAACTATAGACGAGCAGATCACCAATCGAATAACGTTTATCCAACCTATAGTAGACAACCAAATCGCCATCTTTCAAGGCTGGCTTCATGCCATCGTCATTGTATCTCAATAGTCCAAAGACAAAAAAGTAAAGGGTGGCCAGTACAAACCCAACCATCAGAAGCTTACTGACTAAGTAGAGGATATCTCCCCATACACTCGGCGGAGACTTATCCCGATTGACTTGTGTTACTGTTTTCTTATGTTTCTTTTTAAGTAGCATTATTTTCTCCTATGTACCACTAGATAGCCGAGTAGGATTGTAAAGAAGATACCTCCTAGAGGAAGGATTATTCCTAACACGAGTGTACTGCTGAGGAAGTCAACTCCGGTTTCAGGTACGCTATTCTTATTATTCGTGACTGTCGCGGACTTATCCCCATCTAGCTCGCCTTCTTGATTTTCATAAGATACCTGATATCCACGCGAAGAGTTTGATTCCTCTTCTACGGTATAGTGACTATCGAGTGGAAGTCCATCAATTTTTATGGTTTGATCTTTGTTTAGATCAATAGACGCTCGACCATTCGTAAATTGCAGAGGGGTTCTTTTATTATTCACCGTTGCAGTATAGGTTCCATTCAGTGGACTGTTCTGAGCATCCCTGATGTTAATGGTAATCTTGAAGGATTTTAATAGATTGGCAAATACGCCTGTAACTTTTTTTGTGACTGATAAACTTGGAAGCTTGTGATTCGTAACAGTGCTGGTTTCGTCTTTATTCAGATCTCCCTCTTGATTCTCATATGTAACGTGGTAACCGTTCGTTGATGCCGCTTCTTCTTCAACCTTGTAATGGGTTCCCCGAGGAAGATAGCTTAGAATACCTTTCCAACGCTTTCGTTTTTCGACACGGATCTCCGCTTCACCATTCACAACAGTTATCTCTCCGAAAGTTCCATTCAATGGAGTAGAATCAGGAGAGGTTAGTTTTACCTTAATCCTAAACTCCTTGTTCAAGTTATTTTCAGCTTCCAACACTTTCTTAATCGTCAGACTTGGCAATTGTTTATAGATTACCTTAAAGGATGGGTTAGATTCTGTACCAACATTTTTTATTTCTTTGGTAAAGGCTGGGACATCGGGTGCAATTAAATCGTATTGATATCCTTTGGCAACTTTTTCAAAGTTCCTCGTTTCATTAGATACGTTTTTACTAACATTCACATTTGTCTTTCGATAGTCTTGATTATCAGAACCTCCGTTCTTGTTCTTTTGAACCAGTTTCAGTTCAACATTACTCGGTTGATCAGCTGTAATAACAGTTCTCGCACCCGTCACACCTTGCCATTCAACTTCCACTGGTACCGTTAATGGATCTGAAGGCTTAAATGTTGGGTTGTCAGAGTATTCTTTGGTCTTGGTTTGAGAGTTGCCTATTCCATAGGAATAGGTGACACTAGCACCTTTATTGGAGTAGAGTTTATTGACATCAGAACCCTCAGCATCACCAGCCTCTAGTTTTTTATCACCAGCAATGGCATCCAGGGCTTCTTGACTAGATGTAACAGTGAATTTTAGGACATATCTAGCTCCATCTTCTAAGGAATAATTCGGAGAAAATTTTGCCGTAACTTCCACTAATCCTTCTGAGGTTGTTTTGGTATCAAAAGTTACTTGATTTTCAGTTAATATTTCACTGCTACCATCCTTTTCTTTCACTACACGAAACTCTGACGATCCGTTCGGTAATAGCTGGACATACTTAGAAAGAACATCCTTGATGGACACATGGTGGATTCCCAGTGGCAGAATCTTATCAGTGATATCTTTAAAACTGTCCCGTAACTGGTCTTCATCATTTGCAGAGAATATTTCATTTGGAATGGAGGCATTATGTTGCCTCATATAATATTGCAGACTGGTAATACTGTCGACATTGTTTGAATAACGAAATTTAATCGAATAGAAACCATCAAGTGTTGGAGCCAAGCTATATGATAGACTATTTAGATTATTATTTAATCTATCCCAAAACCACTGGGGAGCTGTTTCGATATTAGGATCTTCGTTATTGTAGTTATATATAGTGTAACCATTGGCATCGTAGACCATATTCGCAAAGCCATCTGAAAGCAAAATAACGACTTTCTTAGCATTAGATCTTGCACTTCCCATTAACTGGTTGGCCAAGGTTAATCCAGCCCCAATATTGGTCCCGGTACCAATACCTGACTCAGTACCAATGGAATTACCTCCTGCAATACTCATGTTGTATACCGCTGTTTTAGCAGCACGAGCATTGTTACTCCATCCTAAAATCGTGTTAGCATCATCCCATGGTGAAACGCCATCATAGTATTTTGTCATCCGTTCATAGGGCCAGTATGGTCTAAAAAGTCTCCATTTATTTCCATCCCAATACTGATCATTCTTTTTATTGTCAATTTTCCCACCAAATCCTACCATAGATAAACGGTTATTAGAATTGGATAGAATGGTATCAATTAAGCCCTTACGACCATTTGTTCCTCTTAGAGTATTTTTCAATGCGTCAATCCGACTGATCGTCCGTCCATCAAAAGATTGGACATCCTGATTCTGCATACTTCCTGAGAGGTCTGCTACTAAAACAACATCCAAGGGATCCGTTTGGGTCTCCGTTCCAAGCTTGGAAGTAATATCCAAGGACAACTCATACTTGTCTTCCTGTCCTGATATCGGAGTAATTGTTTTATGAAGACTTGTCTGGGGTTCTATGGTAGAATCTGCATTTAACAGACTTATCGGAGCACACAAAAAGAGAATAGCTAACAGTGTAACTAAACGGCGTACAATAATTTGAACTTTCTTAAACTCGAAATGAATGTTCATTTTATTCTCCTTAACTAGAATGTACTAATATTGTTACTATATCAATCTAGGACATTTACAAGATAATTGTACAATAAAGTTCACGCAGTGTCAATTAATATGATTGATTTTATATTATGTTAATTAATAAAAGAGTATGATTCTTCTTTGTCTTTCAAACTATTCTATGGTAAAATGAAAAAAGAAATAAAAAATCTCATAAAATATCAATGCATATATTTTATTCTAAAATGCCCAAGATTTCATTTGAAAGTCTATTGAATTTGAATTATTATATTTTTTCAAAATTCATGAAATTTTCAGAATAAGGTTTTTTCCGAAGTTTGCATTCTATTTTATGATTGTTAAAGGAGTTTTTATGACTTATCCGAACCTTTTAGATCGTTTCTTGACCTACGTTAAGGTCAATACGCGTTCTGATGAACACTCTACTACTACTCCAAGTACGCAAAGCCAGGTAGATTTTGCGACCAATGTTCTTATTCCTGAAATGAAACGTGTCGGTCTGCAAAACGTCTACTACCTTCCAAATGGTTTTGCTATTGGTACCTTACCAGCTAATGATCCAAGCTTGACACGCAAGATTGGCTTCATCTCCCACATGGACACAGCTGACTTTAATGCTGAGGGAGTTAATCCGCAAGTCATCGAAAATTACGATGGTGGAGTTATCGACTTGGGTGATTCTGGATTTAAACTAGATCCGGCCGACTTCAAGAGTCTTGAGAAATATCCAGGCCAAACACTCATCACAACAGATGGAACGACCTTGCTAGGTGCTGATGACAAGTCAGGAATTGCTGAAATTATGACTGCTATCGAATACCTGACTGCTCATCCCGAAATCAAACACTGTGAGATTCGAGTTGGTTTTGGACCAGATGAAGAAATCGGTGTTGGTGCTAACAAGTTTGATGCAGAAGACTTTGACGTTGACTTTGCCTATACTGTTGATGGTGGTCCGCTAGGAGAACTTCAGTACGAGACTTTCTCAGCCGCTGCTGCTGAGCTTCATTTCCAAGGGCGCAATGTTCACCCTGGTACTGCAAAGGGTCAAATGGTCAATGCCCTTCAGCTAGCAATTGATTTTCATAATCAACTTCCAGAGAATGACCGACCTGAACTGACAGATGGTTACCAAGGTTTCTATCATCTTATGGATGTGTCAGGTAGTGTCGAGGAGGCGCGTGCAAGCTACATCATTCGTGACTTTGAAAAGGATTCCTTTGAAGCTCGTAAAGCAGCTATGCAGTCTATTGCTGATAAGATGAATCAAGAGCTTGGGAATGATCGCGTTAGCTTGACTCTGACAGACCAGTACTACAATATGAAGGAAGTCATTGAGAAAGACATGACACCCGTTACCATTGCTAAGGATGTTATGGAAGATTTAGGTATCACGCCAATTATTGAACCAATTCGTGGTGGAACAGATGGCTCTAAGATTTCCTTTATGGGTATCCCAACTCCAAATATCTTTGCTGGTGGTGAAAACATGCATGGACGTTTTGAATACGTCAGCCTTCAGACTATGGAGCGTGCGGTGGATACCATCATTGGCATTGTATCTTATAAAGACTAAAAAAGACGAGGTAGCTCAGCTACTTCGCCTTTCTTTTTATTCATTTGGTTGAGCACTTGTCTCAGACTCACTTTGCGCTTGCTTTTCTGTTGGTTTAGAAGCAGCTGTTTCACTGTCTTTCTCAGACTTAGATTGGCTATCAGTTTTACTTGCTTTTGAACGGAGTTCCTGGTTCAAGCTAATGATTTCTTTAGCTAGAGTGAGGAGGCCTTCTTTATCACTACTTTTGGCTGCAAGTTGATCAAATAGGCCATCAACACGTTCAAAGTCAGCATCGGATCCTTTGTTATCCTCTAAGTACTTGTGAAGAGAGAGCAAGATATTATAGAGTTTTTGGTAGATAATCACCGTTTGTGGATCTTGTTCTGCTTCTTTTTTCTCTCGTTGGATAGTCGCTGCAATACGATTCAAGAGATCCTCAAGTTGTGTTTTAGCTTCGTCAAGGTCTGCATTTTCCTTTTCAGTAGCCGCTTTGATATTAGCTGCTTCTTCAGCTAGGGATTGTTTGACACCATCTTCTTTGACACGTGCTAGGAGTTGAGCAGCTTTAGTTAGGAGAGCATCCACTTCTTCCTTCTTAACATGACTAACCCGCTCTTCTGGCATAAAATCACCGTAGAGTTCTTTTAGGAATTCATAGATGGCGGTCTTAGCAGTTTGACTATCTACTTTTTCCGTATCTAGAATAGTCTTACCAACTTTTGTAGAAACGGGTTCTTCTTTGAGAGCTTCTTCTACTTCTAACTTAGTTTGGTAAATAGTTGGGAATAACTTGTTCAAGTCGGTTGCTTTGAGGAAAGATTGTGACTGGTAAAGTTCCCATGTCAACTTGGCAACACGGTTCCGAAGTTCTTCTCTCAAACGACCATCAGACACATGTTCGTAGAAGTACTTGATGTACTCTACTGTTGTAACCCCTGTCCGATCTCGGAAATTTTGCAAGGCCTGCAGTTTCGCTTCAATCGCAGTCAACTCTGTCTCATCCTGTGCTAGTTTTGCTTCCTGCAAATGTACTAAGAGATCTTTCTTAGGCAAGCCATAAGTATCTGTATCCAGTGTATTGATCTTATCTACAAGGGCTTGGTACTTCTTATCTAAAGGTGAAGTTTCAACCGGTGCCACACTTTGATCCACATGGATATACTGTTTATCAAAGAGATCCAAGGATGTTAGATATCCAGCAGTTGAGTTTGTTGCCAATTTTTTCATATTTTCGGTGAACTGCCCCAAAGCAAGTTCAACCCGTCTCTGCATGATTGG